>NZ_JAMXAX010000076.1 GCF_023913775.1 Acidovorax facilis
GTCGGCCAGCAGGCTGGCCAGCAGTTTTTGCGGTACTTCGTGCTTCTTGGTTGTCATTGTGTTTGCGGACAAGCAGGCTCTCGCCTGCGGTGGATTGTCCGTTTACACAAAATTCTGCACACCCTCGTTTACGCCGCACGACACCCGGAGCACCGCGAAATCGCACATGAAGGCGATGGGGGTGTCCAACGAGGTCTCCGAGAGAGCACTGAACCATGTGCTGAAGGGCATGGAAGAGATCTATGACCAGTACGACTACCTCCCAGAACGGCAGGCTGCGCTCGAGCTGTGGGCTGCGTTCCTTGTGGCATGCGAACAAGGTCTACCCTGGACAGTTGTCCCCCTTCGGCGCGTTGCTTGATTGGATCGTAAACCGCCCCTCCTCGCGGGGAAAGCCACATCCCCACATCCATTGGGCTCCGACATGATCAACCGCTACCGATCGCCCTATCCCAACTACATCCATCAGCTTTTCATAACGCCATCCAAGCATCTCTACGCCCTGAAAGATCGGCGGCTGAAGTGGCAGGACAAAGCGATGGAGGTAAAGCTCGACAAGATCGAGGGGGCAGACAAAGAACATGTCGTCCACTACATCGTGGCCGACCATACCTCTGCGGCGTTCTATGCGGAAATGAGGACCAACAAGACGCTGATGACGCCCATTGAGTTTCTGATGCGCGCGTGGAAAAAGAAATCCGACTTCTTCTTCCATGGCGTACCAGAGCACGTAATCGTACCGACTGCTGTGTCTAGCAAGTACCCCGAGGTGCGAGGCTGGCTGGAACAATTAGGCGTCGGCCTCATTCCGCCGTCCAGCGGCTTCCAGGCTGGCATTCACCAGGTCAGGACTTGGGAAAATGACGTGGCGAACAGCATCAGCCTCCACAGCTATCTTGAGAAGACGCCTTGTACGCTGGACAACATCTCGGTGAACCTCGCCAAGGCACTGCGGATGGCCAACGACGGCGAGATCAACCGCCCCGGCGTTCGCATGTCACGGAAGCAGCTATGGGGAATGCCGGTAGAAAATAGGCCGCCCATTCGATACATGGAATGAGAATCTCACGGCACCGGAGACGGCCGCGCCCCAGGACAGCCATCACTGCACATTGCATGGCGCATCCAGCACGGCAGCGTTGACGCGCTTGATCAAGCCACCTCCCGCCAAAGCCCACAAGGTCAGTACATCGTCAAAAGCTTGAACATGCCGCGGACACTTGGCGAGCCACTCGACAAGATCCTGCGCCGTCGAGCTTGAAGGGGCGTCATGCATCGCCGTGAAGAGACGCCACGCGTCGTCGAAGTCCGGATCGCAAGACTTGCGAGCAATGTCTGGCATGTCTGAGTCCAATCCTGTAGTCGTCATCACTTTTTGACGTGCTCCCTGCCCACTAAGACGATTCAGGTTGTCCAGCGTTTATACGCTTGGTTACCCTCTACTCGGCGACTCGTGCACTTTTTCTCGAATCCGCACTGATTGCAGAGCTTTGAGGCGCATGCAAGCCGGGGCTGGATGCTCCCATCCAGGATCGCGGCTCGACGATCAATCAGCGCGTCAACCTCGGCCGGACTCAACAAGCTCACCCTGTGCGCCGTACGATTGCCGTCCTCGGTTCGCACGATCACGTACCCATGCAGCGCCACCTCATCCCCGGTCTGCCTCATGAGGGCGACGCGTTGCGCGGACAACTCAATCACATCCGAATGGTAAGGACGATTGGATCGGCGGGTTTTCAGCTCGACCAGGATGAGCGTCTTGCCTTCGACGCGGTATGCGCGGTCAACCTTTGCCGTCAAGACAACTGGACCGACACCGCGAAACAGCTTCTCGGCGTACGCAAGCGTGGCACGCCGAAGCTCCAAGGGCATCCATGCTTCGCCCCTCGGCGCCCCCACGAGGGTACCAGTCCGATCAGAAGTGCCGCCAAGACCGAGGTGGCCAGGGCAGATTCAATCACCGCCCCGCCCTCCTCCGGCTTGCGAGCACCCTTGCCGCCATCCACACCACCGGCCTGAGCAACGCCCGCGTGACTCGCGCCAGATGCGGGTGCCCCTCTAGCAAATGACACACGCCTGGCGCCATCCGGTAGTAACCGAAGATGAACGCACGCCCGAGGGGTGTGGCGCGCAGCACCCGATCGCGGAACGACCTGAGCACGGCCACCTCTGCTCCCTCCCCGTAGACCAAGGTGGCCATGAAGCAACGCCCCTTGCGCTCCATCCTGCCCTCCAGGAAGAAACGGCGATGCTCGCGGTCACCGCGCATCATGTCGGCACGCTGCTGCGGCGAGTGGCGCCGACCGTATCGGTGCTCGAACTGCACCAGTTGTTCGCAGACGCCCATCTGGGCGAGTTCGGACGCACTGACGCTGGGACGTCCGCCGCAACGGGCTCGGGAGCGACCGCGAGTCATCGCACGACTCCTTCACGGCTGTGACCCGCACGCCAGCGGCAGTACTCGCGGTCCATCAGGTAGTCGACCAGCGCGGCCGCCCGATGGCGCCGCGTCTGCGGCAGCTTGGCGGTGACCAGCCAGAACAGCAGCGCGAACACCAGGGTGGCCGGCACAGCGCCCCACCCGAGCGTGACCGCAAACGACCCCGCCGTTGCCGCGATGATGAGGACATCCGATTCGGCCGGCCAGCGGCGTCCTTCCCGACGCAGGACGTTCGTGCCCTCACCCGTGGTGTGATCCATGAGGGCCAGCGCACGGCCATGGCGAGCACGCTCGACGACGACGCTGACCTCGTCGCCGAGCCTGACCGGGCTTTCGATTCGCCCGAGGGAAAGATTCTCGATCCGCCCATCCGCCAGCCGCAACCGAATGCGATGAGCTTCCGGGACGGTGGCATCCCTCACCACATCGTCCACCCAGCCGTGGATGAACAGGTAGTTCGATTCGTTCATCGACGTTCTCCAGCCCGAGTTCACTTCTCAAGGGGCGCGCCAAAGACGTCGGCCGCCGCCGGCATCTCGAAGGCGGCTCCGGACGGTCCGCCTGCGACAGCACTCACGACTGGTGGCACAGACGCCAGCCGCGCGACCACCGCGCCTGCGCCCGCGCTGAACTGCCCAAGCACCGCCTCATGCGCCAATAGGCGCAGGCGGTTGATGCGCTTGGTGCCTTTCTTGAAGCGGATCAGGTCGTCGTAAAGCCGCGGATCGTCTTCCCGATCCAGCTCGAACAGCATCCGGATCGTCTCCAGCCTGGGGCTCACGGCATCGTCCATCACACACCTCCTTGAGAAGCAGTGGCGGCGACCCCGAAGAGTTTGGGCGCGTGATTCATGCCGGCAATCTGGAACCCGCGAACGTTGGCATGCAAGGGATCCTTGACCTCCAGGATCTTGTGCTTCGGGAAGGCTTCCTTCACCGCCTTCTTAAACAAGTAGGCGCCCCCCGCCCACCAGGATGATGTTCTGGAAGCTGTAGCTCGCGTCGATCCAACGCAGCATCGATGCGACGGCCTGCTGGGCGATCGAGTGGGCCATGGGCATGGCCCGGGAGATGTCGTACGGCTTCTGGTAGATCACCGGATTCTTCCCCGTGCGCAGGGCCAGGTCGATGGCTTCGATGTCGCTGTAGGGCGTACCGATGTCGTGGCCGATCTCCGCAGCAATCGCCTGCAGGATGTCGAAGACGCCCCGGTTCACCGAGTGGCTCTTGGCTTGCACCAGGCGCATGCCCCGCGCGACCAGCCAGTCGAAGGTCCGCGACCCCGGATCGAGGATCAGGCTCTGCTCCCGCTCGATGGTGCCGCTCTTCCCGTGCTGGACGGCAAAGTCCACCAGGGCACCCTGCGGCTGTGCGATCGCCAGGGCCTTGCGGACCACCACGGTCTTGCCATTGCCGATGTCGTGCGTTCCGGTCACCGCCTTCTCGAGCGCAGCCTTCTTGGTGGTCAGCGCCGCCACCGGCAGCCCTACGACCAGCAGGTCGATCGATGGCTGCTTCATCAGCGCGAGCGCTCCTCGCAGAAGCGCCATGTATTCGGGCGTCTCCGTGTAGCGGTCATGCATCTGGGTCGCACGAAAGGTGTCTGCCGCCAGTTCGACTTCCGGCCCCACCTCGTAGAAGAGGCCATTTATCGGGATCGCCACCGTCATGCGCCGCTCGTAGCCCGGCTGGACGGATGGCTCGCGCATGCTCGGATAGGCAACCGACGGAAAGCTGGCGCAGCGAATTTCGCTGCCGGACACGCTGGTGACGTACTTGGTGTTACCGAAGCCGACGTCGACGGCTCTGACGACAAAGTCCATGAAGAGCTCCTATGTGGGTTCGAGACTGGCCAGCATCGGCTCAGCGATGCCGGCGTTCCACACGGAAATCGCGGGGGAAAGCTTCGTTCTCGCAATCAGCTCGGACTGTGCTCGCAACCGGTTCGGGTTGAGCCGCAGCCCCAGTCGAGCGCTTCCGACCGAGCAGCCCCACAGGCTCCGTGTCGGACTACGGTCTCACTGGATTTATCGTGGTCAAGACCGCACTTTCAGCAGCGAGGTGGCCACCTCAGGCCGCAGGGCGTCGAAACCCTCACGGTGGCAACCAGAGGCCAGGCGAAGCGATGTCAAGCCCTTGCGCCACCTCGTTCGGGCAGTCTTTTGAAAAATAAGCGCCCCTCACGTTGCAATTTCAAGTGCCACCCGCAAACCCCGCTGTTTCGGCGTCAAGCTGGTGGCTGGGAGGCGGCCGCCGTTGACGCGAGCGGGGCCTGGGTGTGAACTACAGGCTCCCGAGGCCTCCTGGCCTGCTCCATCGCGGAGCGAAAGGCGTAGCGGTCGTTACCCGCCTCTTCAAGTCCCGACCCCCGAGTCGGGCTCGGCTTGGTCCCTTGAGTCCATGCCCGAAGCAGTTCAACCCGTAGAGCAACGCATGGCATTGCTGGCAGTCGTCTGCCAGACGTTCCCCGAGAACGAGCCCTGCGTTCGAGCAGTTCCCCCGGCCGGCACCCGATGCCGCGCCGCTGTTCCCGTCATCCCTTCGAGCACGCGCACTTTGTGCAGCACACGGCTGTGTTGGTCCCTTATTGGACTCCCCGTATGTCCCCGCTCGTGAACCTGACACCGCCCTGGACTTTCGGTCAGGGGTGGACCTCATGCAGGTGGATGGCGCTACGTACCGAGGACTGATCCCCCAGTGGCGCGCAAGGCAAGACCTTCGCGCTGATGTTGTCCGTGCCCCTTGAGGCCGGACCTCATCCCAACCCCCGACGAACGCAGAAATGCGGATGCGGGACGGATCACCGTGTTCGTTTTTAAGACTGACCGAGCCGGAGCGCCGATTGCGCTGACCGGCAAACCCTTGAGGTAGGCGTGGCGTGCTCGTGGCCGCACATCCCGCCCATGGCAGTTGACCACGCATCGCCAGCGCAACGGAATCCGCGCGGGCGATGAGCGAGCGGATTCCTCCCCATTTGCGCTGTGCGCCGCCGGGACGGCACACGGCTCCTTCACCGGAGAATTGCCATGTCCAGTTTCAATGCACACCACGCCCCCCGCCGCGTTCAGGGTTCCCCCGGCGCGTGGCGCGATGCCCACCACCAGCCGCCGCGCCGCCAGGAACAGGCCGCGCGAACGCCCGCCGAGATCCTCCAACGCCATCGGCCGGGACGGACCGACCCGCTGCGAGTGCTCGATCTGCTGATCGAGTTGTTCAACGCGGAACACACGGCGCTGGAAAAAACCGTGTCGCACAAGACGCGGCAGGAACGCGCCGACTTCCTGCGACGCTTCTTCCGCGACCTCAGGAACAAGGCCAACTTCGCTACCGTGCCCGATCCGCGCAACCTGGGTGACCGCCATATCCGGGCGATGCTCGCGGTCTGGCAACGGGAAAAGCTCGCCCCCGCCACCATCCAGACCTACCTCAGCTTTCTGCGCGGCCTCGCCCGTTGGCTGGGCAAGCCAGGCTTCATCCGCAAGCCTGCTTACTACGGGCTGGCGCCGGCCGAGTATCAGCGCCATGAGTATGCGCAACGTGACAGGAGCTGGACCGCTGCCGGGATCGACATCGACGCTCTGGTCGAGCGGGTCAGCGCGTATGACCGCTACGTCGGTGCGTCGCTGCGCCTGATCCGTGCATTCGGCCTGCGCCGCAAGGAATCGGTGATGTTCCGCCCCCACCTTGGCGTGGTGCCGTTCGAAGCCACCGGGCTAGCGCCCGAAGAAAGGCAGGCCGAGCACTATGTGCGGATCAAGGAAGGCGCGAAGGGGGGAAGGCTGCGTTTCGTCCCGGTGGACACCGAGCAGCGCATTGCGGCACTGGCGTTCGCCCAGGCGGTCGTCCAGAGCAGCGATGCGCACTTGGGCGACCCTCGGCACAGCCTGAAACGCAATCTGCGGCGTTTCGACTACGTGATGGCTCGATTCGGCATCACTGCAGAAGGTCTGGGAGCGACGGCGCATGGTCTGCGCCATGAAGCGATGATCGACCACTACCGCGACAAGGCCGGCGTCGCGCCGCCGGTGCGCGGTGGCGGTGGCGCATCTGACGAGTTGGACGCGGCAGCGCGCCTCTCGGTTGCCCGCCTGGCCGGGCATAACCGGGTCAGGGCGTCTGGAGCCTATTTAGGTGGGCTACTCGCGCGGCAGGCGGCGCTAAGGGCACAGCAGCTGGGCAAGCTGCCCGGCACAGCCGGTGACGGAGGGCTGCCCGAGGAAGGTTGAGTCAGGGCGGCATGGCCGGCCACAACGAAGACGGGGCTTCGCGGCCCTGTCTTTTCCGATCTACGGATCACCTGCTCCATCCGAGCGGCGGCGTAGTCCCTCGCGGTAGAGGATCGCACCGATGCGGCAGAGAAGCGCTTCATCGTCCTCGGAGAGTTCGAGACCGTCCATCCAGATGGCCAGTTGAACAATGGCATCGTCAATCGCTTCGGCACTGCCGGCGATGTCCAGCAACTGGGCGTGTGCCTCGAATTGCTTGATGATGGGGTGGTCTTGCGTCATCCCACCACCAGCAGTGCGGCCAACTCGGGCGCTTCGGCGCCGCGCGCCACGTAATGCGGCGAGATCGTTCCTGCCGGGCGGTCTTTCAAACGGCCCATAGCCTTCCCTTCGTCGTTGATGCGATACCGATTCAGCATACCCCTGAATGTGAGGGTGAGGAAGTGACACTGTCCGCTTCCTTCACGTTCCAGGTCTTCATGCCGGGGCCTCCGCTGCGGTTTCCTCCGGTTCCTGCCGCGCCTCCCCGGCCCGGTGTGCATCGGCCCTCACGCAACCGAAGCGCGCCCAGGTCTTCGGATCGATCTCGATGGGACCGGCCCGCTTGCTGTCCAGATTGACCACCACCCCGTGCTGGCCGAGCCGCCCTTTCGAAAAGAACTCGTAGAGCAACTGCGCCGCGAAGCGCACGGCTACGTCGTTGATGAACAGCCCTTGGGAAGCGAGCGACATGCGGACGGAGCAGGAAGGGCGGTTGTCGTCGGGGACGCTGTCGTCCAGCAATTCCGGGAACAGTTCGGTGACGCAGGGCAGGCGCGGGGTATTTTCCCCTTTCGTCTGACGCAATCCCTGCCCGAGCACCACCTGGGCGCTGGCCTCTGTGTTGCCGAGGTCGAGCCAGTAGCGGTAGCGCCCACTCCCATCAAACACGGCGGCGTGCAGGTTCCGCCGTGCCGCACGGCTATCCACGCAACTGATCAGAATGTCCGTGCTCGGGAGCGAGTAGCGGTTTGGCTGGAAGGCCTCGTAGCGCACGGGATGGGCGATCCAGTCCAGTCCGTAGAACTGGTTGAGGCGGTGGATGGTGACGATGGCCTTGTGGCGTCCGATGTCGGCGGGGCTGTAGAGTTGCCGGCCCACGTTGGCCTCGCTCACCCGGTCGTTGTCGAAGGCGGCGACATGCAGGCCGTGGGGGTGGCCGAGGGCCTTCATGGCAATGTCGAGGCGGGCGAGACAGGCCGCCATCTGGGCGCCGTTACCGCCCACGCCCACCAGATGAATGCCGACACGGCGGTCGAGCAATTCGGGATCGATCAGGTGTTCCACGGTCCGAGCCTCCTTTCCTGGCAGAAATTCAGTATCCGGCGCAGGAAGCCCGGTTCAAGATCGGGCACTTCGTCACCCGTTGGCGCGGCAGCGGCCTGCCACGGATGGGGCAAGGCACGGAAGCGGCCATTGACCACCAGCCGGAACTCGGCACGGGGCGTGGGGTGGTGCAGGTAGCCGAAGACACCGGCCACCTTGATGCCCACGTCGTCGCGGTCGTCCGCAGCGGACCAGAAGGGCCTGCCGTAGCCGTGGGTGTGCAGGTCCACGGCCAGCGTCTCGTCGGTTTCCATCGCCGGGACGCGGTAATCGATCCGGTCGGGCGACGCGACGGCAGGCTCGCACAGCGCCAGGCGCAGGCTCAGGGTGCGCCGCGAGTAGATGAGCGCCCCCGCGACTTCGTTGGGCAGCCCGCGCCGGCCCGCTTCGATGAAGTCCTCGATCAGCTTGATCGGCAATACGCCGAAGCCGAACGTGAGCCGCTCGTCGACAGCCCCGTAGGGCAAGGGTATCGGCAAGGCGGGCGACAGCCGTTGGATGCAATCGAGCCAGTCGAGCTTGATCTGCACGAACACGCCGTTGGCCGCCAGGATGATCCGCTGCCCGTTCGCCATGTCGGGCAAGGGGCCGAAGCGCGGTGCGGCAATGACCGGGCAGGCCGCCTGCAGGGCAAGGTCGCGCACATCCATCACGCGCTCTCCTTCATGCCCAGCAATCCACCCAGGGTAGTTTTCACGTCCACCAGCACCCGCTCGGGAAAGCGCCGGAACCGTCCATCGAGCATGTCCTTCCAGAAGACATAGGCGCCGCCCCGGTAGCGGACCAGCTTTCCTGCGCCGTTCGGGTGGGTAAAGTAGGAGCGCATGAAGGCATCGTTCCAGGCGGCGATCCTCTCCACGGTGGTGCCCTCGGGTACCGGCGCGTTCCCTTGGCAAATGCTGCCTTGCGCGTTCACGTTGAAGTACGGGGCCTGATAGAGCGCGGTGGTCGGAGTGGGACGGCTGGCGCCCTTGACGGCCCACACCTTCCAGACCCGGCTCGAAGCGGCGAAGACCAGCCCTGGATGGGCGACGGTTTCGCCGCGTTCCAGACCGCCGAGGGCCTCGGCATGCTCCCTGTCGACGCGGAACGCGATGTGGCGACGGGCGGGCGGCACCCACCAGACGATCAGGTCGCCCTCCATGTAGAGCACGGTTTCGGGGAGGAAACCGCCGTGGGCGGCGCGCTTGAGCAGGGCGCGGGCCAGTTCCATCGCCGCGCGGGGCGTCATGGCCTGACCGGCACCGATGACCGGCTCGCCGTCGACTTCCTCGATGTCGTGGACCGTGGCAAGCGCACTGCCCTGCTGGCCGTCGTAGATCAGGACCGCCCGGCGCAGATGGACGGTACCGGTAGTGGGCGCCTGGATGAAAAACTCGGCTTCGTTCATGGTCGTTACCTCCATCACCAGTCTCCCGCCGAGAGCCGATGAATCAAGGCATCGATGCGCCGGATGGCCTCGAAGCGACCCGCCATCGCCCGCTGCCACGCGGCGAAGGCGCCGGGATCGTCCAGCGGCACCCGGAACTCCCCCATCGTCTCGCAGTATTCGCCCTGGTGGGCGAGGTTCAGGAGATCGTCGTAGATGCGGGTGGTCACGTCCCCTTCACGCCATGACAGCACCGCGCCGAAGCCGACGAACTCGCCGTCTGTGTCCGGCCGAAAAGTGTCGTCGAGATCCAGACCCGCCAGCATCAGCGCGTCCTCGGCCACCGCCTTGGCGATCAGGTCGCCGGAGCCGCGCATGCGTTTAACCGCCCGGCGCAGGTAGCGGGCACACTGCGGCAGCTCCAGCCCTCGCGGCCAGCAGCGCGCCCACGCGGGATAGGCCGCCCCCAAGGTCGCCTTGCTGACCATCTCCTCACGCATCGCTGCGCGGGCCTCCTCGTCCTCGCCGCAGTGCATGTCGAGTGCGATTTCCTCGTCGTCCTCGCCGCACCAGTAGAGGTAGGTCACCACGTCGCAGGCGATGTCCGGAGTAAAAACCGGATAGACCCAGGCGCTCTGGCGGCGCAGCACATGCAGGACCACGGGGCCGAGGCCCGGCACCTGCCGGCTCAATGCCGCCAGCCCCTCCCCCACCGCCCACTCCTGCTCGTGGTATTCGCCCCAGGAAGCCTCGACGGCCCCCACGTCGAAATGGCGCTTCGGCTGGTTGGTAAAGGTGCTGTAGTAGTCGCCGTCGCGGGAGAGCAGATGCAGCCCGAAGCGGGGGTTGAGGCAGTGCAGCGGCCCGATCTGGCGCTTGATCCAGCGGTCGAGAGCCTGCTGGCTGGCGTTGAGCGAATCCGGCCACGTGGCCGGAATGTCCGCTTCTTCGAAGGCATCGGCCTCGATCAGGAAGCGCGACACGATGGCATTGGCCGCCAGCAGCGGCCCCGGCGCGATGGTGCGGGGCACCTGAGCGCCGATGCGCGGCAGGGCAAGCGCCATCATGGCAGCGGCGCCAGCATGTCGCTGTCCGGCAGCACGCGGGCCGCGTGGCGCTCGCCTCCGTCGCGCATGGAATGTAGCGCGAAGGCGCCCCACGCGCCGCCGCGCTGCTGCGTGCCCGGGCGGGCGAGCGCACGGGCGAGCTTGCCGCGCGCGTCGGTGGCGCCCCTGGCCTCAGCCTCGACGGCAGCCTTGAGGGCGGCAAGGCGGCTTCCCTTGTCACTGGCGCAACCCTTGGTGCCCACCGCCTTGCGGAAGGTGTATTCCTGCACGCCGTCCACCACCTTCCCGGCCTCGATCTCGGCACTGATGAGTTCGGGGTACTGGGCGCTGTAGAGGTCGCGGACCTCGCGGGGCGTCATGCCCGGCACGTCCGGCAGCACCACGCCGTGGTAGCGGAAGACCCGCTGGATTTCGTTGATTGCAATCGTCATGGTTCGGCTCCTGTCGTCTGGTCCCTCCCACCGGAAGGCCCCTTGCGATCAGTCTCTCGCCGCCCTGCCCGCTTTCAAGGCCACGCCTTAGCCGAACAGGTCGTAGGAGCCGCCGCCGGCCGCTGACGAGGCAGCGGGCTGTGTCGCGCCGACAGCGCCCTCCTCGCCCTTGTCAGCGGGGTCCGGCATCGCGGCCTTCGTCACGCCCGGTGCCTTGGCCGGGGTGGCGGCGGCAGCGGGTTTCGCCGCCTTCGTCATCGCTTCGCCCGCCTTCTTGGCCGAGGCCGCCTTGGCCGCCTGGAGTACTTCCTGGGTGGCCTCGGCCTGCGCCGCGAGGCTCTGGCGGACCTCCCGGTAGCCCTTCAACACCCCCACGAACTCCGCGTCGAACTCTTCCGGCGTCGCGGTGAGGCTCAAGGCCTTGGTCAGGGCCGGTTCGTCCACGTCCTTCTTGGGCTTGGGGATCACGTTGATCGTCATCCGTCCGCTCTTGTCGTCGGCGCTGATCACCATCGTCAGGGTGGCGCTGGCGGCCAGCGCATAGAGTTCCTCGAACATCGTCATGTCACGCTCCTTCAAAGAGAAATGCCTTCGAGACCATGCTACGAAGGCATTGGGGGTTTTCTAGTGGGCGCGGCTCAGGCCGCGAGAGCCTCGTCCTCGACGCTGTCGTCGGATGCTTCGACGGCGGGGCCGACGGATGCCTCGCTCGTCTCGGCGATCAGCCCGGAGGCGGTGGGCTTCCTGGGGTACTGCATGACGGCGGGCACGGTGCCGTCGTACGGGAAGCCCGGCACGGCGAGCAGCGACTTGATGAAGTCGCCTTTTTTCTTTGCCCGTGCGAGCTTGAAGGCGGCGCCCATCTTCTGTTTCAGCCCCACCTCCCCGGCCAGCGACTCCAGTTCGCTCATGGTGAAGAGTTCGAGGAACTCGGCGTTCCATTTGAAGTGTTTTCGCTCGTCAACGTCGAGATAGCTCAGCAAGGCTTCCAGGTCGCGCGGGTTCACCCCGAAGGCCGCCGACGCGGTGACCGCCAGCATCAGTTGCTCCAGGTGCTGTGCGCCGATGGCGTCCGCCTCGGGCAGGGCCGCCGCGAAGTCCAGCCGTTCGAGCATCCACGGCCCTGCGATGCGCTTGGCGGCTACGCCGAACTCGATGGTGCGCACGTCGCCGGTATGGCCGCAGCGGGCCAGCGCGATCATCACGCGCCGGTTGCGCTCGGGTTGGGCCATCAGTTCTCGCGCCGCCCACTTGCGCCACTGGAGCAGGCGGAAGTCCTTCACCCGCTGCGGCGTCTGGTTGCTGGGTGCCAGCGCGGTCCTGGCCGGCGCTGGCGCAGCCGCTTTGCGGGCCGATGCCTTGCCGACCGCCTTGGGCGCCTTCTGTGGCGCTTGCTCCGTGTCGTCGCGCTGCGCCTTGCGCCAGACAGCGACCTTCTGGCTGTTGCACCCGGCATCGAAGCACAGCGAGGCGGTGACCTCCCCCAGGCTTCCCGGCAGGGCCGATACCGCGCAACCGAACGAGGCGCACCCCTTGCACGATCCGTACTGCTGCGGGCCGACGCCGAACGCGTCGTCTTCGGTCACAAGCAGCGGGGTGAAGCCATCGGAGGCCCTGACGATGCGCACCACGGGGTACTGTTCGCGCAGCCCCTGCGCCTTCGCCTCGATGGCCTGCATGGTGAGTTCGTCGTAGTGCGTGGGATGCTGGCAGAAGCCTTCGCCCAGGCTTTCGTCGAAGAGGCCGGACTGGCGGGCCGAGTTGTACCGGCAGGCCGAGCACTGCGCGGTGTCGAAGATGGCATCGGCCAGACGCCGGGCGAAGCGCCCCAACTGCTCCTTGAGGACGCCCACCGGCACCTTGTGCGCAAGCACGCCCGCCAGCACCGTGTCCTGCTTGTCGGGGGGCACGCCGGCCAGCAATTCAGCGTGGCCGAGTTGAATCTGCCGGTGGGTCAGCGCCTCCAGGACCGCCGGGGTGCAGGTCAGCAGCGCCAGCCGCCGCTCCAATAGCTCGGGCTTCCAGCCCAGCGTCGCCGCAGCCTCTTCCTTGTCGCCCTTGACGCGGATCAGCATGCGCTTGGCCGCGTGGGCTTCCTCGGCATGCGACATGGGCGCCCGGTGGTGGTTCTCGATGACGGCGATGGCCTCGGCCTCCTCGTCGTTCAGAGACTCGATCACGACGGGCATGTCGTAGTCGTCGCCGAAGACCTCCTTGGCTGCGCGCCAGCGGCGCTCGCCGGCCACGATCTCGAAGAGGTCGGCGCCGGGGATGGGGCGGACGATGATGGGTTGAACAACGCGACCGGCGGCTTTCAGGCCAGCCCTGAGGTCGGCCATTTCGGCCGGGTCGAAGTAGGTGCGGGGGTTCTTGCCCTGCACGATACGGCGCAGGGGCAAGGCGGGGTTGGCGGGTGCGTCCATGAAAACCTCCTGATGGGATGTCTCCATGCTCTCGCGAGGCGGGTCTTCTTCAAGGGCGTGCGCCGGGCTGGAGGGGCTACCCGCACTTGGCCGGCCTGCCCGTCACCGCGTTACCGTTTGCCCACGCCCTCGCTCGCTTCGATCAACTCGTCCGCCGCCTGCATGGCCCGGCGCAGACAGAGGGCGAGCGAACCGTCGTCGTGGTGCTGGGCGTTGAGTTCGCACTGCTTCCCCCCATCGATCCGGTTCCAGACATGTTCGGCCTTGCGCAGAAAATGGGCGACCTCGACCAAGGCCTCCCGGTCGTCCGGCGTGATACGCGCCAGTAGCTGCTGCTCAATGCGCATGGTCAGGCATTCATTGAGTGAGCTCGGCCCATGAAGCGTTTCAGGCGCGCCACGAGCTGCCGGTGGTGATCTGGGAAACGGGTGAGGTTCGGGTCGCTGGCCTCCTGCTTCCACCAGATGCTGGCGTAGTCGGAAACGAGTGCGTTGTAACCGCACGCCGGCCCGTCCTCGTCGAACTCCGTGCAGAGCCGCTGGATCGCCTCGCGGTGGCTGAGCCGGCGCAGCGAAGCCAGCACGTCCGGCGCCCAGACCACCCACACGTTGCCGCCGAAGGCGCGTATGGCATCCATACCGGAGCGGATGAAGAAATCGTCCCAGGCATCCTTGCCGTCCGTCTTGTCGTCGAACTGGTCCGTCCAGCGGGCCGTCGGCGACAACCTTGCCTCCAGGATGCAGCCGCCCGTCTCGTACATCCCGTACTCGTAGGCGACGGTCAGCGACTCGCTCAGGCAGATCCCGGTGCCGGTGTAGCTGCGGGAGCGGGAACGCCGGAAGCCCTCGTGCAGGATGGCGCGGGCGGCGGCATCGCGGGTGCCGTGATAGAGGGGGTGGTTGGCGGGGGTTGTCGGGGTATCCATGCGAACAAGCGTCGCACCCGGCCCTTGTGACTCAAGACCGATCGCTCGCCACACGGCGCCCTCTCAGCGGCATGAAGCCTGCCCAGGGTGCTGCGCATACTCCGAGATGGTGTCGCCGAAATTCATGACATGGCACACTTTCAACGACCGATAACACCAAAAGGCATAACAGTGGCATGAGCAAAGGCATCAAGATGCGTTCGGCGAGGGATCGCCACGGACGCTCCTACACAGTGGAGGAACTGCAACTGCTGACCGATGGAGGCGGCACCGCGCCCGACCTGTTTTGTGACGATCCGGCGTGCGGATGCGATGTCCGGTTCGTCCCACGCTACCAGCAGAACCGAGCCAACCGCATCGAGCCCGTGGACGTGCCCGCCTACATCGGCCTGACCCGAGGATCGGAACACGCCGCCGGCTGCCGCTACGACGCATCGGGCCGCCTGAAGATCATCGCGGCGCAATCCGACCCGGAGTTCCTGAACGCCTTGGGAGATGGGAAGCGGGAACTGCGCCTGCTCGCCTTGCACAATGGACTGCGCAAGCACGGACTGTCGGGCAATGCGCCAACGGTCAACGGCAGCGCCCCCGCCGGCAGTGCAACCAAGATGGCAACCGAGGTGATCGCCTCGGACAAGAGGCTCGACAGCTATCTGCGCACCACGGCCGATCTCTTGGTCTTGCGCGCGATGTGCGAATCCGATGCATTGCTTGCCGCCGAACTGGTGTTGCGATTGGGCCCCAAGCGACTCCCGTGGAAACAGTTCTTCTTCGAGCATGACCGCTTCGATGAAGCCTGGGAACTGGTCGCCAAGAGCGGCAACAACCCCTACCCGGTTGCCCTGGTCGGCTCAGTGCGGTCTTTCCATCAGCCCCCCGCCGGCGCCAAGTACAAGAGCAGTTTCCTCAACTGCCGGCCGCTGTATCGTAAGACGGACGATCCCCTGCGGATTGAATCATTCGAGGTCAGCATCGCGCACCCGGATGCTTCCTGGCTCGGCAGTTTCCCGCCAGATGCCGAGATCGTCATGTTCGGTCTCTGGAAGGCGAGCGGCCCCGTCGAGAACACCGCCCCCGACAAACGCGACCGGTCGCGGACCATCACCTATGTGGCCCACAAACTGACGCTCGCGCCAAGGTTCAAGAAGCAGATCGTCATCGTCTCCTGACGATCACCCACCGCCTCCTGCCTGATTTCCAACGTGTAGCGCTCCCTCCGAGCCGCATTTGGCTTCGTCGTTTCCGTTCTCCTTGCTTGCATTGAGTCACTCAGAAAGGGGGACGGTTTCCGGGGGCAAGGTCACGCATCGCAAGGCGGCGGGGGGTGGAACGCCTAGGTACGGCGGGAAAAGTCGACGGCATTTGACAGTTTCTGCCGGCTGGGGCAAAGTGATATCACTTAGATATCACTTTGCCCCTCGAAAGGAACCGACATGGACGTCGCAGTGACCGACCATCGCGCCAGTCCTCCCACTCGCAAGGAGCTCGCCTTTCAGTCCGCCGACGGCTATGCCATGGCCGCCGCCGGTACCTTCCTGATCCTGGCGGCGCCTTGGCTGCTGTTGCGCGGCGCGCCGGCCGCCGCCTGGACGAACTATCTTCCGCCGGCCGCCCTGGCGGCGGCCGGCGCTTTCATCCTGGCCGGCCTCTACATCCTCCAGCCCAACCAGGCCGCCATCCTCACGCTGTTCGGGCGCTACGCCGGCACCGACAGGCGGGAGGGCCTGCGTTGGGCCATGCCGCTCTACCTCAAGCGCCGCTTGTCCCTGCGCGCCCGCAACCTCAATGCCCCCACCCTCAAGGTCAACGACAAGCGCGGCAACCCGGTGGAAATCAGCGCCGCTGTCGTCTGGCGGGTGCGGGACACCGCCCAGGCCGTCTTCGAGGTGGATGACTACGAGCAGTTCGTGCAGGTGCAGGCCGAGGCCGCCCTACGCCACCTCGCGTCCCTCTATGCCTACGACGACGGCGAGGACTTGGCCGAAGGCGAGACGACCCTGCGCGCCGGCCTCGACGACGTGGCCCGGGCGCTCAAGGACGAATTGCAGGCCCGCTTCGCCGATGCCGGTGTCGAGGTAGTTGACGCCAAGCTCACCCACCTCGCCTACGCACCCGAAATCGCCCAGGTGATGCTGCGCCGCCAGCAGGCCGAAGCCATCATCAGCGCCCGCAAGAAGATCGTCCACGGCGCCGTCAGCATGGTGGAAGCGGCGCTCAAGGGGCTGGCCGAGAGAGACATCGTGGAGCTGGACGCCGAGCGCAAGGCCGCCATGGTCAGCAATCTGCTGGTGGTGCTGTGCTCGGACAAGGACACCCAGCCCATCGTGAACACAGGCACTCTGTATCAATAACGTTTTTTGCCCAGCCAGCCATGGCCAGCCCCGGCAAAAAATCCTTCCCTTTGCGTATTGACCCGGCGCTGTGGTCGCAGATCGAGCGCCTGGCGGCTCATGAACTGCGCAGCGCCAACGCCCAGGTCGAGGTGTTGCTGCGAGAGGCGCTGGAGCGGCGGGGCATCTCCCCGGCCAGCGCCCGCAAGCTGCCCGGTGCGCAAGAGTCCGCCGCTTCACCGGACGAGGAACCCTCCCCGTGACAATTGCCGCCATCGTCCTTGCGCTGCTCTTGGTCGCTGCGATCTGCGCCATGCTCTATTTGAAATGGCGAATGGCGAACACGCCCGACCGCAAGAACCTGGCGGCAGCCATCGATGCCGAAGTCGCCAAACACATGAAGAGCGGGCGGTTTCCGGGCATCGCCGTTGGCGTGTTCAAGGATGGAAAGACATTCATCAAGGGCTACGGCACCGTCAACAAAGAGATTTCTCAAATCCCCGATGGTCACACCGTCTTCCAGATTGCCTCCGTCAGCAAGGTTCTCACGGCTTCGCTGCTGCAAGCGCTCTGCGACGAAGGGGTGGTTTCCATGGATGCCACGCTGGGCGAACTCCTGGGCGCTTCGATGGCATTGTCGCCCTCCGCCCGGGCCGTCACCTTGCGACAGCTTGCCACCCACACCTCCGGCTTCCCCGGCATTCCCGAATCGCTTGGCGACAAAGCGCGCCAGATGGCGGGCGATGACGACCCGTTGCTGAACCCCTACAGCTACCTGGGGCGAGAGTTCGTCTTCGACTATCTGGCCACCGCCGAGGGGCAACGAGCAGCAGGGCGGTTCGAATACTCCAACTTCGGCATGGGGCTGCTGGGGCATGTTCTTGAGGCCGTCACGGGTAGAGACTACGAATCCCTGGTCCGAGAAAAGGTGCTGGCGCCGCTGGGCATGCACAGCACCGCCATCGCCCTCGCGCCAGCGACGAAGGCGCGACTCGCCCAGGGGTACACGGGCAAGGGCCTGCCGACGCCCATCTGGACGTTTGCGGCACTGGCGGGCGCCGGCGCCTACAGTTCCACCGCCGAAGACATGCTGTCCTTCATTCAGGCGAGCCTGGCAGACCACGGGCCAGCGGCACAGCGCTTTCAAAGTATGTGCGTGCCACAGTTTGGCGGTGAGTTTGGCATCGGATGGGCGCAACCCACGTTCCTTCACCGCTTCTTCGGCAACCGGGGCGTGGTGTGGCACAACGGCATGGTGGCCGGATATGCCGCTTATCTGTCTATCGATGAAGCCAGCAAATCGGGCGTCGTCATTCTGACCAACCAGGCCAGTGCCACGGAAATGCTGGGCATGATGGTCATGCGCCAGGTTCGTACGCAATCGTGGGCTTCTAGTCCTCCTTCAAATTAGGCTCTTTCCACGGTCAACCGCAAACTTGGGAGCACGGAGCTAGGCTTCGTGTCCCCAGCGGCCAGCAGCAGGTCCGCAGGTCATGGTAGGCGATGAGGTTGGCATTTTTCATCCTGATGGGCGAGGTAGAACGGCAGAGTTGGTTCGGGGACATTGCCGACGAGGCAGCCCTGCCTGTCGGTGCTCACGGCCCGCCTGTCAGCATCCGGGATGGCGCTGGGCCAGCTGTCTCGGTCGCCCAATCATGTGCCCAAGGTAAAGGCTTCGGGCTACCACCCGAGCAGCCGAACCTCGCTGGTACGCCCGGCTGCGCATCGTCCTATGCGCCTGAAATAGCTGCGGCAAGTCGCCTGGCCTCATCGGCGTGCGGTCGATGTGCATCTCTCCCACGTGCGATGGCGCTGTTCAATCGGTACCATAGTCGCACGGGTCAGCCGCGACCTTGCGCCCCATGCTTGGTGAGGGGCTACGGCCGCTTCCACGAACACGCATGGAGCGGACCCAACCCAAAGGGACATGAATGAATCTCAACCTTTCGTTTTGGCGCTCCTATGCTCTCTGAAACCTTGCAGCGGATGGCGCAAACGCTGCCATTCCGGTCCTACTCCGACGACGAGCAGCGCTGGGCCTCCGTCACGGCGGAGTTTTCCGAGCGAATCCATGCGCTGGCGGATGAACTCCTGGGCTCGCTTCCCGGCGATCTCACCTGCCGTGTCATGGCAGAGTCCAAGCGCGAGGTACTTTGCAGCAGGAAGCCGACTGTCTCGGTGGCCGAGTTCCGCTTGCGCCCGGCGAACGGTTACTACGCCAAGTTCAACCGCCGACTGCCACGTCCCGAGGATCCACACGGCTTCGACGCCACAGGCCTTGCCGTCTCGATGGCACTGTGCCGGGGGTTCGCCGGACAAGACAGCGGCACCCCACCGTTCGTGGCCCTGGACTTCGAAGTCTGGGGCGCGCACGAACGCGCCTGCTTCGCCAGGCTGCTGCGCGATCACCGCTATCTCATCGAGATGCTTGTCACCCGCTCGGGTGCGGCGCTGTTCACCTCCTGCCCCTTCAAGAACGTCGAGGCGGCCGAGTACGTTTCGACGTTCGAGGAACTTGAGCTCTATTTCGCGAACGAGGTGGACCCTGAAAACCAGTTCGCGCTCCAGTGCAAGTTCGGTCGCCATGCGCGTGAGACGGACATCAAGCACTCGCTGCAAATCGGACTCGCCCTGTACGACGCAACGATGGGCTATTGCCTTCCTCAGCCCCAGCGGGAGCGCATACTGGAACATGGCTGCTTCGCCGCGCGCGCCCTGGGCAACGGCGGCTGAAGGATCTTGCCGCCCGGGACAGCCCCCCGTCAGAGACTGCGCACGGGACACGCCTGAATCACGATGCCATCGCCCTGACGCATGGCGTGAATGGCCTGATGTTCGTCGATGAGGATGCAGGGTTTTCCGGTTCGGCGACATTGATCCTGCACGCGCCAATAATCTCCGTGGCTGATGCAGCCGGTGCGGCAGATCAACAGTTCTGCCTCCTGCAGTCCGGCATTATCCGCCCCTCGCGCTGCCGCCTCTGTCGATGCCTCCTCCTGGGGGGCGAACGCGCCTCCTTCAACCATCCCGCCACCGCCGTCGCATGTCGGAGACTCGACTTTCGGCGATGAGGGCGGACGCGCTTCGCGCCGGGACTCCCTCCCCCAACGCCAGCGGGTTTGCTCCCGCAGCAGCGCCTCGATTCGTCCCATCAGGTACTCGATCTGGCGCGCGAGCACAGCCCGGCGTGGCAACCCAGGTGCCATGGCTTCCAGGCGCATCCGCTCCTCACGCTCGAACTGCAAGGCGGTCACCCGGATCACCAGTTCGGCACGCAGGCGCACCTGCTCGGCCTGCAAGGCCTCGATCAGCGCAGCCTGCTCGGCGATCACGCTGCTGCAGCGTATCTGCGCCTTGCCGTACTGGGACACCAGCACGGCCAACTCTGACCGAGCCGGTTTGCGATCGAGCGCACACCCCAAACTCGCCATGCCTTCACCTCCAGGCACAAAGGACATTCACGCCCAAATCCAGGGCCTTCTTTCTGAAGACGGATGAACCGCAAGGATGTTTAGTCGGCGAACCGCAGGACTGTGAGCGACCGCAAAACCCCACCGATGTCGAAAACGACTTGTTCCGCCGCGAATTGCTCCTCGCCCACGATGGGTGGAGAACCTACGGTGATGGTTCGCCCACTCCGCCCGCCTCCAACCCGTGCTGCCAGCCCTGTTTCGCCGTCGTCGCCGCGCCAAGCTCACGAACCGCATCGTCGAGCTGCAACTGGCGCTTGCAGAAGCGCAACGGGCTCTTCACCATGACGATCTGACGGCACTGCTCAACCGCCGAGGATTCCGACGCGCCTGTGATCTGCCCCGTGATTGCCCCCCGTCGGTGATCTCCTGCGCGATGATCGATCTGGATGACTTCAAAGGGATCAACGACACCCATGGCCACGCCGCCGGAGACGCGGTATTGCGGTACTTCGCGGCTGCGCTGCGTCAGGGCCTTCGACCCGTCGACACGGTGGCCCGCCTGGGCGGCGATGAGTTCGCGGTCATGCTGACCGGGGCGGCCGGCGTGGACACGGAACACATCCTGCTGCGCATCCAGCACACCCTTCGATCCAGCGCTTGCAGAACAATGCCTACCCAGGCGTGGTCGCTGAAATTCTCGGCCGGCATCGCTGAGCGAACCGCAGGCGAATCGCTGGCACGGGCACTTGCACGTGCCGATGAGGCCCTGTTGGAGGCCAAGCGCCGCGGCAAGGGTTGCATCGTCCGCGCGAGCACTTCTCGGGCAGATCAACCAGGCGCGGTTGATTCCGGCTCTGGATCGGCAGAAAACTCGAGCAGGCGCGCCGGAGGGAGCTGAAGGGTCTGCGCAAGGATGCAGATGTTCATCAGTGACAGGTTGCGCACGCCGCGCTCGATTCCGCTCAAGTAGCTGCGCGCCAGACCGCTTTCCAGGGCGAGACGCTCCTGCGATATGCCTTTGGCGCGTCGCAGCTCGGCGAGATGTCGGCCGAAGCGTTTGAGGGGATCGTAGTCCAGTTCCATGGCTTTTTTGCTCTGGACTGGACACTAACGGCGCACGCCCCATGAATCTACGCTTTATAAGATCACGTCCTATGAGTAACATACTCACAAGCCCGCTTGCTTGACCTTGAAGACAAGAATGAAAGCGCCCGCACCAAACAAACCCTTGCGCTGTCTCGATCCGCAGACGTTCCGAGTCCTCGATGGCCTCAAGAAGACGCCTTTGGGCTCTCCCGCCAACCGGCTCTGCATCGGCTGCTTCAGAATCGCCTTCCACGATGGCGTCCTGCTCATTGAGAACGGCGCCATGACCCAACTCAGTTCAGCCCTGACGCCCGAAGCGCTGCAGATCGTCATCGGCGATCACAAGCTGGTGATCGACATGTGGCAAAGCACGGCCAGCACCGTCATCCTGTCCGCAACCAAGGAGGAACTGGCAGCGGCACGGACCTACTTCCAGGAACATGGCTTTGCCATCAGCTTCTCGTGATGCAAGCTGCCCTCCCCTGGGCTGCACACCTGCAGCCGAACATATCCACAGTTTCTGTGGACAACCTTGGGGACATTACATCCCGGTGACACCGGGAGGCCCACGGCCACCGAACCAGGCGCGCCCAGTTTCGGTGCTGCACAAAGAATAGGCAACCTCCGTCTGAACAAGAGCTTGCAGGACAAACTCAGGTGCGACTCAACATGGCTGGCTGAGCCCAAGGCGCAGGATGGAGCGCACGCCGAGTACGTGGAACCGCCCCGAAGATATCAATCGCCCCATCGCTTTCCAGGCACACCGGACGCAGCAGACCTTTCAGGGTTTTGGCTGCGGCCATGGCGTAGGGCTTAAGGGGATCCGCCCCATCCCAATCCTCTGGCGAGCGGGGAAGGCGCGATCCCGAATAGGCTGCAGCGGCCACTCCCACCGCCTTCGGAGCATGGAAGCCGAACACCTCAGTCGCCGTGCCGCTGAGGCGCGGCTCGATGACCAGAAACATATCGGCACAAGGGGTTGCGAGGACGTATCGCGCCAGCCGACCGGCATCCCACGGCGCGTTCGGAAACCCGAAGCGCCGAAACAGGTAGGCAAACAAGGCGCCGTACTCCAGTTCATCGCCAACCAGCGGGCCGAGCACCGGATCGACACCACGCACCACCTGCCCGTGTGGATCGACGCCATCGACTTGGAACCGCAAAGCCTCGTATGTGGCCGCATCGGCTGGCAGCGAAGCGAGTTTCATGCGAAAGGACATAGGTCGATACCTCCAAGACAATGATCGTCTCGGAACCGACGCATGCAACCCACCCCACTCACCGGAGTGCCCAGGCGTGATCCTCACGTTCAGCCCCCTGAGCAAGGCTACGAGCCGTCAACGTCCAACGCGAGCGACATTGGATAGTGGATAGCATTCCATGAAATCCGGAAGCGATGTCGGACAGGTATCCAACTCTTCTGGGTACGTGGTATGGCCCTGAATGAAGTCGTCTGTCTGAGCAGGGCTGCGGCGGAGCGGCTCCAGCGTTTTCGGCGGAACCATGCCACTTGGTTGACTCCATGCCACATTCCAGCAGCAAAATGTGGGCTTTGTGCTCGTGCCACCAGGAGTCGTACGCGGCGCGCGCAGCCCCCCACCGGGAGATTCTCATGGCCACCAGTCCACGGTATCGCGCAGGAATACACGCACTGCTCTTCGTGCTGCTGTCAACTTCGCTCGCCCAAGGCTTCGCGCAGGAAGTCTGCACCTTACCCGCGTCTGTCGAAGCGGCGCCTCCCAAGCCTGTCGACTACGTCAACAAAGATCTTCCAACGGATTACCTGGCACTGGTCCTCTCCTGGTCGCCAGAGCACTGTGAAGCGCAGCGGAACAAGCCCAAGGATCAGCGAAAGAAGCACGCGTTTCAGTGCTTCTCCGACAATAGGTTCGAATGGGTGGTTCACGGCCTCTGGCCCCAGAACGGTCAGGCCCGATCCAGCCGAGACCATCCGCGCAACTGCCAGACCGTCGGATCGCTTTCCGTCCCTTTGATCAAGCAGCACCTCTGCATGGTACCGGGAGAGGATTTAATGCAGAACGAGTGGCAAGCCCACGGCACATGCGGATGGTCTTCACCGGAGCGCTATTTCTCTGACATCCAGAGCGTCTACATGTCGCTGCGACGCCCCACCATGCGCGAAATGATGACCAGCGGCATCAGCCCCGGCTCCGGGCAACTGGTGGACGTCCAGGCGATCGACGTCAAGCGAGCGTTTCTGAAACTCAACCCTGCATTGCCGGACGCCAGCCTGCGCGTCAACGTGGCTTCCGGCAACCGGCTCAAGGAACTATGGGTTTGCCTGACCAAGGACTTGAAACCCATGTCCTGCCCAGCAGGCGGAACACCGGACACACAGCGAATCCGAATCCGAACGCCCCATCAATAGCCAGCTCGGGAGGAGCACGTTCATGCGAGCATCCATCAACGGAGAATACCTGCGCCTGCGTGCCATCGCGGGAACCCATGTCGTCGTCTTGGCCTGGGATTTCGCGAAACCGCCAAACCTTGCCGACTTCACCGACGACAACAACCTTCTCGGTTTCGCGATACACCGCAAGAAATTCAACACCTCCGGGCAGATCGAAACCAGCTACTACCTGCGGGGCATCAAGCGCTTCGAAAGCAAAGACAAAGGGCTGCCCCCGGGAACGCTGGTGCCGACCAGCGAACATCCTGTTCAGAGCTTTCTGTGGGCGGACTACACGGCCACGGCCGGCGTGGAATACGAATACGCGGTTAGCCCCGTCTTCGGCGAGCCCAAGAAGCTCCGGCTCGACGAAGCCAAGGGGGTTTCGGTCCGCGTTCGCTGCGAAACGACCGCAGCACCTCATGGGAAAGGCTCCCGGCATGACATTCACTTCAACCGGGGCGTGATCGGATCCCAGGCATACGCGCGGGAGTTCGGCAACGTCGAACCCGATCCGGATGCCCCCTCATCCAAGCCGATGAAGTGGCTCTCGCGCGGCCTGTACGAGGCCCTGCTCGCGTTCATCAAGCGCGGCGCCAAGAAGGGCATGGGATTGCGGGCGGCCTTCTACGAATTTCACTACCTGCCCGTCGCTCAGGCGCTGCGCAAGGCCGCGGACAAAGGCGATGTGCAGATCGTCTATGACGCGGAGAGCAGCTACAAGGCGGAGAACGAAGCCACGATCGAAATAGCAGGCCTTGGCGACTTTGTCCATCCCCGAACCGTCACGGTGGGCATCCGGCACAACAAATTCATCGTGCTCTTGAAGGACGGCAAGCCGATCAGCGTGTGGACCGGCTCGACCAACATCTCGGCTGGCGGAATCTTCGGCCACTCGAACGTCGGCCACGTGGTCCATGACCCGGAAATCGCCCGCCAGTATCTTGCCTACTGGGAGCGCCTCCAGCGCAATCTCACGGCGACCAAGCTGCGCGAGCCCAATGCGCAGGAAAGCCCGGTTCCACCTCTACCGCTACAGCCCGGCACCTACCCTCTGTTCAGTCCTCGCGAGGCAAAGGAGACGGCATCGACACAGAAGACCCTGCAGTGGTATGCGAACCTGGCCGATGCCGCGGAACAACTGGTGTGCTTCACCGCGGCGTTCGATATCGCGTCGGAGTTCCAGGCGGTCTTTCAGAAGCAGAACGACGTGTTGCGCTACATCGTCAAGGACGATCCCCTCAAGAAGACCGAGAACATCGGCACCGACGGCGACGTCATCTTCGCCGCGGGCAGCTATCTCGAGGAAGAAAGCACTCTGGTGGATGCGCTCAAGGAGCGCGACAACCCGCTCAACAACAACGACTACATCCACACCAAGTACATGCTGGTCGATCCGCTGAGCGACACGCCCACCGTCGTGACCGGCTCGGCGAACTTCAGCAGCTCATCCCAGGTTCAGAACGACGAGAACATGCTCGTGATCCACGGCGACACCCGCGTGGCGGACATCTATTTCGGCGAGTTCATGCGCCTGTTCGACCATCACTACGCGCGCTACCTGGCGGCCAAGTACCAGCGCAAGCCCAAGAGCTCCGGCAACTATCTGAAGGAGCGAGCCGATCAATGGCTGCCTCCACACCTCGACCCGTCGAACTATCGCGCGAAGCGGCGCAGTTATTTTGCGGGCTGACAGGAGCAGCCCGGGCTAGCCTCCCATCGCCTGAGCCAATCCCGGCACCAAAGAAGCGCAACTACAGCCAACGCGGAACCGATCGCTGGTACTCGATGTACTTGTCCCCGAACTTCAATGTCATCGCCTCTTCTTCGCTGCGTATGTACCAGAATTGCGCGAGTGCGAAGAACGCAACTGGCCCTGCAAGTGCGGAAGTCGAGCCCAATACACACGCGACTCCGAAAAGGGAGATAAACATCCCGAGATACATGGGATTCCTGGTTCGACGAAAGAGTCCTTCCATCGTCAGTTCGCCCGGCTCGCCGAACGTGTTGATGTTTGTGCCGAGACGACGAAAGAGACGAGCATGCCAATTGGCGATTCCGAGACCGGCCATGATCAGCGCGAGCCCAAGCCAGTTGTATGGCTGTGGCAGCCACACCGCGATGGGGCTCTTCCAATGGAGGACCAACATGCAGACAACGGACACAAGCCAAACAACGGGCGGGAGCAAGAGAGGTTTCATGATGGCTGCTGATCGAAGAGACCAATCCAGTATCTCCGCTTCGGCGAGCGACATCGATAACCCTGGTTAATGACATGGGCAGAACTCGCTCTTCCACAAGCGATGTGTTTCAGCGCCTCGCCGGGTCGGCTCTCCCGGAGTGGTCCGTCGTCGAAGGCGCGGCGTGCGAACGGCGACTCCGGCCCGGGGAAGCGCTATTCCTTGCTGGCGAGAGAAAGCCGTTCGTCTTCGTCGTCAATGAAGGGATCGTGAAGATGGTTTACGAAACGCCCAACGGTGATTCGTGGGTAAAGGGCTTTGCGGAGTCCGGCGTTTGCTTCGCAAGCGTCGCCGCGCTCGAAGAAGATGGACTGACAAGTTTCTCCAGTTACGCCGTTGTCGAATCGTGCATTCATCAAATCGACTATCGTGTGTTACTTCGTCTGGCAGGCCAGCATATTGCTTGGCAGCGTGCCATCGCCAACGCTCTGAAGTTCTACGGACAGCGCAAGGAGCGGCGGGAAATGGAACTTCTCACGCTCTCACCCGAAGACCGCTACGTACGGTTCATGCACGACAACCCCGAATTGGTCGCCGCCTTGCGACAAAGCGATATTGCAAGCTACATACGGGTGACACCCGTGGCACTGAGTCGCATCAAGTCAAGGCTCGGCAAGCAAGGCGATCAGTGATGTTGTCACTGAAAAAGGACTTCGTTGCCCAGTCGGCAAGCGGGACCAAGGACACCAGGAGCGCAACAGGCACTTGAAACGCCCCACGCCCCTTGGGCAAGTGTGACCGCCACCTTTCAAGGCGCAATGCACAAGAGCCGTCATCAGCAGGGAGTTGGGGGTGGCGTGCATTCGAAGGGCTTTACTCGCCCTTGAAGACGATCATTTCCCGGATCACACTGAGTGTGCTTCCTGCGGACATCGTGTCTGCGCAGCCTTCAACACCGCCCATCGCGGGTGGCTTGAAGTCCAGCTTCGCTGGCGTCGCGGTCGTTACCCGCCCTCTGGTCGCCAGGTCTTCCTGGTCGGTCCGCCGCTTCGACGGCTGACCCAGTAGCTGGGCTTCATGCCCTGCATCCGGCCCGCCGGATGCGTGTCCTTCGCATCGCATCGATGCCGAGCTTTTGCCGCCAGGCAGGAGCGCTGGTCCCCGTGCGCAAGCACGATGGACCACCACCCCGGCGCACCGCAAGGTGCCGCCACCGAGCCGCTTCGCCCTTTCCGGGCAGAGCACACCCGAACGGGAACACTGTTTCCCGTCCGGGGATGGGTGTTCCCTTTACCCGAAGGAGAACACCGTGTTCGCATCGATCGCAACCCGATCCGTCGCACGCACCTGCGTGCTGTTGGGCGGTTCCGGCCACAGCCGGCCGCCCACCGTGCAGTCGCGTCCTGTGGCCGCACTGCTGCGTCCCCAGCCGTCTCCTTCGGGAGCGGCCAGCGGCGCCGTCGAACCGCGCTTTGACAGGAGCTGAGCATGCTCGGCAACTACCGCAAGCGCATTGCAGCCATGGCGATCCAACTCGCCAAGGATGACCCGCAACTGGTCAAGGAGGTCATCGCCCGTCTTCGCGAAGCGGGCGACATCGAAGCCGACGATCTCGTCTATCTGGACAGGATCGCCGACCGCTGGATCAGGATTGCTCAGGAGAATCAGGTGCGGGGCCAACGACGCTGAGTCGCGGGGGTAGCGACACCTCCTTGGCCTTTGCCATTTCCAAGGCAATCTTCTCCAGCAGATCCGGCCGTTCTTCGCCGAGCACGTGGGTCCATCTGGCCAGCGCCGCCTCGACATCGGCCTGTGTTCGCACGCCGTCGAAATCGATTCCGAGCGATCGGAACTCCTCGATTTCGGCGGCTGTGAACCGGAGTGAATCGCCTGCGCGCAGCATGCTCGTCGCTCTCCTCGATAGGGGTTGTCGACCAGCATAGCCACGCCGCACAGCCATGCAACCCCGGGGAGACTCAGTCGTCTCCCGGCCGGGGACGGTGCCTCCCTGTTTTCCGAGGAGAAACCATGTCCCCTGAGAAACGTCCCCGCCCGAAGCGTTCGGGCATCGAAACCGAGGAAGAACGGACCTGGGTCGAGTTCTACCGGCGTGTGCGCAGCGATTCTGCGCTGGCCGCCGAAGTGCTCGCCCAACTCGAACGTGATGTCGAGATGAAGCACAGCCATCTGGCGCTGTACCTGAACCGCCCCGGATTTTGCGGAGGCTCCAACTCTTGAGAAGATGGAGCCATGAAGAAATCATCGAAGTTCTCACCTGAGGTTCGCGAGCGAGCTGTGCGGCTGGTGCAGGAGCACCGCGGGGAGTATCCGTCGCTGTGGGCGGCGGTCGAGTCGATCGCACCGAAGATTGGTTGCGTGCCTCAGACGCTGCTGGATTGGGTCAAGCAGGCGGAGGTCGATGCGGGGGCGCGCCCGGGTGTAACGACGGCGGATGCGCAGCGCATCAAGGATCTGGAACGCGAGGTCAAAGAGCTTCGCCGCGCTAACGAGATCCTGAAGCTTGCCAGCGCGTTTTTCGCCCAGGCGGAGCTCGACCGCCGTTTGAAGTGATGTACGGGCTGGTCGATGAGCACCGCGACAGCCACGGGGTCGAGCCGATGTGCAAGGTTCTGCAGATTGCCCCGTCAGCCTATTGGCGCCACGCGGCGCGCTGCAGAGATGCTTCTCTGCTGAGTGCCAGAGCGAAGCGGGATGCTGCGTTGCAGCCTGCGATCAAACAGGTGTGGGACGCCAATATGCAGGCGTATGGCGCGGACAAGGTCTGGAAGCAGATGAACCGCGAGGGCGTAGAGGTTGCGCGCTGCACGGTTGAACGTCTGATGCGCAGGCTCGGCCTGCGAGGTGTCATACGTGGCAAGGTGGTGCGCACCACCGTGGCCGAGCACAAGACGTTGTGCCCACTGGACAAGGTCAATCGGCAGTTCAGCGCCGAGCGGCCGAATCAGCTCTGGGTCTCGGATTTCACCTATGTCTCGACCTGGCAGGGTTGGTTGTACGTGGCCTTCGTGGTGGATGTGTTTGCCCGACGCATCGTGGGCTGGCGCGTGAGCACTTCGATGAGCACCGACTTCGTGCTCGATGCGCTGGAACAGGCGCTGTATGCGCGTCAGCCAGAACGCGACAGCAGCCTGATCCATCACTCGGATCGTGGTTCGCAATACGTGTCGATCCGCTACAGCGAGCGATTGGCAGAGGCCGGCATCGAGCCTTCGGTGGGCAGCAAGGGCGACAGCTACGACAACGCGCTGGCCGAGACCGTCAACGGGTTGTACAAGGCCGAGTTGATTCATCGCCGTGCGCCGTGGAAGACCCGGGAGGCGGTGGAACTGGCAACCCTTGAATGGGTGTCATGGTTCAACCACCATCGCCTGCTCAGCTCCATCGGCTACATTACGCCAGCCGAGGCAGAGGCGAACTACTATCGGCAACTCACCCGTCAGCCCGACCTCGTGCCGGCCTGACTTAACCCAACGGGCCTCCGCGAAACCCGGGGCGGTTCATACCTGTCCTGCAAGGAGAGCTTGCGGCGCGAGAAGGCGCGACAGGCCCGCCACAAGCGCCTCGGCTTCTTCGTTCGCTGGTTGGCGCACACCCTGTTCGTCATGCCGTGGCAGGCCCTGCGGGAGTTCGGCAGCGAAGGCCGCGACATCGCGATCGAGATGCTGCCCCATGCCGACGGTTCGTCCCGGCAGACGCCGCGCGCCCTTGCAACGGCCGCCGCCCTGCCCCCTTCCTCGCCTGGCGTCACGGCGCTACCCCGCCGCAGCCGCAAGGCCCGGCCCGATGCCCCTGCACCCGCAGAGGCAGGCGCGGAGAAAGCCGACCCGGCTTCCTCCTGAGCAGCGATGTGCCCACGCGACCTGGCGTCCTCCGACGCCGGTCCGTGCGGCCGCGCATCACCGCC
>NZ_JAMXAX010000077.1 GCF_023913775.1 Acidovorax facilis
CTGTACAACCACCAGTTACCGCAGTCAGCGCTCAAGAGCAGTACGCCGATGCAGGCGATGAAAGAGTGGTACCAGACCCACCCGCACCTGTTTCACAAGCGACCATATGATCGTACGGGATGCGACAGGTAGTCAACTGCCCGCTTCCGAATCCTTGGAACGTCCCTGAACCCCACTGGATCACGGTCAACTACGCCACATTCAAGCTATTCCACCTCAGCGTCTTATTTAGAGCAAGCGTCAGTTCTCTCCCCACATATTCAGAAGCGGTACTCGGCCCACACGAGGAACGGTTAAGGCAAATGATCTGGACGAAGAGTCCGGGTGAAGCTTGGGAATACCCAATTTGGGGACTTGCACTCGTGCATCACCAAACCTCCAGAATTGTTCAACTTGTCAGCCAAGTACAGCGAGGGCGGTTCGCAGGGCAACGTTGCTATGCCATCTGCTACGGAGGTGTGCAGTGGTGGATCGGGGTAAATTCCCACAGGAACATAGAACTAGAGAATATCTGCCTCCAAAAAGATGGTCGCATTCCAATCTCCACCATCAATTGGCAAGAACTCGGCCTTGTTCAATCTGCATCACGGCTGCTTCGCTAGACGCGGGGAATCCATGAGCTTGAACTGAGCAGCTCACTCTCGCCGCGCCAACCACACCCGCACAGGGTCCTCCGGCCGCAAGGTCACATGCAGCTTCGGCACACACACCGCCACCCCCTCCGGCAACCGCAGCCGGTACCGCTGCAGCAACATCGCCGCCAGCAGCGTCATCTCCAGCATCGCAAAGTGCTGCCCGATGCAGACGCGTGGCCCCACCCCAAACGGTATCCACGCACCCTTGGGGATGGCCGGGGCGTCGTCCAGAAAACGCTCCGGCACAAAGCGGTCGGCCTGGGCAAACCAGCGTTCATCCCGGTGCAGCACCCAGGGCGTGATGCGCAGCATGGCGCCCTTGGGCACCTCCACGCCGCCCAGCGTGATGGGTGCGGTGGTGCGCCGGGTCATCAGCGCGGCAATGGGCGGGTACAAGCGCAGCGCCTCCTTGAGCGTGGCGGACAGAAAGGGGAGCTGGGCCAAGTGCTCGGGGCCGGGCGTCTGGCCGGGGGGGAGCACGCTGTCCACCTCGGCCTGTGCGCGTTGCGCGGCCTCGGGGTGTTCGGCCATCAGGCGGCTCCACCACAGCAGCGTGGTGGCGCTGGTCTCGTGCCCGGCCTGGAAGCTGACCATGCACTGGTCGAACACTTCCTGCGGCGACAGCGGCTCGCCGGTGGATTCGTCGCGCAGCGCCAGCAGCATGTGCAGCAGGTCAGTGCGTGGCGGGGCGCCTGCTGAATCTGCCGCATCCCGGCTGCGCGCACCGATGTGGCGCTGCACCAGCCCCTTGAGTGCCTTGAGCGCGCGCCGCTTGGCGGCCTTGCCGGGCAGGGGCAGCCAGTCGGGCAGCGTGAAGGGCGTGAACATTTCGCGGAAGGCTGTCTCCGACAGCGTCTGCGTGGCCCAGGCGGCATCGCGCGCGTCGGCCTGGGCCGATTCGCTGAACAGCGTGCGCAGGATCACATCCATGGCCACATCGGTCCAGAGCGTGTCCATGGGCACCAACGCTTCGGCCTGGCCTGCGGGCACGGCAGCATCGAGCGCGCTGCGGGCGGCATCGGTCATGAGCTGCGCGTAGCCCGCCACGCGTTTGGGGGTAAAAGCAGGCATCAACATGCGGCGCTGGCGCTGCCAGGTGTCGCCCTCGGTCACCAGCACGCTCTGGCCGAACACCTGCTCGAACACGGCGATGCCGCGCTCCCAGCGGATCAGGTGGTCTGCGTGGGTGACCAGCGCCTCGCGCACGAGGTCGGGCGACAGGAGGTCCCAGGCATCTTCGTTGCCCACTCGCATGCGGGTCAGGTCGCCATGGTCGCACTGCAGGCGGGTGACAAAACCGAGGTAATCGGCCCGCATCTCCCACAGCAGAGGCAGACCCCACCAGCGGCTGGCCGGGCCGCCGGGCTGAAGGCGCCTGGCTGGTGCGGGGTGCACGGCGGGGGAAGGTGTCGCTGGCATCGATGGGGTAGTGGCGGTGGTGGTGGCGTGGTTCATGGCGTGCATGTTGCGGCGCAACAGCAGCTGGGTATTGAACGAATTCGACATCGCCCCTGGCCTACACTCGCGCCCCATGGCAACCCTGGTCCCACCTTCCGCACGGCATCCGCAGGGGCTGATCCCCTCGGGCCAGCTGTGGCTGCCGCGCGCCAGCCTGTCGGCCTGCCTGCGCGGCACCATGGTGCGCAGTACGGTGGGCCACACGCTTCGGGATGAGCAACGCATCAACCGCTTTCCGGCCACGCCCCTTTGCAGCCTGAGCTGGTGGTTTGAAGGTCGCAGCGAAGCCCTGGTGGCAGACCGCCCCGACACCCTGCCCGGCCTGCACAGCCCGCGCGAGGCGTATCCCGGCCGCTGGGTGCTGGCGGGCCCCCAGACCCGGCCCAGCGCCAGCTATTGCGCAGCGCCCACCCACGCCATGATGGTGATGTTCATGCCCGACGCGCTGCACCAGCTCACCGGCCTGGAGCCCGAGGCGCTGACTGACCGTTTCGTGGATGCGCAAACCGTGCTGCCACCCGACTGGGTCGCGATGTGCGAAGCCGTGCAGCACCAGCCGGGTAATGCCGCCCGCATGGACTGCCTGGAGGCGTTTCTGGAACCCCGCTGGCAAGCCTGCCGTCCCGCGCAGGCGCTGCAGGTGCAGCGCTACGGTGACTGGGCCATGCACCTCGCGCAGCGCGCCGCCATCTCGGCTCCCGGCCGCAGCCTGCGCCAGCTGGAGCGCCGCATCAAGCGCTGGGCCGGACTGCCGCTGCGCGAGCTGCGCGGCTTTGGCAAGGCCGAGCAGGCGTTTTTCGACACCATCGCTTCGGACGCCGCGAAGGGCACCGTGAAATGGGCCGATGTGGCGGCAGGCGCGGGCTTCTCGGACCAGTCGCACCTGTGCCGCGTCACGCGGCGCATCACCGGCTATGCCCCACAGGCGCTGTACGACGGCATCTACGGCGACGAGGCGTTCTGGGCATATCGCATCTGGGTGTAGTGGCCAGGGTAGCTGCAGCCGCCCGGCTGCGGCACGCCACAGTACACGCCCGACCGGGCACACCCGCCACGTATCATCCCCGCCATGCTTGCCAAGTTGATGAGTTTCCTTCTGCTGGGGATCGTGCGGTTTCTGACCGGTTCCCAGGCCCGCTGGTACGGCTGCCCGCCCAAGGCCGAGCAGCGCATTTATTTCGCCAACCACCAGAGCCACGCCGACATGGTGCTGATCTGGGCGGCGCTGCCCGAGGAGCTGCGCAGCATCACGCGGCCCATTGCCGCCAAGGACTACTGGACCAAGACGCCGTTCCGCCAGTGGATCACCACCGCCGTGTTCAACGCCGTGTATGTAGACCGTCAGGCCACGCCTGCGCGGCCCCCGGCTCCCCTGGCGGCGGAGCCGGTGGGCGTGCTGGAGGCCCTTGCCACCGCCGCCAGCGACGCGGACACCGCCATGGCGGGCGGCCCCGATCCGTCGCCCGAAGCCCCGCCCCGCGCGCCCACCCCCGAGGGGCTGCGCGCAGCCCTGCCCGAGTCCGACCCGCTGGCCCCGCTGGTGCGTGCGCTGGAGAGCGGAGACTCCATCGTGATCTTTCCCGAAGGCACGCGCGGCCATGGCGACGAGCCGCAGCCGTTCAAGTCGGGCCTGTTCAAGCTGGCGCAAATGTTCCCGCAGGTGGTGCTGGTGCCCGCCTGGATCAACAACGTGCAGCGCGTGATGCCCAAGGGCGAAGTGGTGCCAGTGCCCATCCTGTGCTCAGTGACTTTTGGAGAGCCCGTGCAGCTGGAAGCAGGTGAAGAGCGTCGCCCGTTCCTCGACCGGGCACGCCGTGCAGTCATCGCGCTCAGGGAAGTCTGAACATGAACAACTTCCTCCGCAATTTGACTGCCACCCAGCAGGTCGGTGCCCTGTTCCTGGTGATGTTTGGCATCCTGTCCGTCGTCACCATCTGGGCCTTCGTACGCAATCTGCGTGAACACGCCAGCGACGACCCTGAGTCCGAAGCCCGCATTCTCGAAGCCAAGCGTTTCTGGGGGCTGCTCAAAACATCCTGGATGATGGCTTCCGTCTTCTGGATTGGCTGGGTCCTGGGCGACACGGTAGCCACCGTGCTGTTTGCCATCGTGGGGTTTTTTGCGCTGCGCGAGTTCATCACGCTCTCGCCCACGCGGCGTGGCGACCACCGCAGCCTGGTGCTGGCGTTTTTTGTGGTGCTGCCGCTGCAGTTCTGGATCGTGGGCAGCAAGCACTTTGACCTGTTCACGGTGTTCATCCCCGTCTACGTGTTCCTCGCCCTGCCCGTGGTGAGTGCGCTGGCCAACGACCCGCAGCGTTTTCTGGAGCGCAACGCCAAGCTGCAGTGGGGCATCATGGTCTGCGTGTACGGCATGAGCCACGTGCCCGCGCTGCTGCTGCTGGACTTTCCGGGCTACCGCGACAAGGGCGCGTTTCTGGTGTTTTTCCTGGTGTTTGTGGTGCAGACCTGCATGCTGGTGCAGCACCTGCTGGGGCGGCGCTTTCCGCACAAGCCCGTGGCGCCGCAGGTGAGCCAGAGTTTTCAGTGGACGAGCTGGCTGGCCGGTGTGGCGGCCGGGGGGCTGGCCGGCGGGCTGCTCACGTTCATCACCCCGTTCAAGCCCGGCCAGGCGCTCGGTATGGCGCTCCTGGCTTGCGTGGCGGGCAGCCTGGGGCACCTGGTGATGAAGGCCCTGAAGCGCGACCGGGGGATCACCAGCTGGGGCATGCAGGGCATGTCGGTCACCGGTGCGGGTGGCCTGCTCGACCGGGTGGACGCGCTGTGTTTTGCGGCGCCGGTGTTTTTCCATTCGGTGCGCTGGTACTTCGGTCTGTAAATGAACCGACCCAGAAATTTTCAAGTAAATTGGCATCTAGCGCTTTACCAACAAGCGATAGCAGCTATCAAATAGTGAGCAAATGCGCATCTTAGGCATCGACCCCGGCCTGCAGACCACCGGATTTGGCGTGGTAGACATGGACGGCCACAAGCTCAGCTACGTGGCCAGCGGCACCATCCGCACCACCACGCTGGCGCTGGGCGATCTGCCCGGGCGCCTGAAGATCCTGTTCGACGGCATCACCGAAGTGGCGGCCCGCTATGAACCCGATGTGGCCTCGGTCGAGATCGTGTTCGTCAACGTCAACCCCCAGTCCACCCTGCTGCTGGGCCAGGCACGGGGCGCCTGCATCACGGCCCTGGTGGCGAGCAATTTGCCGGTGGCCGAATACACCGCGCTGCAGATGAAAAAAGCCGTGGTCGGCCACGGCCGCGCCGCCAAGAGCCAGGTGCAGGAGATGGTGCGGCGCCTGCTCAGCCTGCCCGGCGTGCCGGGCACCGACGCAGCCGATGGCCTGGGCATGGCCATCACGCATGCGCATGCGGGTGCTGCCATGGGGCGGCTGGGCGAAGCCGCGACGCTGAACCGGCGCCAGCACGCGATGTACAAGGGTGGGCGGAGTTACTGACCCCAGGCGAGCCAAAGCACCGCCGCGCGGATAGGCGCCCACGGCCGCGGGGATGTCGAAATGTGCGGACAAAAAAATACCGCGCCCGAAGACGCGGTACTGCCCCACCAGGCTTTAGCAACAGCGAAAGGTCAGGCCACCTGCGTCTTCATCCGGTCCGCCCGCTCCTTGGGTGACGGATGGGTAGACAAAAAGCTGGTCGAATCCCCGCCCGACATGGCGGCGAGTTTTTCCAGCGCAGTGACGCAAGCGGCGGGCTGGTATCGCTTGGCCTTCATGAAGCCCATGGCGTAGTCGTCAGCCTCGCGCTCGTTGCTTTGCGAATGCTGGGCGCGCACCACTTTCTCGAACAGGTCACCCAGCTGCGAGCTGGCAATGGCACCGGCCTTGCCGTTGCTCGACGCCACGGCATTGCGCAGCGCGCTGGTGCGCAGGGCGGTCTGGATGCGGGCCTTGGTGTGGCCGGCCTTGACGTGGCCGATCTCGTGGCCGATCACATAGCGCACTTCATCGTCGGTGAACTTGTCCATCAAACCCGAATACACCCGGATGGTGCCGTTGGCCATGGCAAAGGCGTTGATCTCGGGCGTGAGGTAGACCTTGAAGTTCATCTTGAGGCCGTCGTGGGTGCCCAGGCCCGAGGTGAGTTTGGCCAAACGCTTGGCATAGGGGTTGCCTGCCGGAGCCACCTGGTTCTGGCTGTCCATCTCGGCGGACATCTGGTCGAACGTGCTCTTGAGTTCCTCGTCCGACAGGCTCTCGGACTTGGCCAGGTCCTTGCCTGCATCCAGCATCTTGCCCAGGTCAAACTGCGCCCACACGGGCGATACGGCGCTCACGCCGGAAGCCAGGGTTACGAGCGTCAACAATTTACGGCGGTCCATGGGGGTTCCCTCTCTGACGTGGTCAGCTTCTTGATTGGTCTTGAATCGATGGGTCGATTGTGTTTTTGCGCAACCAACTGCAAGCAATGGTTGGCGCGCGCCGAAGGATAGCCACGCCAACGGCGTTTCTCGCTGGCGGCCATGTCTTCAGATGTAAGAACTGTGTGCCGATGCTGGCGAGCGGGCCGAAACGGTGGGGGCTGGGCCAGGTTGCGGCGCTGGAAATCTTCGCAAAATTCAGATAAAAATGGCCTTAGCGCTTGTTTATCAAGGGTTTTAAGCTATCAAAAACAGAGCGGCCATTCACACAGCGCCGACTGGCCCTGGCCGTGCCTGTGTACACCGCGCCCCAAGGTATCAGCGCCCCAGGCCCCGCTTGAGTTCCTTGAGCAACAACAGCACCTGATTGGACGCATGGCGGCAGCTGCTATTGAGCAGTTGCACGGCCTTTTGCTGCTCGCCCGCCTGGAACGCAGTCACCACATCGGCCGCCTGCTGGTGAAAGTATTTGTGCCGGGCCACCAGCATGTCGAACGCGGGGTAATGCCCCAGCCGCACGCGCCCCGTGCCATAGAGCCATCGGCCCAGGTCGCAGCGGTCGTCCTGGCAGATGCGTTCGGGCCGCATCACTTCCTGCGAGCGGCCATTGACCATGTCCTGCAGCTGCAGGCGCCAGCGCTCATGGCTGGCAATGGCCGCGTCGATATCGATTTCGGTCATGAGCATGGAGGCGTACTCGGCGTCCAGCACCAATTCGCTGCCGTTGTCTTCCATGGCCCAGGTGGTGTCAGGGCTGGTGGGATCTTGCTCCCGGATCTTGAACAGACGACTGAAAAAACCCATGCTTGGTCCCTGTGGAGGCACCCCGTCCGCCAGCACCAGGAATGGTCCTGCCGGAAATGCCTTGAAACATTCTGTGGGGCGCGCGCGCTTTTGGCTACCAAAAAATGACCTCTTGGTAAAAACCGTGCGCGTCAACCCTTCTGGCCCTGCCAGCTCTGCCCCGGTAGCCAGCAGCAATGTGGCGAGGGCCAGACAATGCACGGATGACTTCCACTGCTCAACGCCCCGCCCTGTCCATGCTCGACCTCGTCGCCGTCCGGGAGGGCGGGACCGTAGCCGATGCGCTGCAGATTGCCCTGCGCACCGCGCAACATGCTGAAAAGCTGGGTTTTGCCCGCTACTGGCTGGCAGAGCACCACAACATGGCGGGCATTGCCAGCTCAGCCACCGCCGTGCTGGTGGGCCATATTGCCGGTGGTACCTCGCGCATCCGTGTGGGTTCTGGCGGCGTGATGCTGCCCAACCACGCGCCTCTGGTGGTGGCCGAGGCCTTCGGCACCCTGGCCGAGCTGTACCCGGGCCGCATCGACCTGGGACTAGGGCGCGCGCCGGGCACGGACCCCACCACCATGCGCGCACTGCGCCGCAGCCGGGTAGAGACAGCCGATGATTTTCCGCAGGACGTTGCAGAGTTGCAGCGCCTGCTGGCCCCGGCCGAACCAGGCCAGCGCCTGATTGCCATGCCCGGTGCGGGTACCAACGTGCCGATCTGGCTACTGGGCTCCAGCCTGTTTTCGGCGCAACTGGCGGCGGAGCGCGGGCTGCCGTATGCCTTTGCCTCGCACTTTGCCCCGCGCCTGCTGCACCAGGCCATTGACCTGTACCGCAACCTGTACCGGCCGTCCGCCGCCTGGCCCCAGCCCTATGTGGTGATCGGGGTGCCGCTGATTGCAGCCCCCACGGATGAAGAAGCGGAGTTTCTGGCCAGCAGTACCTACCAGCGGGTGCTGGGCATCCTGACCGGCGACCGGCGCCGCCTGCTGCCGCCCGTTGAGAACTACGCCGCGCGTCTGCAGCCCCAGGAGCGCGCCGCGATTGGCGACTTTCTGGCCGCTGCCGTGATCGGCGGGCCGGACACGGTGCGCGCGGGCCTTGCACAGCTCACCGAAGCCACCGGGGCCAATGAACTAATGCTCGTGAGCGATGTCTACGACCCAGCTCTACGCCTGCGCTCACTGGATATTGCGGCACAGGCCCACGCCGAAGCGTGGGAAACCTGCCAAGCCCCTTGAGGAGGGCCGGGGGAGGGCTTAGCTCTTTTGCCCGGTGTAGACGAAGGTCTCTGCCTTGCTCGCACTCTGCCCCATGATCAAGATCGCTTGGGTGGTGTCGTTGTACAGAACGACGTGCTGGACGACAACGCCATCGCCCACGGGGCAGGCGGCCCCACTGAAGGTGAGCGGCAGATCAAACACGTTCCGGCCGCTGGCGCGGGGCACCACGGTGCCGCGAATGGAGCAACCCGGGTAGGAGGGAATCGACACCAATCCACCGGTGGAAATGGAAACCGACACCAGGGGCTCCCGCACCTGGTTGCCAATGCCGGTGCCGGAATATGTACCCAGCAACTCGCTCACGACAGCAGGCTGCTCGTAGAGCACGCCATAGGTACCGGTGAACTTCACGCCCTTGGAATCCGTGACCTGCACCGAATCCCGCACCGCGTACTTGCCGCTATAGCTGACCGCCACCGTCGTCCGGCTGGCAAGGTTTGCCTCATCCACCACATTGAGATAGCGCCCGGTGCCAGAGACAACATCTGGGCCCGACGTCTGAACGGCGCCTTGCGATATGCCCACCACGGCGCCCACTGCATCGGTCAGGATGCTCCAGGATTCGCCGTTCTCCAGCACCACACCCTGCACATTCAGAGGGTCGGTGGTCGCCCCGGTCCACAGGCCTTCCACGCCGGTGACCACGGTCGCAGGAGGCTTTGGCGCAGGTGGCGCCACATCATCCCCGCCTCCGCCGCAAGCAGATAACACCAAAGCGGCAACCAGTCCTCCCAGGGCAGTCGTCTTATTCACTTTCTTCTCCTTTGTGAGTCAAATCTGGGGGGCTGCGCCATGGCGCGGCCCCAACTGCCGCATCTTAAGCGCAGGCACCGCAAGCGGCACACGGCAAAATAGCATACGGTGGCGGGCCGTCTCACCCACGCCACATCGGGTTCGAGGAGAACTTCATCAGAGGCAGCCACCCTTTCCAGCCATCCAGTTTCGATGGCTCCAACGCCGCGCCGGTGTTTTATCGCGCCAGGTAGCCGCCATCCACCGGGTAATACGCCCCGGTCACAAACGACGCCTTGCTGGACGCCAGCCAGGTCACCAGCTCGGCCACCTCTTCAGGTTGCCCCAGGCGGCCGATGGGGTGGGCGCCCACCAGCATCGCGTTGATGCCAGCATCCTGCTCCAGCCCGCTGATCATGGGCGTATGGATAAAGGCAGGCCCGACGGCATTGATGCGCACGCCATGGGCGCTGTATTCAATCGCAGCCGCCTTGGTCAGCCCCACCACACCATGTTTGGCCGCGGTGTAGGCCGGGGCGGTGGCAAAACCCACCGATCCCAGGATGGATGCCATGTTGATGATGGAGCCGCCGCCATTCTTGAGCATGGCTGCGATCTGGTATTTCATGCCGTAAAACACGCCGGAGAGGTTGATGTTGATGACCTGGGCCCAGCCATCCAGGGGGTAATCGGCCGTGGCCGCCTGCGGGCCGCCGATGCCCGCGTTGTTGCAGGCGATGTCCAGCCGGCCGTAGTGGGCCACGGTGCGGTTCACCAGCGCTTCGCAGTCCTCAGGCTTGCCCACATCGGCAGCCACAAAAATGGCATCGCCCCCGGCTGCGCGTACCAGCGCCGCCGTTTCCTCACCCGCCTGCACATTCACATCCGACACTACCACCTTGGCGCCTTCGCGTGCCCACACCAGCGCAATGGCACGCCCAATGCCCGACGATGCCCCGGTGACCAACGCAACCTTGTTCTTCAGCATGAAAGACTCCTTGTTCATTCAGAACACCTGCAACCCGATGCCACAGATCGCTTTTCATTCTGCGCGCCCAATGCGTCAGCGCCTTGACCTGGGTCATCCCGCTGGCAAGGGTACTGGCCCACAGCCATGGGCCTTGGGTACCGGCTACCATCAGGGGCTGCAAGGTTTTCGCCCGCATCAGCCTGTTGTGTGACCGCCTGATTTCCACGCCACCGCCATACCGCCCGCACCCGCATGCCTGCTTTTTCCTTTGAAGCCCTGGACGCCCAGGGCCAGACCCGCAAGGGCCTCATGGAGGCCGACACCGCCAAGGCCGCGCGCAGCCTGCTGCGAGCCCAGGCCCTGGTGCCCCTGGCGGTAGAGCTGGTGCAGACCGGCCAGTCGCTGGATGGCAGCTCGGCCAGCCTCAGCCAGCGCCTGTTCACGCGGCCCGTGTTCAGCGCCACGGGCCTTTCGATCTGGACGCGGCAGATTGCCGGGCTCGTGTCTTCCGGCCTGCCGCTGGAGCGCGCCCTCACGGCACTGTCTGAAGAAGCCGACGACGAACGCCAGCGCCACCTGGTGGCCGCACTGCGCGCTGAGGTCAATGCCGGGGCCACGTTTGCGCGCGCCCTGTCGCAGCACCCGCGCGAGTTTTCCGATATCTACTGCGCGGTGATCGGCGCGGGCGAGCACAGCGGCAACCTGGGCCTGGTGCTGGAGCGCCTGGCCGACGACCTGGAAGAACGCCAGGCGCTCAAGGCCAAGCTGGTGGGCGCAGCGCTCTACCCCGCCATCGTGACCATCGTCGCTATCGTGATCGTGCTCTTCCTCGTGGGCTACGTGGTGCCCCAGGTGGCCAGCGTGTTTGCGGGCACCAAGCGGGCGCTGCCGTTTCTGACCGTGGCCATGCTGGGCATCAGCGCTTTTGTGCGCAGCTATGGCTGGATGATGCTGATTGCTTCTGTTTTGATCGCTTTTGGCACACGCTGGGCGCTGACCATCGGGCATATTCGCGAAAAATTCGATGCCGCCTGGCTCAACCTGCCGCTGGTGGGCAAGCTGGCGCGCGGCTACAACGCGGCGCGTTTTGCGGGCACCTTGGCCATGCTGGCGGGTGCGGGCGTACCCATCCTCAAGGCGCTGCAGGCCGCCGCCGAAACGCTGAACAACCGCGCCCTGCGCGCCGATGCACTCGAAGCGCTGGTGCTGGTGCGCGAAGGTGCGCCCCTGGCCTCGGCGCTGGCGCAGAAAAAGCGCTTCCCCGGCCTGCTGTCCATGTTTGCGCGCCTGGGCGAGCAGACGGGGCAACTGCCGGTGATGCTGCAGCGCGCCGCCAGGCAGCTTTCCACCGAGGTCCAGCGCCGCGCCATGGCGCTGGCAACCATCCTGGAGCCTTTGCTCATCGTCGGCATGGGCCTGATCGTGATGCTCATCGTGCTGGCCGTGCTGCTGCCGATCATCCAACTGAATCAGTTCGTGAAGTGACTTTATGGCCGTGACCCTGGACGACAAGCTGGTGGTGGCGATCTCATCGCGGGCGCTGTTCAACTTCGAGGAGGAAAACCGCGTCTTCGAGCACGAGAGGGATGACCGCGCCTATGTGGACCTGCAGCGCCAGCGCCTGGACGTGCCCGCCGCGCCCGGCGTGGCGTTCTCGCTGGTGCGCAAGCTGCTCGCCTTCAACACCTCGGAGCACCAGCGGGTGGAGGTGGTGCTGCTCTCGCGCAATGACCCGGTCAGTGGCATGCGCGTGTTTCGCTCCTGCAACGCCCATGGCCTGCCCACTATCCAGCGCGGCGTGTTCACCCAGGGGCGTGACCCTTTTCGCTACCTGCGACCGCTGGGCGCACACCTGTTCCTGTCTGCCAACGAGGCCGATGTGCGCGAGGCGCTGCACCTGGGCTACCCGGCCGCGCGGGTGATCACCGAATCGGTACAGGCAGGCGACGCCAACCCGCAGGAAGTGCGCATTGCCTTTGACGGCGACGCCGTGCTGTTCTCCGATGAGGCCGAGCGTGTGTACCAGGCCGAAGGCCTGGCCGCCTTCCAGCAGCACGAAACCGACAAGGCCGCCCTGCCTCTGCCCGATGGTCCGTTCAAGCCCCTGTTGGCGGCGCTGCACCGACTGCAATCCGCCGGAGAGGCCGGCGGCACCACCGGCATGCGCATCCGCACCGCACTGGTCACGGCGCGCAGCGCCCCGGCGCACGAACGCGCTATCCGCACGCTGATGGACTGGAACATCGATGTGGACGAAGCCATGTTCCTGGGTGGCCTGCCCAAGGGCGAATTCCTGCGCGAATTCGAACCCGACTTTTTCTTCGACGACCAGACAGGCCATGTGACCTCAGCCGCCCGTCATGTGCCAGCCGGGCATGTGAGCAGCGGTATCTCCAACCCCCTGCGCCCTGCCGACGGTTAACCCGGGGCCGGACACGGACCCACGTTCCTTCGAAAAGTTTTGCAATCCCCTGCAACTCCCGGTGAAAGCTGCAAGCCTTGGGTTGCATTCCGCCCACGCACGCCCAGCTGTGCCAACATCGTTGCCAGTCCACAGAAGGAGCCTGTTTTGCGCATCAGATTTTCCCTGACCGCCTGCGTGATGAGCACCCTGGCGACAGCCTTGGGCACCACTGCGCTGGCCATGCCCCCTGCAACTGCGTCGGCACCGCCTGCACCCGCTGCCAGCACCCCCGCGGAATCCCAGGCAGCCCTGACCAAAGGCGAGATCAAGGCCATGCGCGAGTTCAAGATGCTGGACTTCAATGGGGACGGCAAGCTCAGCCGCACCGAGGTCAAGCTCTTTCCCCGCCTGGCCGCCGCGTTCGACGATGCAGACACGGACAAGGATGGCTACGTGTCGTACGAGGAAGTGCGGGCCTTTGCCGCCAAGTACCGCGCGGAGCGGGATCAGCAGCGGGCGGCCCAGGCAGCGGCTCCCGCTTCATCGCCCCGGCCTTGAGGCCAGAATGGGGCAAAAATTGAATGAAATAAGGCTCCAGCGCTTATCAGTTATGCGTAAACAGCTATAATTTTAGGAGCAAAACCCTCACAAGCCGCCAGTGCGCTTGATCTTGGGGTCCGAGTAGGTCAGCGGCTCGTTCTTGACCTGCTGGGCCATGCGCTCCTGCAGGGTCATCTTGTTGATGTCCTGCGCCACCTCCACCGCACTGCCACTGGCCCGCCACATCGACTGGATCAGTTCCAGCAGTTGTTTGTAGATCGGCTCCTTGGGGGGCTCGGGCGGTTCTTCCACGGTGTCTTTTTTCTTGACCTCGGTCCAGTCCCGGTTTGCTACGTCGGGCGCGGAGGGCTTGTCGGGCTCGCGCACGATGGCGCCCTCGCCCAGCCGGTCCATGGATTCGACGGGATTGGATGCATTGATGGGCCGCACCAGCGGCGCGCCAGAGGCGCCAGTGGAATACAAATCAGCGCCCTGAGGACGCCAACTCGGCGATCGGTCGACAGGTGGCATTTGCATGGCAGTGGCCCCAATGGTTGATGAATAGATATGCTCGAAGTGCAGAGGCTTTTTCGCCGTCTTCGTAATCTATTACGGCAAAAAGAAGGGGAAATTTAGGTCTTTTTCACCGATTGGCTCAAATTTAGGGTTTTCCCTAATCTTTGTCACCCTTTTGGGAGCATGCGGGGGCCGGATCGGCTCACAGCCCACCGATTGCACTCATTCCCGCACCGGGTCTGGAGCTACTGGCTTGTGGGGGAGCGGGCACGGCAGGGCTTGGCACTGCCGTTGTACCTTGCCGGTGGAGACACCGGGATGACCCCGTACAGGGTCAGATCAGAGAAAGCGTTCCAGCAACCGGCGCGAATGCCGGTCCAGCGCCGTGGTGTCTTTGACGCGGAACTGCACGCCGTCGCCCCCGGCAATCAGCAAGCGGGTGCGTCCGCCCAAGCGGCGGATGTCTTCCTCGGCCTTGAGGACGAGGCTGGCAGGGCCCCGGTCCGTCTCCACCTGCCAGGTGCTGGGGGTGGAGAAGCTCGATACTGCAATGATTTTTTCGATAGTGGGCACAAACTCTCGCACTTCCAACTCTTCTTCGATGAGCTGGCGGGCGGGGGCTGGCAGCTGGTCCAGCCGGTCGATCCACAGCAGTTCGTGGCCGTCAGATCCGATCAGCGAGAGCCCTTCGGCGGGTGCCGCGATGGGGAAGGCCCGCACGGGCGTGACGCCCTCGTGGGCCGTGCCGTCGGCCAGGGTCAGAACCAGCCGACCGTGTGGATTGCGCGCCAAGGTGAACGTGGCGGAGGCGGTGGACGGCGATTGCGGGAAGGAAGGGGTGTTCATGGCGTTTTCCTGCAGTGCAGTCATCACGGGTTGCCCGCAGGGTGGGCGGGGTGCAGCAGGCTGCTGTCGATGATGACGCCGGCCGCCTGGGCGTCTTCTTCAGCACGGCGCGCCTGGGCTTCGTAGAGCCGCCAGTAGGCGCCCTGCTTCTCCATGAGTTCGTCGTGCGGCCCGACCTCCACCACTTCGCCCCGGTCCATCACTACCAAGCGGTCGGCTTTGCGCAGGGTGGACAGGCGGTGGGCGATGGCAATCGTGGTACGGCCCTGCACCAGGTTGTCGAGCGCCTTCTGGATTTCCTTCTCGGTCTCGGTGTCCACGGCCGAGGTGGCCTCGTCCAGGATCAGGATGCGCGGGTCGATCAGCAATGCGCGGGCAATGGAAATGCGCTGGCGCTCGCCGCCCGAGAGGCCCTGGCCGCGCTCACCCACGAGTGAGTCGTAGCCATGGGGCAAGCGCAGGATGAATTCATGGGCGTGCGCAGCGCGGGCCGCCGCCACGATCTCCTCGCGCGTGGCCTCGGGCTTGCCGTAGGCGATGTTCTCGGCAATGGTGCCGAAGAACAAGAAGGGCTCCTGCAGCACCAGACCGATGTGGCGGCGGTAGTCGGCCACAGCGAAACGGCGGATGTCGATGCCGTCAACCTGGATGGAGCCATCGCTCACGTCATAAAAACGGCTGATCAGGTTGACCAGCGTGCTCTTGCCTGAGCCGCTGTGGCCCACCAGGCCGATCATCTCGCCGGGGCGGATATCCAGATCCAGCCCCTTGATGACTGCGCGGCTGCCGTAGCGAAAGCCCACGCCCTGCATGGTGATCGCGCCCTGAACCTTGTCCACCTTCACGGGTTGGGCCGGATCGGGCACGTTGCTCACATGGTCCAGGATGTCGAAGATGCGCTTGGCGCCAGCGGCGGCCTTTTGCGTGACCGAGACAATGCGGCTCATTGAATCCAGCCGCCCGTAGAAACGGCCGATGTAGGCGATGAAGGCCGTGAGAACACCCACCGTGATCTGGTTGCGCGACACCAGCCAGATGCCGAAGCCCCACACCACCAGCAAGCCAATTTCAGTGAGCAGCGACACGGTGGGCGTGAACAGGCTCCAGGTCTTGTTGAGCTTGTCGTTGACTTCCAGGTTGTGTTGGTTGGCGTCGCGAAAACGCTGGGCTTCGCGCTTTTCTTGCGCAAAGGCTTTCACGACCCGGATGCCCGGGATGGTGTCGGCCAGCACGTTGGTCACTTCGGACCATACGCGGTCGATCTTTTCAAACCCGGTGCGCAGACGATCGCGCACGGTGTGGATCATCCAGCCAATGAAGGGCAGCGGCACCAGCGTGACCAGCGCCAGCCATGGGTTGATGGAGAACAGAATGGCCGCCGTCATCATGATCATGAGCACGTCGGTCACAAAATCCAGGGCGTGGAGGGACAGGAAGACGTTGATGCGGTCCGTCTCCGAGCCAATCCGCGCCATCAAATCTCCCGTGCGCTTGCCGCCAAAGTAGTCCAGTGACAGGCGCAGCAGGTGCTCGTAGGTGGTGGTGCGCAGGTCGGCGCCAATGCGCTCGGACACCAGCGCCAATATGTAAGTACGCGCCCAGGAGAGGCCCCAGGCCGCCAGCGCCGACAGCAGCAGGCCGCTCAGGTACAGCAGCACCAGGCCGGGTTCGATCTGCTTGCCGTTCTGGAACGGGATCAGGATGTCATCCATCAGCGGGATGGTCAGATACGGCGGCACCAGTGTGGCGGCGGTGGACGCCAGCGTCAGCGCAAAACCGGCGGCCAGTTGCTTGCGGTAAGGCCGGGCAAAGCGCCACAGGCGCAGCAGCACCCAGGTGGAAGTTTGGGGCGGCTGGGCGCGGGCGCAGGCCGGGCATTCATCGGTGTCGGGCGGCAGGGGCGTGTGGCAGGTGGGACAGGCGGGTTCGTCGGCCTCGTCCTCGGCGCCGTTGTCGCCCCGGGCGCTTTGTTGCTCAAAACGCTGCAGCAGACGCAGGGCCTGGGCGTGGTGCGCCAGGGTAAAGCGCCACAGCGCCAAGCGCTCGCGAGGGCTGTGCAGCTCCAGCGAGCCCACACCGCCATGGTCCTGCAGCTTGAGCGCCAGGCCATCGCCCAGGGGCCAGCTGCGCCAGGCCGTGGTGCCCGCATCACAGGTCAGCAGCCGTTCAGACGTCACCACCACCCAGCCTGCCGCAAAGCGCAGCGCCGTGCTCAGGTCAACCTGAAGCGCTGCCAGTACGTTTTCCTTGGAAGCGAGCATGGCCCGCAAATCGGCCCCCAAAGGGCCAGAAAAGACACCCGAGGCGTCCACAGAATGGTGATGTTGCATTTTTGGTTGGGTTTTCCGCCCCCGGCTGCCTGCGGTGACCGATCTCGCGAAAGCGCGAATTCTCCCCGATACTGCATGCCACGGTGCGACGGCATCCTCATTTAACGCCTCTGACGCTCATTTGGCTGACACTGCGCACAGCCTCAGGACTGGAGCACAATCCTCGTCCACAAAAGTTTCCTTTCACAGTTTCTTCCTCTCCCGCATAGCCCTTACCCGGCCGGACCAACTCACCCGCTGCAATCCACGGCGAAACTCAACGACATCCAACTGCTTCGCATCAACTACCTGCGCGGCCCCAATATCTGGACCTACCGGCCTGTACTGGAAGTCTGGCTGGACCTGGGCGAGCTGGAGGACTACCCCTCCAACCTGCTGCCCGGTTTCAACGACCGACTTACCGCCTGGCTGCCCGCACTGATCGAACACCACTGCGGCGTGGGCGAACGCGGTGGGTTCCTGCAGCGCCTGCAGGAAGGCACTTGGTGCGGCCATGTGTTGGAGCACATCGTGATCGAGTTGCTCAACCTGTCGGGCATGCCCACCGGTTTTGGCCAGACCCGCAGCACCAGCCAGCGTGGCGTATACCGCATGGTGTTCCGGGCGCGCGACGAAAGCGTGGCGCGCGTGGCGCTGGCCCAGGGCCACGCGCTCATCATGGCCGCCATCAACGATGAGCCGTTTGACGTGGCTGCCGCCGTGGCCCGTGTGCGCACCGAGGTGGACGACCAGTACCTTGGCCCCAGCACCGCCTGCATCGTCACAGCCGCCACCGACCGGGGCATCCCGCACATCCGCCTGAACGACGGCAATCTGGTGCAACTGGGCTATGGCGCCAGCCAGCGCCGCATCTGGACGGCTGAGACCGAGTTCACCAGCGCCATCGCCGAAGGCATCGCCAGCGACAAGGACCTGACCAAGAGCCTGCTCAAGTCCTGCGGCGTGCCCATCCCCGAGGGCCAGGTGGTCAACAGCCCCGAGGAAGCCTGGGAAGCCGCCCAGGACATCGGCCTGCCTGTGGTGGTCAAGCCCTCTGACGGCAACCACGGCCGGGGTGTGACGTTGGATCTGCACAAGCAGGCAGACATCGAGGCCGCCTACCACGTGGCCTACCCCGAGGGCAGCGACGTCATGGTCGAGAGCTTCATCCCCGGCGACGAGCACCGCCTGCTGGTGGTGGGCGGCAAAGTGGTCGCAGCGGCACGTGGTGAAGTGGTCACCATCACCGGCAACGGCCGCTCCACCGTCAAGGAGCTGATCGACACCCAGCTCAACTCCGACCCGCGCCGTGGCTACGAAGAAGAGTACCCGCTCGAAATCATCGACCTGGCCACTGACACCAAGGTGCAACTCGAACTCAAGCGCCAGGACCTGGGCGCCGACTCGGTGCCCGCCGCTGGCCGCCAGGTGGTGGTGCAGCGCAACGGCAACGTGGCCGTGGACTGCACGGACGACGTGCACCCCGAGGTGGCCTACATCGCCCAGTTGGCGGCTAAGGTGGTGGGGCTGGACATCGCCGGCATCGACTTGGTGGCCAAGGACATCTCCAAACCCCTGCACGCCCAGGGCGGTGCCATTGTCGAAGTGAACGCAGGCCCTGGCCTGCTGATGCACCTGAAGCCCGCCGTGGGTGCACCGCGCCCTGTGGGCCAGGCCATTGCAGAGCATCTGTTCCCGTCGGAAGACGATGCGGGCCAGGCAGGCCGCATTCCGCTGGTGGGCGTGGCGGGCACGCGTGGCACGTCAACCATCGCGCGGGTCGTGGCCTGGCTGCTGCACCTGAGCGGCCACCACACGGGCCTGGCCTGTCGCGAAGGGCTGTTCCTAGACCGCCGCTGCGTCGAATCGACCGATTGCGCGCACTGGGAGGCCGCCCACCGCCTGCTGATGAACAAGACCGTGCAGGCCGCCGTGATCGAAAGCGACGCGCGCACCATCCTGCGCGACGGCCTGGCCTACGACCGCTGCCAGGTGGGTGTGGTCACCGACATGGACGGCGTGGAAACGCTGGCCGAATTCGACGTGCACGAACAGGACCAGATGACCAAGGTGATGCGCACCCAGGTGGACGTGGTGCTGTCGGAAGGCGCAGCGGTGCTCAACGCTGCCATCCCGCAAGTGGCCGACCTGGCGCCGCTGTCGGACGGTGCCGTGGTGCTGTATGCCCAGGACGCCACCCTGCCCGTGATCGTGGAACACCGCGCCAAGGACAACGGCCGCGCCGTGGTGGTGAAGAACGGCCGCGTGGTGCTGGCCACGGGCAGTGCAGAACATGTGCTCGGTTCGCTGGCAGACCTGACCTTTGGCCGCAATGCCGTGGCGCCCGACACCGACGCCCTGCTGGCTGCCATCGGCACGGCCTGGGCGCTGAACATTGCCCCTGACCTCATCGGCGCTGGCATCAAGACCTTTGAGCCCGAACTGGTCCCCACCACCGCACTGCGGTCGTGATGGCACCTCGCGCATTAGCTTTAGTTTGTTGTTTGACCTCGCATCCCACGACCTGAACAGGGCCTCAGCGCCCTGATGGACCACTGAAAGAGACTTCCATGGATGTATCCCGCACCCGGGCCCTGCGTGGCCCCAACCTCTGGAGCCGCCACATGGCCATCGAGGCCGTGGTGACCTGCGCCGAAAACGAGCGAGCCGTGGGCCAGATGGCCGGGTTCGAAGCCCGCCTGCGGGCCCTGTTTCCCGCCATCGGCGCGCTGCACCCCGAAACCGGGGGCGGCGATGTCTCGCTGGCCCATGTGCTGCAGACTGCCGCCCTGGCATTGCAGGCGCAGGCAGGTTGCCCTGTCACCTTTGCGCGCACCACCGCCACCACCGATGCGGGTGTGTACCAGGTGGTCGTGGAATACAGCGAAGAGGCCGTGGGCCGCAAAGCCTTTGAGTATGCGCAGCAACTCATCAAGGCAGCGCAAGGCGAAGGCAATTTTGATGCCGACACCGTGATTGCCGAGCTGCGCGAACTCGACGAAGACGAGCGCCTGGGCCCCAGCACCGGCTCCATCGTGGACGCCGCCGTGGCGCGCGGCATCCCCTACCGCCGCCTCACGCGTGGCAGCCTGGTGCAGTTTGGCTGGGGCTCCAAGCAGCGCCGTATCCAGGCGGCCGAGGTCGACTCGACCAGCGCCGTGGCTGAGTCCATCGGCCAGGACAAGGACCTGACCAAACGCCTGCTGCATGCGGCCGGTGTGCCCGTGCCGCTGGGCAAGCCGGTCGAAAGCGTGGACGAAGCCTGGGAAGTGGCCCTCAAGGTCGGCCTGCCCGTGGTGGTCAAGCCACAGGATGGCAACCAGGGCAAGGGTGTGACGGTCAACATCACTGACCGCGCCCAGCTCGAAGAAGCCTACAAGAACGCCGCCGAATACGGCACCGTGATGGTCGAGCGCTTTTTGCCGGGCCATGACTTCCGCCTGCTGGTGGTCGGCGACCAACTGGTGGCCGCTGCACGCCGCGAGCCGCCCCAGGTGCTGGGCGACGGCCAGCACACGGTGCGTGAGCTGGTCAACCAGGTCAACCTCGACCCACGCCGGGGCGAGGGGCATGCCACCTCGCTCACCAAGATCCGGCTCGACGACATTGCCGTGGCCCGCCTGGCCATGCAAGACCTGACGCCCGACTCGGTGCCCGCCAAGGGCCAGCGCGTCGTCCTGCGCAACAACGCCAACCTCTCTACGGGTGGCACCGCCACCGACGTGACTGATGATGTGCACCCCGAGGTTGCCGCACGCGCTGTGGCCGCCGCCCAGATGGTGGGCCTGCACATCTGCGGCGTGGACATGGTGGCCGAGACCGTGCTGCGCCCGCTCGAAGAGCAAGGCGGCGGCTTTGTGGAAGTGAACGCCGCCCCCGGCCTGCGCATGCATCTCGCGCCCAGCTACGGCAAGCCCCGCAACGTGGGTCAGGCCATGGTGGACAAGCTCTACGCCCATGGCGACGATGGGCGCATCCCGGTGGTGGCCGTCACCGGCACCAACGGCAAGACCACCACGGCCCGCCTCATCGCCCACCTGTTCACCGCCCAGGGCCTGCGCGTGGGCATGACCAACACCGACGGCGTGTACGTGAACGGCCGCCAGATCGATAGCGGCGACTGCAGCGGCCCAAAAAGCGCGCGCAACGTGCTGCTGCACCCCGAGGTGGATGCAGCCGTGTTCGAGACCGCCCGTGGCGGCATCCTGCGCGAAGGCCTGGGGTTTGACCGCTGCCAGGTGGCCGTGGTGACCAACATCGGCGCGGGCGACCACCTGGGCCTGAACTACATCACCACGGTGGAAGACCTGGCCGTACTCAAGCGCGTGATCGTGCAGAACGTGGCCACCACAGGCTACGGCGTGCTCAACGCGGCCGACCCCATCGTGGCCGCCATGGCGCCCGCCTGCCCTGGCAAGATCATCTTCGTTGCGAGCGACCGCCACCATCCCGTGATGGCCACGCACCGCGCTCAGGGCCACCGCACGGTGTATGTGGATGGCGACTCCATCGTGGCTTCGGAAGGCTCGTGGCGCGAGACCATCCACCTGCGCGACGTACCCATCACACGCAACGGCAAGATCGGTTTTCAGGTCGAGAACGTCATGGCGGCCGTGGCCGCCGCCTGGGGCGTGGGCATGCCCTGGCAGACCATCCGCCGGGGCCTGTCAGGCTTTGTGAACGACAGCGACAACGCGCCCGGCCGCTTCAACATCATGGACTACCGGGGCGCCACCGTGATTGCCGACTACGGCCACAACCCCGACGCCATGCGCGCCCTGGTAGGCGCCGTGGACGCCCTGCCCGCCAAGCGCCGCAGCGTGGTGATCAGCGGCGCGGGCGACCGCCGCGACGAAGATATCCGCGACCAGACCGTGATCCTGGGCGCCGCATTTGACGACGTGATCCTGTACCAGGACGCTGCCCAGCGCGGCCGTGCCGATGGCGAGGTGATGGCCCTGCTGCGCGAAGGCCTGGCAGGCGCATCACGCACCACACACGTCGAAGAGATTCGCGGTGAGTTCATCGCCATTGACGCCGCCCTGGCGCGCCTGCAGCCCGGCGACCTGTGCCTGGTACTGGTGGACCAGGTCGAAGAAGCCCTCGCCCACCTGGCCCAGCGCTGCACCGAAGCCGGGGCCGCTGCGTGATGGCCCTCAAGCAAACGGCCACCTCGGCGCTGCTGGCCCTGGCCGCAGCAACCGCCTGGGTGGGCGCAGCTGGCACAGCGCAGGCAGCGCCTGGCGAAAAAATCGGCACGGTGGACACCGCCTTCCAATGGATCGGCCGCGACCACGACATCCTCGTGGAAGCCTATGACGACCCCGGCGTACTGGGCGTGACCTGCTACGTCTCGCGCGCCCGCGTGGGCGGCATCAAGGGCACCCTGGGCCTGGCCGAAGACCGCGCCGAAGCCTCGATTGCCTGCCGCCAAGTGGGGCCTATCAGCTTCCCCGAGCCGCTCAAGAAGCAGGAAGAGGTGTTCAGCGAACGCATGTCCATCCTGTTCAAACGCCTGCGCATCGTGCGCATGGTCGACCCGGCCCGCAACACGCTGGTCTACCTCACCTACTCCGAAAAACTCATCGACGGCTCGCCGCAGAACAGCGTGACCGCCGTGCCGGTGGACCGGGCCATGGCCATCCCTCTGCGCAAATAAGCGGGCAAGGCCGTACACCACAGAAATCAGAAAACACAAAGGGGCCACGGCCCCTTTGTGTTGTTTTATATAAAACCAGCCCCTAGCGCTTATCCATCAAGCGCCAGCAGCTATCAAAACAACAGTATTCATCAAGCCTGGCTGGCAATCTGCCGCAGCGCCTGCTCAAACACCTCCACCGGCTGACCACCTTGAATCAGGTGGCGCTCGTTGATGATGATGGCGGGCACCGAGTGGATGCCATTTTGCAAATACAACTGCTCACGCTCGCGCACCTCTTCGGCAAAACGGTCAGACGCCAATAGTTCACGCGCCTCGTCCACATTCAGCCCGACCTCACCCGCCACGCGCACCAGCACTTCGTGGTTGCTCGGGTCTTGCCCATCGGTGAAATAGGCTTTGAACAGCGCATGTTTGAGTGGCGGCTGCAAGCCCTTCTCTTCGGCCCAGTGCAGCAGGCGGTGCGCGTCAAAAGTGTTGTAAACGCGGCTGCGTTTGCCTTTACCAAAGGTGAACCCCAAGTCCGCACCACGCGCGGCAATGGCCTCGCGGTTGCGTTCGAGCTGCTCGGGCGTGGAGCCATACTTTTCCTGCAGATGCTCGTTGATGTCCTGGCCCTCGGGGCCCATCTGCGGGTTCAGCTCGAAAGGCTGAAAGTGCATGTCAAGGGCCACTTCGCCCTTCAGGCGATCGGCCGCCTGCTCCAGCGCCTTGAGGCCGATGATGCACCAGGGGCAGGAGACATCGGAGACGAAATCGATCTTGAGGGTTTTGGTAGTCATGGCAAGCTCAAAAAATCAGAGCTGGATGGTAGACCAATGCATTGGCCTTCGCAGGAGGGCGCTTTTGTGCCCCTGAAGCGCCCGCTTCCTGCCCCAGTGTTCTCTAGTGTGGCGTTGCACGCTAGCGCAGAACGCCAGGCTTCAGTCCTCCTCGTTTCTGCCGATATCCGTCAGACAGCTATGAAATATCCTGAATGAGTGCGATCAGCCTCTCCCCTCTTTCCACAAGCTGGAGCCCGTCAGGAAATTCCGCCCCAGCATCGGTGACGGCCTCTGCGCAGGCCTCTTCACGCATGCAGATAGCGAGCGACGTATCGCCGGACGTGACCCGCAACAGCGTCACAAACTTCACTCCATCTGCCATCCCGGAAGCCGTGCCTTCGACGATGGGTGACACCCGGTTTCTGCACGTTACCCAGTGGCCCTTGGCGATGGAGTCGATCGACGTCACCTACGAAGCAATCGCCCCATCGCAGACCAGCAGCCGGCAAATGCAGGTATGGGAGCAGACACCAACGACCGCTGTGGATCAGATCATCGGCCGAAACGCGAGCGCCACGACGGAAAAGGCGCGGTTTGCCGGTTTGGGGTCCGCCCTGATAGAGCAGGCCGCCCGCACCGGCTCGAGCTACCGTCAGACGGTGGTGAACCTGGGTGCAGTGAGTTCGCCCGACAAAATTCAAGGCAAGGCTACTGGCGCTATGTGGGGCATTCAATCCAGCCCCAGCGCCAGTGCGACATTTGCCATCACCACTCAATCTGGCGCCACGGTGCGGATCTCCATAGCCGACCAGCGGGAGCAACGCGCCACAGGCTCTGGCATCGCTGTGCAGATCGAGGTGGATGGCAACCTTACGCAGCAGGAAAAGGACGCACTCCAATCTCTGGCAGAAGGTTTCGATCTTGCTATCGAGGGCTTGACGGCTGAATCCCCTGTGCTGCGGCTGGACGGTCTGCTGAAGTTCGATAGCAAGCTCTTCACCAAGCTGGAATTCAAGGTGGATATCTATGGGGTGGACCAGTATGGCGTCCGCATCCTGAAGCTCGGTGCCAACATCAGCGCAGACGCCAAAACCCGCGAGATTGAACTCAAGAGCCCTGAAGGCACCGTAAGAATGAAAACCGATTTGCGGCAGCCCGCGCTATGGGGCACCGCAGACCAGAAGGCCTACGCCGTGCGACAGTACCTCAGCCGCATCGACAAGGCAGCAGAGCGCGGGCATGCAGACAGCGGCTTGGTTGACCTGTTCAAGTCCAGCTTCGCCGCCCTGAACGGCGGCTATGAATCGGCAAACTCCCCTGGGAGGTCAGGCAGCGCCAGTATCAGCATTGGCGACCCGGTCGATCTGACGCGCGACGCCAACGCCTTCAGTGAAGGCGACAAGAGCCTGCTCACCGGCCTGGCGGACTTTGATGCATCGATTACCGCCACCCGCCGTGCGTCCAATCCGCGCCGCACCAAAGAGGTTGACACCTTCGAATACACACTCAAACAGTCCACTCAGATCTCCGGCTCATCCCCCAGCAACCGCGGCTTCACCCAGACCCAGTCCGCCAAGCTTTCTGCTGCCTATCACCAATCGCTGCACTCAAGAGCAGCACCAAAGTTGACATCAGACTCTGCAACCCAGAACTATTCCTACGAAAAGGTGGAAGACAGCAGCAGCACGCAGGTAGAGCTAGGCTACGAGAAGGATGAGCCTGTGCGCGCACTGATCACGCAGGCCGCCTCGCAATCGCTGCACGTCCTCAAGGTGGAAAACAACAAGATCACCGAGAACACGGCAGAGCCAGCTCATGTGCAGTCAAAGCAGACAGATTTGCTGCCCTTGCTGAAGCAATTGAAACGGCAGCAGGATGCGAACCAGTTGACGGATGACGAGAAACAAAAGCAGCTGCAGGAATGGGGCGGAATGGTGCTGGGAAGCTTGGTCACGGATTAGCACCTCTGAAAAATTTCGTTGACGCAGCGCCCGTGCGTTCTCTGCTGCGCAAACTGACAAAGACGCCGAACACCCGCTCTAACCCGTTCGATCCGCCGAGAGCATCTCTCGAAGTGCTGTCTTTGGCACTTTGCCATAGCTGTTCTTGGGCAAAGCCTGCACAAAGCGGTACAGCCGAGGGCGCTTGAAACGGGCTATATGGGCCAGGCACAGCGCGTCCAGTGCATCCGGGCTCACGCCCTCCTCCGCCACCACAAAGGCCACAGGCACCTCGCCCCATTCCACATCGCGCTGCCCCACCACGGCCACCTCGCGCACCTGGGGGTGCAGCAGAAGCACCTCCTCCACCTCGCGCGGGTAGATGTTGGAGCCGCCGGAGATGATCACGTCCTTGGAGCGGTCCTTGAGGGTGAGGAAACCATCGGCATCCAGCGCGCCCATGTCGCCGGTGTAGAGCCAGCCATCGCGCAGCGTCTGCGCCGTGGCTTCGGGGTTGTTCCAGTAGCCGGGCATGACGGTGTCGCCGCGCACCACCACCTCCCCGGTCTCGCCTGTGGGCATCGGCTGGCCTGAGGCATCCACCACACGCACCTCCACCATCGACTGCGCCACGCCCACCGATACCATGCGCTCGGCCCAGCGCGGGTGGTTGCGGTCGGCCAGCTGGGCGCGCGACAGGGCGGTGATCGTCATGGGGCTTTCGCCCTGGCCGTAGATCTGCACGAAGCGGTTGCCGATCACGGCCAGCGCGTTGCGCAGGTCGTCGGCATACATGGGACCGCCACCGTAGACGATGGTCTTGAAGCCGCTCACATCGGCACCCGTGGCGCGCACATGGTCCACCAGGCGGTGCACCATGGTGGGCGCAGCAAACAACGTGAGCTGGCCCACGCTGGCCGCAAGCTGCACCAGCTCCGCAGGCTCGAAGCCACCCGACAGCGGCACCACATGCCGCCCGCCGCGCAGCACCTGGGCGTAGTTGTAGAGGCCAGCGCCGTGCGACATGGGCGCGGCGTAGACCATGGCGTCGCCGGGCAGCACATCGTCTACGTCGGTGAAGTAGCAGGCCGTCATGGCCAGCAGATTGCGGTGGGTCTGCATCACCCCCTTCGGGCGGCCAGTGGTGCCGGAGGTGTAGAAGAGCGAGGCGACATCCTCGGGTGCACGGTCGCAAACGTCCATGGGCGCGTGCGTGACGGCGGCGCGGTACGCTTCGGAGCCGAACACCAGCAGACCGGCATCCGCCGCCCCGGCCTCGCGCGCGGCCGGTGCCAACGCCTGCGATGCCAGCACCACACGCGCGCCGGAGTCGGCCAGCACGTAGGCCAGTTCTTTGGCATGCAGCTTGTAGTTGACCGGCAGCGACACGGCCCCGGCCCACACGATGGCGTGCAGGGCCTCCAGGTACTCGGGCGCATTGGCGGCGTAGATGGCCACTCGGTCACCGGGGGCCACGCCGCATTGCGTGTGCAGATAGGCGGCCAAGGCGGCAGCGCGTGCGCCCAGGTCGCCGTAGGACCACAGCACGTCACTCCCCTGGAGTACAGCGGGCTGGTGGGCATGCAGCAAAGCACTGCGGCGCAGCAGGTGGGCGATGTTCATAGTGTGCACTCCACAACAACGGGATTTTTCAGGGTCAGCCGCCTCCACAGCCGTGGAGACCTGTTGGCACTGCAGGCACTGTAGGCACGCCGGGCGCTGGCGCACAGTCGCCAAAATACCCAAGGGATAACCCGGCCCGCCCCCGAAACACCCAGTTACCACGCGCGCCCAAATCCCCACAGGCTGTGGCGTTGAAACCCCGTTGCCTAGACTGCATCTGATCCCATGCGCGCGGCCAGCCCACCCAGGCGAGCGCACCACCGTTTTTACCCAACGCCTTGCAGGCAACACCCCATGAACCTGGACCAGCAAAAATCCATTCTCACCATCGCCCTCCTGGCCGCGTTTGCGGACGGCAACAAGGACGACGCCGAGCGCGAAGAGATCCGCCGCATTGCCCAGTCGCTCGCGGGCGACGCAGGCATGGCGGACCTTCCACGCATCTACCAGGACGTGCTGCTCCGGCGCACCAGCGTGCAGGCGGCGGTGCAGGCCCTGAGCGACCCCATGCACCGCCAGCTGGCCTACGAGATGGCGGTGTGTGTGTGTGATGTGGATGGCCGCCAGACGGCGGCAGAACGCGAGTTTCTGAACGGCTTGAAGACGGCGCTGCAGCTGGGCGCACCGCAGACCGACGCGTTTGACCGGGAAGCCGATGCGATCGTGGATGTGGCGGAAAAGGCCGTGCCTTTATCCATGCCTGTGTCCGCGCCTATCGCGTTCCCAGGGGCAGCCGCAACGGCAACAGCCGCCGCAGCCCCCAGCAGTGCTTCGGATGCCGAGCTGGACAAATCCATCCTCAACTATGCACTGCTCAACGGTGCGCTGGAGCTGCTGCCGCAGTCCTGGGCGTCAATGGCCATCATCCCGATGCAGGTGAAGATGGTGTACGGCATTGGCAAGGCGCACGGCGTGGAGCTGGACCAGGGCCACATCAAGGAGTTCATCGCCGCTGCGGGCGTGGGCATGACATCCCAGTACCTGGAGCAGTTTGGCCGCAAGCTGCTCGGGGGCCTGCTGGGCAAGGTGGCGGGGCGGACGGTGGGCGGCCTGGGCGGCGCGGCCACCGGCATGGCGTTTTCGTTTGCCACCACCTACGCGCTGGGGCAGGTGGCCAAGCGCTACTACGCCGGGGGTCGGGTCATGAGCACGGCCATGCTGCGCGACACCTTCCAGAGCCTGCTGGGCCCGGCCAAGCAAATGCAGTCGCAGTACCTGCCGCAGATCCAGCAGAAGGCAGCCACGCTGGATGCCGGGAAGATCATGGCCATGGTGCGCGGCGCCTGACATGCCACAGCCACTGCGGAAAACGCTATATTATTAATAGCTACTAGCGCTTAACAGATAAGCGCCAGAGGCCATTTTTAATAAAAGTCCAGTGGCGAGGCCCGCGTGGGCCAAACGAAATCAGGCCAGAGCGTTGCGCACGCGCTGACCCGCGCGCAAACCAGGTGGCGCAAACATCGGCCCATGACAGAATCGGCCCATGCTCGACCACACGGACCCTGTCGCCTCCATCATCCCGGCCATGTCGCTCGACTCACCGTCCGACAACGCCATGACGGCACTGTCCCGGCTGGCGCTGGGGCCCGTGAACACGGCCTACTACATGGCCGTCTTCGAGCGCTTTGACAACACGGGCCGCACCACCACCACCTGGAACTGGGCGGCCTGCCTGGCCACCCTCAACTGGATGCTGTTCCGGCAGCTGTGGACCCCCGCGCTGGTCTACCTGGCGGCGGCCGAGGGCCTGGCGCTGATCGTGTACGGCATCGGCCGGACTTTCCTGCAATGGCCGCCGGGCGTGGAGCTGGGGGTGCTGGGCGCCTTTGCAATGCTGGCCTTTGCGGTGCCGGGCCTGTATGGCAATGCCATCCTGTATGCCGACATCCGCAAGCGGGTGGCCCGGGCGCTGGCCGCCTCCCGCACGCTGCCCGAGGCCTGTGTGCTGCTGGAGAAACAGGCCAGCTCGCGCAAGCGGCTGCAGGCACTGGTGCTGGCCAACCTGGTGCTGGTGGCCGCAGCCGCGCTGGCCTACCTGGTCTGGGCCCCTTCGGACACCAAGCCGCTGGCCCTGGAGCCCGCGGTGACCGTGGCACAAGCCACGGCGGCTGCGGCGTCCCGGCCCAGCGCAGTGGCATCTGCACCCGCCGCTGCTGCTG
>NZ_JAMXAX010000078.1 GCF_023913775.1 Acidovorax facilis
ACCCGCTCCAGGGCCTGCGACGCCGCCGCCCCCACCGCCAGCCCCGGGAGCTGGAAGCTACACCTACACACGGGCCGACACCGACCAGGAAGCGGCGCGGTTCCTCCTGCAAGCGCAGTTCTCGGCATCCACCGGCGAAATCGCCACCCTGCGCGCCAGCACCTACGACAGTTGGATCAACAACCAGTTCAGCCTGCCCGTCGGCACCAAGGGGTGGGACTGGCTGAACCAGCGCGGGTACAACACGGTGGACAACGCCACGTCGTACTACGACAACACCTACCCGGGCGACTACATGATCTGGCAACAGCTCATGACATCCAGCGACGGCTTGCGCAAGCGCGTGGCACTCGCGCTGTCCGAGATCTGCGTGGTATCGCTCTCGGGCCTGGACTTCAGCTGGCGCAGCCATGCCATCGCCCACTACTGGGACCAGCTGGTCGCCAACGCCTTCGGCAACTTCCGCAAGCTGCTGGAGGACGTGACCCTCAACCCCGCGATGGGCTACTACCTCAACACGCGCGGGAACCAGAAGGAAAACCCCTCCACCGGCCGCCAGCCCGATGAGAACTATGCCCGTGAGATCCTGCAGCTGATGTCCATCGGGCTCGTGGAGCTGAACCAGGATGGCACAGCCAAGCGCAATGGCTCGGGCCAGGTGGTCGATAGCTATACCCAGAGCGACATCACCAACCTGGCACGCGTGTTCACAGGCTACGACTACGACCAGTCGCAAAATGCCCCGACCACCGTGCCCGGCACCACGCGCACCGTGCCCAGCACCCATTTCACGCGGCTGCCCATGGCACTCAACGAGTCGCGGCACTCCACGCTGGCCGCCACCTTCCTGGGCACCACGGTTGCCGCTGGCACACCCGGTGCGGCGGCGCTCAAAACGGCGCTGGACACCATCTTCAACCACCCCAACGTAGGGCCGTTCATCGGCAAGCAGCTGATCCAGCGCCTGGTCACCAGCAACCCGTCCCCCGGCTACATCAGCCGTGTGGCGGCCGCCTTCAACAACAACGGCCTCGGCGTGCGTGGCGACCTGCGGGCCGTGGTCAAGGCCGTTTTACTCGACGACGAAGCCCGTGCGCCCGCCGGGCTCACGGACCCCATGTTCGGCCGCCTGCGCGAGCCCATGCTGCGCTTTGTGCAGTGGGGCCGCACCTTTGGCATCGCGTCGCAATACGGCAGCTGGAAGATCGGCGACCTCAGCTCGGCCGGCTCGCGCCTGGCGCAGAGCCCGCTGCGCTCGCCGTCGGTGTTCAACTTCTTCCGGCCGGGCTATGTGCCGCCTTCAACGGCATTGGCCACGGCCGGTGCCGTGGCGCCCGAGTTCCAGCTGGTCAACGAGAGCAGCGTGGGCGGTTACCTCAACTACATGCAGGGCGTGATCCGCAACGGCATCTTCGTGAACGCGCCAGACCTGCCCAACAACGGCAGCAACGGCAACAACGGCTTCGACATCAAGGCGGCCTATACCAACGAACTGGCCATCGTGGCCGATGCCGATGCGCTCGTGGACCGGGTCAACCTGCTCATGACGGGCGGCCAGCTGTCTGCAGCCACGGTCAAACTCATCGCAGACGCCCTCAAGACGACCCCCGTCACGGCGGCAAGCACGGACAACGCCAAACGCGACCGCGTGGCGGCCGCGATTTTCCTCGTCATGGCCTCGGCCGAATACCTGATCCAGAAATAAGGCGCGCCGCCATGCATCTCCTCCAACCCGACCTCCACTCCCGCCGCGCCTTCCTGCGCCGCTCCGCCCAGCTGGGTATGGCAGGCACCGCCCTGCCCTTTGCGCTCAATCTCGCCGCCGTGGGCGAAGCCGCAGCTTTCACGGCCACCGACTACAAGGCGCTGGTCTGCGTCTTCCTGTACGGCGGCAACGACTACGCCAACACCGTCATTACCTATGACGACGACAGCTACAACAAATACAGCGCCGCGCGCGGAGGCGGTGCCGGGCAGACGGCGGGGGGCATTGCCCTGGCCAAGTCCGCCCTGACCCCCACCCTGCTCGCGCCCACCACGCCACTGGCCGATGGGCGCCAGTACGCGCTGCACCCTGCCATGACCGGGCTGACCAACCTGTTCAACACCGGTAAGGCTGCTGTGCAGCTGAACGTGGGTCCCCTGGTGGTTCCACTCACGCGTGCGCAGTACAGCGGCAGCAACCGTGCGCTGTACCCGCTGCCCCCCAAGCTGTTCTCGCACAACGACCAGCAATCGGTCTGGCAGTCGTCCTCGCCCGAAGGCTCCACCGTGGGCTGGGGCGGCAACATCGGCGACCTGGCGCTGTCCTCCAACGGCAGTTCGCTGTTCACCTGCATCTCCGTCACGGGCAATGCGGTGTTCCTCTCGGGCGACTCCGCGCTGCAGTACCAGGTCAGCACCAACGGTGCGATCCCGATCAACGGCGTCAAAAGCAATGTCTACGGCTCCACGGCCGTGCGCGCAGCGCTGACCTCGCTGATCCAGCAAACCAGCGGCCAGACGCTGGAGAACGAATACAACCGCGTCACCGCGCGGGCTGTGGGCGCGGAGGCTTCCATCACCTCCGGGCTGGCCGGTGTCACGCTGGCCACGGCCTTCCCCACCAGCAATTCGCTGGCCGACCAGCTCAAGATGGTCGCCCGCCTTATTGGTGCACGCACCGCATTGGGCAGCAAACGGCAGGTGTTCATGGTGTCGCTGGGCGGGTTCGACCTGCATGACAACCTGATCTCGCAGCAGCCCACGCTCATGCAGCGCGTGAGCGAAGCCATGACCGCGTTCTACAACGCCACGGTCGAACTGGGCGTGGCCGACAAGGTGACGGCGTTCACGGCCTCGGACTTCGGCCGCACGCTCAGCTCCAACGGCGACGGCTCGGACCACGGCTGGGGCAGCCACCATCTCATGGTGGGTGGCGCAGTCAAGGGCAAGGCCTTCTATGGCAAGGCGCCGCCGGTCAGCATCACCAACACTGCCGATGCCAACGACCAGTGGCATGTGGGCCAGGGCCGCCTGCTGCCCAGCACCTCGGTGGACCAGTACGCGGCCACGCTGGCCAGCTGGTTTGGCGTGAGCAACAGCGAACTGGCGGGCGTGCTGCCCAACCTGAGCCACTTTGGCGGGGCCGACTACCCGACCAACCTGGGTTTCATGGCGTGATGTGAGCCCCCCTGAGCGGCTGCGCCGCTTCCCCCCGCTCTCGTAGCGCTGCGCGCTGCGGGCGGGGGGACGCAGCCCTCGCTGCGGGGCGGCCCTTGCTTGACTGCCCTTGTCCGGGGGGGCGCCCGTTTCACAGGCTGCCCGGAAGCTGCGAGCCCCAATAATGGGGGCATGACCACTTCTTCCGCTCCCTCGCCCCGCCCCCGTGTTGTCATCATCGGCTGCGGCTTTGGCGGCCTCGAAGCCGCCCGTGCGCTGCGCGGTGCCGCGCTGGATGTGACGCTCATCGACAAGACCAACCACCACCTCTTCCAGCCCCTGCTTTACCAGGTGGCCACGGCCGGGCTGTCGGCGCCGGCCATCGCTGCGCCCATCCGGCACCTGTTTCGGCAGCAGCCCAACGTCACGACTTTGCTCGGCGAAGTCACGCACATCGACGTGGCAGCGCGCACCGTGCATTTGAAGGACGGGCCCCACCCGTCTGCCCCCTTGCCCTACGACCACCTCATCGTTGCTGCAGGCGCCACCCACAGCTACTTCGGCCGCGACGACTGGGCACCCCATGCCCCGGGCCTCAAGACGCTGGACGATGCCTTCGAGATCCGCCGCCGCATCCTGCTGGCCTTCGAGGCGGCAGAAAAGGAAGCGGACCCCACCCGCCGCGCCGACTGGCTCAACTTTGTGGTCGTGGGCGCAGGCCCCACGGGCGTGGAGATGGCGGGCACGCTGGCCGAGATCGCACGCCACACACTGCCCGGTGAGTTCCGGCACATCGACCCGGCCAGCGCAAAAATCATCCTGCTCGAAGGCGGCCCCCGCGTGCTCCAGTCCATGCCCGAATCACTGAGCCAGCGCGCCAGGGAGCAGCTCGAAAAGCTGGGCGTGGAAGTGCGCCTGAACGCCCGCGTCACCGCCATCGACAGCGACGGATTGATGGTCGAATCGCCCTCCAGCGCTCAACCAACAAGCGCAACCAGCTATCAAATCAAGAGCAAATGCATTGTCTGGGCGGCCGGTGTGGCGGCCTCGGCGCTGGGCCGCCAGCTGGCCGGGGCCACGGGTTGCGCCACCGACCGGGCGGGCCGCGTGGTGGTAGCGCCGGATCTCAGCCTGCCCGGCCACCCCGAGATCAGCGTCATCGGCGACCTGGCTGCTGCCAAGAGCCACGCGCCCGGCCAGGAGCCCACCCCCGTTCCCGGTGTATCACCCGGCGCCAAGCAGATGGGGCGCGCCACGGCCGCCAACATCCTGCGCCGCCTGGCCGGCCAGGCCACGCAGCCGTTTCGCTACCGCGACTACGGCAACCTGGCCACCATCGGCCGCAACTCCGCCGTGGTGGACCTCACCTCGCCCACTGGGCCGGTGCGCTTTTCAGGCTACTTTGCGTGGCTGTTCTGGCTGTTCGCGCACGTCTATTTCCTGATCGGCTTTCGCAACCGCCTGGTCGTGCTGCTGGACTGGGCCTGGGCGTACTGGAGCTTTGCGCGCTATGCGCGGGTGGTGACGGGGATTGAGGGAAGCGCTAAATCCAACGGCGCAAAACAGTCAGAAACCGCCGCGCCGACACGTTCATAACCGGTGGGCGCCGCTGATCGCCACAAGGCGGGGCCTCGACAGACGACAGGCACCCACCGGGCTGCACCCGCCGCAGCGTCGGTCTACCGCCCCACCTGCTCCACCCACTCCGCCACCTCTTTGGCAGCCTGTGTGGACGCCTCGGCCAGTGCGGCCACGCCGCCCGCCGCATCCGCACTGCGCGCCGGGGTGTGCACGATGAACACGCGCTGGCCGCGCAGCACCTCACCGCTGTGGGTCAGGTCCACCACCGTGGCACGCAGGCGCACCACGCCCGCGCTTTCGGATGCGCTGGCGAAGAGGTGGCTGAACTCCTCCAGCTCCACCCGCAGCACAGTGGGCAAGCGGCCGCCAGGGGCAACTCCACGCGCCTGGGCGGCGCCGTCGTCGGCCTTGAGGATGGCGCGGCGCTGGCCGAGCTGCTCGCGCAGGCGCTGCTGCAGCAACTGGGCGGGGGGCTGGCTCCAGCGGGCCTGGCTGTAGGGGCGCAGCTGCTGGGCGTCGGCGTAGGCAATGCGGTAGAGCACGGCGTTGCTGCCCTCCGGCAGGCCCGGGGCCTCCACATCGGCCAGCGCCAACGGTGGCAAGGGCGCGCGGCGGTCGCTGGGGGCCGTGGCGACCGGGCCGGGGCCAAAGTCGTAGAGCGCGGGGCGCGAGGGTGGGCTGGGCAGCGCCGAGCAGCCAGCGATACCCAGCAGTCCCACAGCAAAAACTGAACCAAATAGGCCTCTAGCGCTGGATGGAAAAGCGCTAGCAGCTATGTTTTTAATAGTATTTTTCATCAACGCTTCTCCTCAGAAGGTGTGAATGAATCCGGCGTGCCCGAGCAGGCCGCCGAAACGCGGCCGGTCCAGGCGCAAAGCGCAGCCATAGCGCGGGCTATGGCGAGCATTTGCAACGACGAGCGGGTGTGTTTTGGGGGAATGAGCGGGCATGGTGGGTTCGTTCACACCTTCTCAGGGCGCGAAACCAGGTTCGCCCGGGCCGGGCGGGATGCGGCCCGAGCCGTAGATGAACAGCTGGGGGTTGTCCGCCACACCACCCGCCGTGCGGCTGAGCGTGCGTGCCGCGCGCGAGGTGTCGTCGGCTGCGCGGTTCAGGCGCGGCAGCGTGGTGGTGCTGAACTGATCGGCCGCCCGGGCGAGGGATTGCGTGCCGATGGTGATCTGGTCGATGGGGCCGCCCTCGGCCCCCAGGCGCTGCGTGGTCTTGCTCACGTCGGCCGCCAGCACAGACACGCTGGCGCCGGCTTGCTGCAGGGACTGCAGGGTCTTGCGTGCATCGCTGGCCAGCGGGGGCAGCGCGGCCAGGGCCGGGTCCAGGCGCTGGGCCACGGTGGCATCGAGCCGCTGGGTCAGCGTGTTCACGCTGCCTGCTGCCTGGGCAATGTTGCCCAGGGCTTCGGTGAGTTTTTGCTGGTTGGTGTCGCCCAGTAGTTGGTTGATGCGCCGCGTGGCTTCGTCCACCTGGGTGAGGATGGCGGGGGCCTGCTCGGCGAGCTTGCCAAATGGCGACGGCTTGATGGGCAGGCGCGGCAGGCCGCTGGGGCCCGGGGGTAGCTCGGGGTAAGGTTGGTCGGCATCGTCCAGCAGAACGTGGGCCAGGCCCGTCACACCCTGGTAGCCCAGCACGGCGAAGGTGGTGGGGCTGATGGGGGCCTGCTCGTTGACGGCAATGCGGATGAGCACGTTGCCCGTCACCTGCGGATCGAAGCCGATGCGCGTGACCTTGCCCACGGCCACCCCCTTGTAGCGCACGGCGGCCTGGGGCTGCAGGCCGCTCACGCCGTCCTTGGTGGACAGCTCGTACTGCTCGTAGTTGGCGCTGTCGCGCGTGAGCCAGATGGCCAGGCCCGCCAGCATGGCGGCCACCACCAGCACAAAGATGCCTGCGGCGAGGGCGTGGGATTTGTTTTCCATCAGCTGGGTTCCTTGTCTTGCGTGGGCACGGCGGCGGTCTGTGCTGCCAAGGCGTGCTCCACGGATTGCACCGGGGCCATGGCGCGCTGGCCACGTTCACCCAGGAAGAAATGTTCGATGAACGGGTGCTTGAAATGCGCCACCTCGTGCGGCGGACCGGTGACGATGACCTTCTTATCAGCCAGCACGGCCACCCGGGTGCTCAGCGCAAACAGCGTATCAAGGTCATGCGTGACCATGACCACCGTGAGCCCCAGCGCGGCCCGCAGCTCGCGCAGCAGCGCACAGAAGTCGTCGGAGCTGCTGGGGTCCAGCCCCGCCGTGGGTTCGTCGAGCAGCAGCAGCGGCGGGTCCATGATGAGCGCACGCGCCAGCGCCACGCGCTTGACCATGCCCCCCGACAGATCCGCCGGCATGCGCGTGGCGTGCTCGGGCTGAAGGCCCACCATCTGCAGCTTGACCAGCGCGGCGTCGCGCACCAGGTCGTCGGGCAGCGTGCCCTGCTCCCGCAGCGCAAAGGCCACGTTGTCGAGCACATTGAAGGCCGAGAACAGCGCGCCGTGCTGGAACAGCATGCCCACGCGGCTGGCCGCGCCCTCGCGCCCCATCTCGGACGCCGGGCGCCCCAGCACCGTGACCTGCCCCCGCGCAGGCCGGGCCAGGCCCAGGATCTGGCGCAGCAGCACCGTCTTGCCCGTGCCCGAGCCCCCCACCAGCGACAGCATCTCGCCGCGCTGCACGGTGAAGTTCAGGTCCTGGTGCACGGTGAAGGTTTCATCGCCCTTGCCAAACTGCGTCCACAGGCCCTGAACGTCCACGATGGGTGGCTCGTTGGGCGCGACGGCGATGTGCTCGGGCTTGGCAATGCGCTCGGTCATGGCCGCGCTCCCCTCAAAACTGGCGCGGCCCAGGCCAGCGCCACCGTGGAACTGGCTTTGCCAGGCCACGGGTGGCGTCCCCCTGGGGGGAAGGCGCGAAGCGACACAGGGGGGCTTCTCATATGCCTATGTTTTTAAATGCCACAGCGAACAACGCATCCACGATGATCACCATGGTGATGGACGTGACCACCGAAGCGGTGGTGCCCTCGCCCAGGCTCTGGGTGTTTGGCTTCACGCGCAGTCCCCAGTGGCAGCCGATGAGCGCGATGAACGCGCCAAACACCACCGACTTGGCCATGGCCAGGCCCAGGTTGCCGATCTTGACGGCGGCGGGCAGGGCCTGCACAAAGTAGCCGGGCGAGATGTCCATGGCCACGTCGGCCGCCAGCATCCCACCCGCCAGCGCTGCCAGCGTGGTCCACACGCTGATGAGCGGCATGGCCAGTGCCAGCGCAATGGTGCGCGGCATCACCAGCCGAAAGCCGTGGGGAATGCCCATGACGCGCATGGCATCGAGTTCCTCGGTCACGCGCATCACGCCGATCTGCGCCGTGATCGACGAGCCGGAGCGCCCCGCCACCAGGATGGCGGCCAGCATCGGCCCCAGCTCGCGGATGAGCGAGATACCCAGGATGTTGACGATGAACGACTCGGCGCCGAACTGCCGCAGCTGCAGGCTCATCAGGTAGGCCAGCACCACGCCGATGAGAAAACCCACGAGCGCCGTGATGGGCAGGGCCGTGGCCCCCATGCGGTACAGGTGGCCCGATACGTCGCGCCACGGCCCCTTGCGCGGCGCGCGCGCCAGGCGGCCCAGGTCCAGCACCAGCCGGCCCACCATTTCGAGCATGTGGCGGGCATGGTCCACGCCGTGTAGCACCAGCACCCCCAGGTGGTCCACCTGCTCACCCAGCCGCCAGGGCTCGGGCGGCGGCGCGGTGCAGGTGAACTGCGCCACGCGCGCCAGCATGTCGCGCTGGGCGTCGGTGCAGGCCAGGCGCTCGGGCCAGGCATGCTGCCAGTGGTTCCACAGCAACTGGGCGCCCACGTGGTCCAGCCACTGCAGCTGCATCAGGTCCCAGCCCAGCGTGGGTGCGGCCGGGTGGCTGCGCAGCTGACCCGCCACGGCCTGCCACTGTGCCCCGGTTCCCAGCTCGGCCGCGCCCCAGCGCCCGTGCAGCTGCGCACAAGGCCCCTGGGGCGTGTCGGCGCGAACAATGCGAGGAGCGGGGTCGGTCATGAACTGGGCAGCGCGGACTGCCAAGAATGAAAGGGAGCGTGCATGGTAGCGGAGCCGGACGCAGGCGGCACGTAGGATTGATGCCCGCCAGGGATCCTCTGCACGAATCGAGCGGAAAGTGTGCACTGCGGATCGGGATGGACTGCAATGCGCAAAACGCAGCAATAGCCGCAGCTATTGCGAGGTTTTGCAACGCCGCAGACCGCCCGAGACCGCAGATGCACACGGCGCGGCGATTCGTGCAGAGGATCTCCAGGGCCGAGCGCCAAGCACAGGCGGGCCAGGAATGCGTGAAATTAATATCAAACAGGCCGCCAGCGCTTTACCATCGTGCGCTGATAGCTATATATTTAATAGCAATAGGCACTGACCCTCTCGACACACCCGGCGCCGTCCGCACAATGGCCCTCCGTCTCCTTCCACACATTGCCACCGCCCCTGCCCATGAGCGACCACACCACGTTTGACACCATCATCATCGGCGGCGGCACCGCCGGCGCCCTGCTGAGCAACCGCCTGAGCGCCGACGGCCGCCACCGCGTGCTCCTCATCGAGGCCGGCCGCAAGGACGACTACCACTGGATCCACATCCCCGTGGGCTACCTGTACTGCATCGGCAACCCGCGCACCGACTGGCTCTACAACACCGAACCCGACGCGGGCCTGAACGGCCGCACCCTGCGCTACCCGCGCGGCAAGACGCTGGGCGGCTGCAGCAGCATCAACGGCATGATCTACATGCGCGGCCAGGCGCGCGACTACGACCAGTGGGCCGAACTGACGGGCGACGCCAGCTGGCGCTGGGACAACGCCCTGCCCTACTTCCGCCGCCACGAGGACCACTGGCGCCTGGACCAGCCCGGCGGCGTGAATGAAAACTTCAAGCGCCTGCATGGCAACAAGGCCACCGGCAGCACCGGCGAGTGGCGCGTGGAAAAGCAGCGCCTGCGATGGGATGTGCTCGATGCGTTTTCCCAGGCCGCGCAGCAGGCGGGCATCCCGGCCACCGACGATTTCAACGGCGGCAGCAACGAAGGTGTGGGCTACTTTGAGGTCAACCAGAAAAGCGGCTGGCGCTGGAACACCGCCAAGGCCTTCCTGCGGCCCACCTGCTACGGCCGCCCCAACTTCGAGATGTGGACCAGCGCCCAGGCCGCCAAGCTCATCGTCGAGACGCAGCCCGACGGCAGCAAGCGCTGCACCGGCGTGCAGGTGTGGGACGGCCAGGAGATGGTCACGGCCCGCGCAACGGGCGAGGTCATCCTGAGCGCAGGCGCGGTCAACTCACCGCAGTTGCTGCAGCTGTCGGGCATCGGCCCGGGCGCGCTGCTGCGCCAGCACGGCATCGACGTGGTGCACGACCTGCCCGGCGTGGGCGCCAATTTGCAGGACCATCTGCAGATCCGCGCGGTGTTCAAGGTCAACGGCGTGGCCACGCTCAACACCATGGCCAGCTCGCTCTGGGGCAAGGCCAAGATCGGGCTCGAATACGCGACCAAACGCAGTGGCCCCATGAGCATGGCGCCCTCGCAGCTGGGGGCCTTCACGCGCAGCAGCGCCGACCAGCCCTGGCCCAACATCGAGTACCATGTGCAGCCGCTGTCGCTCGACGCTTTTGGCGAGCCGCTGCACAGCTTTCCGGCCTTCACGGCCAGCGTGTGCAACCTCAACCCCACAAGCAGGGGCACGGTGAACATCAAGAACGCCGACTTCAAGGCCGCACCGGCCATCGCACCCAACTACCTCAGCACCGCCGAAGACCGCCAGGTGGCCGCCGACAGCCTGCGTGTCACGCGCCGCATCGTGGCCCAGCCCGCGCTGGCCAGGTACCAGCCCGAGGAGTGGAAGCCCGGCGTGCAGTTTGAAAGCGACGAGGACCTGGCGCGCCTGGCCGGTGACATTGCCACCACGATCTTCCACCCTGTGGGCACGACGAAGATGGGGCGGGATGACGACCCGATGGCGGTGCTGGACTCCCAACTGCGCGTGCGCGGCATTGCAGGCCTGCGCGTGGTGGATGCGGGGGCCATGCCCACCATCACCAGCGGCAACACCAACTCGCCCACACTCATGCTAGCCGAGAAGGCGGCGGAGTGGATCATCCAGGCGCGGCGCGCGGCATGAGCGCGGATACCATCGCGCCCATGTACTCCTCCACCTTCATCTTTGCCACCAAACAGTTCGACGACGCCTTCCACCGCCTGGACGAGGCGATTGCGACCGCCGCCCGCTCCATCGACGGCTACCTGGGCGAGGAATCGTGGGAGGACATGAGCAAGGGCCTCGTGTCCAACGTCTACTACTGGCAGTCGCTCGAAGCGCTGCAGGCATTGATGCAGCACCCCGCCCACCTGAAGGCCAAGGCGGCGCAAGCGCAGTGGCTTAACGGCTACCAGGTCGTGATTGCGCAGGTGCTGCGCACCTATGGCGATGACAAGCTGGCCGGGCTGCTGCCCACGGCGGGTCTGTTCGTGCAAGGCACGGCAGCGCACTGACACCGCCCGCGCAACGGCCACCCGGCCGCAGCGTGGTCAGCGAATCCCTCCCACATAACGGGGAACCTCCGGCGCAGGCTCTGGCGGCGGCGCCATGCGCTGGCGCACCGCCTGCGTGGCCACATCCAGCAAGGGTCGCCGCGGCGCAGCAGGTGGGGCGGCATGGATGGCGAGATCGAGGCGGTGGGCCCACTCGACCAGCTCCGGAACGTTGTCCTCCTGGGCACGTTGGCGTGCGAACCGCACGATCTCCAGCGCATATTCAACGTTGGAAGCCATCCATTCGGTGTCGGTCACGCGCCCCGTCTTGCGGCGCAGCAGCACATGCAAATGGGCGGCAATGGCAAGCTTGTCGGAATCGGGCATGGTCGGCTCCTTGTGGCATTTCAGTCATCCATGGCGCTGCGCACCACCCGCAGCGTATGAAACCGGCGCGGCCCAAGCGCGGGCAGCCGTGCTGGCTGCGTCCCCCCGCTCTCGCATTGCGCAGCAATGCGAGAGCGGGGGGACGGACCGCAGGGCATCAGGGAGGTGGACTTCATTAACTCCCCAGGCGCTCACGGTGCTGGGCAATGTCGAGCCCGGTCTGCTCGCTCTGCTCATCCACCCGCAGGCCCACAGCCAGGTTGGTGATCCACAACAGCACGGCGGTTGCGACGAGGCTGTAGGCCATCACAGCGCCCACGCCAATGGCCTGGGTGAGCAGGCTGCCTGGCACACCCCCCACGGTGCGGCTGGCCAGCATGCCGGTGAGCAGCGAGCCCACGATGCCGCCGATGCCATGCACCCCAAACACGTCCAGGGAATCGTCGGCGCGCAGCAGGCGCTTGAGCCCCGTGGCGCCCCAGTAGCAGGCCAAACCCGCCACCACGCCAATCACCACTGCCGAGCGCAGCGTGACAAAACCCGCAGCAGGCGTAATGGCCACCAGGCCCGCCACCAGGCCAGAGCAAAGCCCCAGCAGGGATGGCCGCCCGCGCACCACCCACTCGCCCAGCATCCACGACAAGGCACCCGCCGCTGCGGCCAGGTGCGTCACCGCCATCGCCAGCCCCGCACGGCCGTCGGCGGCCACGGCAGAGCCTGCGTTGAAGCCGAACCAGCCCACCCACAACAAGCCCGCGCCCGCCATGGTCAGCCCCAGGTTGTAGGGCTCGAACGCCTCGCGCCCATAGCCCGTGCGCCGCCCCAGGAACCACGCGCACACCAGCCCGGCCACACCCGCATTCACGTGCACCACCGAGCCTCCGGCAAAGTCCAGCGCACCCATCTGGGCCAGCCAGCCCCCCTGGCTCCCACACCCAGTGCGCCACCGGGGCGTAGACCAGCAGGGTCCACAGGCTGATGAAGATCAGCATGGCGGAAAACCGCATGCGCTCGACAAACGCCCCCACCAGCAGCGCGGCGGTGATGATGGCAAACGTGAGCTGGAACATGGCGTACACCGACTCGGGGATGTGCGGCGCCACATGGCTTACGGCCAGCTTGCCGCCAGCGAGCTGAAAGTCCAGGCCCGCAAAGCCGATGCGATCCCATCCCCCCAGCCAGGGGCTGCCCGGGGTGAAGGCCAGCGAGTAGCCCGCCCCAAACCACAGCAGGCTGACCAGCGCGGCAATGGCCACCACGCTGGCCATGGTGTTGAGCACGTTCTTCTTGCGCACCATGCCTGCGTAGAACAGGGCAATGCCTGGCAGCGTCATCAGCAGCACCAGCGCTGTGGAGGTCATCATCCACGCGGTATCTGCCGCGCTGATCGTGGACTGCGCCACCAGCCCGGGACGTGTGAGGGACAAGGAAGGCACCGCTCCCGCCGCCACCTCTGGCGCCGTCTGCGCCAGCGCACTCGCGCACAGGCCCAGACACAGCGACCCTACCCCAACGAACCGGTGGTTGACTCCCCGCATGGCGGCTCCCTTTCGCAAATTGTTACAGCGCGATTGCACGAGCCGTGCCAACCCCAACACCCCGATTCCGCCCCTGGAAACCCGATCACTGCCCCACAACGGGGGCGGGAAACCCCCAATGCACCAGCGGAGTGCAGTCGCTACAGTTGCGGCACTCGAAAGCGCGCTTCGGTGTGCCAAGCGAGGGGCCCGAGGAGACACTCTTTCTACCAATAAACAAATTTCAAGCACCCAACGAGGTGCGTTTTTTTCCAGGCGCTGGCGATCCCAGCGCCTTTTTCTTGCCTGTTCTACGCTGGCCTCCCTTTCGCCAGTGCCCCGGGGAGTCCTGAATCCATAGCAGGCAAGCTGCGAAAATCCTGCGATGGAATGGATTTTTATTACCTTTGCCTCGCTGCTCGCAGGCTTCGTGGATGCCATCGTGGGGGGTGGCGGGCTGGTGATGGTGCCGGCCCTGTTTGCGGCTTTCCCCGGGGCGCCCCCTGCCACGCTGCTGGGCACCAACAAGGCGGCCTCGGTGTGGGGCACGGCCATGGCCACCTGGCAATACAGCCGCAAGGTGCAGGTTCGCTGGTCAGCCATGCTGCCCGCGGCAGCGGCCGGTTTTGCGGGGTCGTTTGCAGGCGCCTGGGCCGTGACCGTGATGTCGGCCGACTTCCTGCGCAAGCTGCTGCCCCTGGTGCTGCTGGGGGTGCTGGTCTACACGCTGGCCAAGAAAGAGTTGGGGCGGCACCACACACCCCGCTTTGCGGGCAGGGCCGAAGTGCTGGCGGCCTGCCTGATCGGCGTGGTCATCGGCTTTTATGACGGCTTCTTCGGCCCGGGCACCGGCAGTTTCTTCGTTTTTCTGTTTGTGCGGCTGCTGGGCTATGACTTCCTGAACGCATCGGCCTCGGCCAAGCTGCTCAATTGCGCCACCAACATCGCCGCCATCGCGCTGTTTGCCGCCAAGGGCCATGTGTGGTGGCACTTTGCGGTGACGCTGGCCATCGCCAATGTGGTGGGCAGCCTGCTGGGCACGCACCTGGCGCTCAAGCACGGCACGGGTTTTGTGCGTGGCATCTTCATCGTGGTGGTGAGCACGCTGATCCTCAAGACGGGTTACGACGCGTTCCTGCGCTAGCCGAGGCCCGAAGGGGCTCGTGCCCCGGATGGCATCATGCTTGCTAAGCTGAGCTGGCCTACCACCAGGGCGCCCCGAGGTCATCGGGGTTGCCCTGCATGGCCCGAATGTGAACGCCCGTCCTATAATTTCTGCGCATTTCCGTTTGATGACGAGGCCCATCGCTGTTGGCGATGCCTGCATTCACCCGCTCCGGCTTGCCTACCCGCATGCCGGATTTTTTGTACCTGAACCACCCCCACAGGAACCTGCCATGAAGTTTTTCAAGTCTGCCGTTGTCACCGCCGTGGCGCTGTGCGCTGCCCTCGCCGTCCAGGCCCGCACGCTGGACGAAATCAAGAAGGACGGCAAGATCATCGTGGCCACCGAAGGCCAGTTTGCCCCGTTCAACTTCTTCGAAGGCACCAAGCTGACGGGTTTCGAGGTGGAAGTGGCAGAGCTGGTGGTCAAGAAGATGGGCCTGAAGCTCGAATGGAAGACGCTGGGCTTTGACGCACTGCTGACCGGCCTGGGCCAAAGCCGCTGGGACGCTGTCATTGCCTCACACGGCGTGACCGAAGAACGCTCCAAGGCCGTCACGTTTGCCAACCCCCACTACTGCTCGGGCGGCATCATCGTGGCCATGGACGCAAAAATCCGCAACGCCAAGGACCTGACGGGCAAGGTGGTGGCAGTGCAGACCGGCACCAGCTACCTGGAAAACGTGCAGAAGCTCACCGGGGTGAAGGAGGTGAAGAACTTCCCGCAGGACACCGACGCACAGCGCGCCCTGATCTCCAAACGCGTCGACGCCTGGGTGAGCGACAAGTTCGTGGCCAAGGAAGCCGCCGCCAAGAACGCCAAGGCCGGGTTCAAGCTCGGCGACATGCTGTTCATCGAACGCATCGCCCCCGCCATGGCCAAGGGCAACACCGGCCTGGCCGATGCCTGGAACAAGGCGTTTGCCGAAGTGCTGGCCGATGGCACCTACGCCGCCGTCTCCAAGAAGTATTTCAACGAAGACGTGCGCTGCAACTGATATAAAAACACGCTACGGGGTGCGCTGGGCCTGGCCCGTTGCGCACCCTTTGCTGTTTTTGACGGCGTCACCATGGTCCTGCCGCCGACCCGATTTCCAACCAAGACCTTCCGGTCGTCCGATCCATGCTTCTCGCTCTTTGGCCACAAGGCTGGTCCCGACAGCAGCGCAGCAATGCCACGCTGGTCGCTGCACTGGTGCTGATGGTTCTGGCCCTCTCGTTGCTGGGCCAGTTGCTTTCGTTCTTTCCCGACCCCATCGGCCCCAACGCCCAGGCGTTTTCCGAAGGCGCGCGCACCACGCTGTGGCTCACGCTGGTCAGTGGTGCCGTGGGCCTGGTGCTGGGCACGGCGGCGGCGCTGGCCCGCACCGCCCGCTGGACGGCCGTGCGCTGGATGGCTGGAGTGTACATCTGGGCTATTCGCGGCACGCCGCTCCTGGTGCAGATCCTGTTTGTGTACTTTGCCCTGCCCGTGCTGGTGCCGGGGCTGAACCTGCCCGACTTTGCCGCCGCCGTCGTGGCCCTGGGGCTGAACGTGGGCGCCTACAACGCCGAAGCCCTGCGCGCTGGCCTGCTGGCCGTGCCGCGCGGGCAGACCGAGGCCGCCAAGGCGCTGGGCCTGGGCCGCATGCATGTGTTCCTGGACGTGGTGTTTCCGCAGGCGTTCAAGATCTCGCTGCCGCCGCTTGTGAGCAACTTTGTGGCGCTGCTCAAGGACTCATCGCTGGCCTACGCCATCGGCGTGGTGGAGCTGACCAATGTGGGCAACCGCATCCAGTCGGCCACGTTCCAGCCCATTGCCACGCTGACCACGGTGGCCATCACCTACCTGCTGCTGACCACGCTGGTCACGCAAGTCTCCAACGCCGTCGAATACCGCTTTGACGTGGAAGGGCGCAACCGATGACCGCAACGACCAACCAGCCCAAGCCCTACATCGTGGCCGAGCGGGTGTGCAAGTCGTTTGGTGCACACCAGGTGCTCAAGGACGTGTCCACCGTGTTCCACACCGGTGAGGTGACGGTCATCATTGGCGCCTCAGGCTCGGGCAAGAGCACGCTGCTGCGTGCCATCAACCGGCTGGAGCCCCACGACAGCGGGCGCATCACCATCGATGGCGTGGACGTCTGCGACGACCTCGCCACCCTGCAGCGCCAGCGCTGCGAGGTGGGCATGGTGTTCCAGCAGTTCAACCTGTTCGGCCACATGAGCGTGCTGGACAACGTGACGCTGGCGCCCCGCCGCATTCGCCGCACCCCGCGCACCCAGGCCAACGACGAAGCCATGCAGCTGCTGCGCCGCGTGGGCATGCAGGACCACGCACACAAGTACCCGTGGCAGCTGTCGGGCGGGCAGCAGCAGCGGGTGGCCATTGCGCGGGCGCTGGCCATGCAACCCAAGGTGATGCTGTTTGACGAGCCCACATCGGCACTCGACCCCGAGATGGTCAAGGAAGTGCTGGACGTGATGCGAGGCCTCGCACGTGGTGGCATGACCATGATTGTGGTCACCCACGAAATGGGCTTTGCGCGCGAGGTGGCCGACCGCGTGATGTTCTTCGATCAAGGCCGCATTGCGCACGATGCGCCGCCGCAGGAGTTCTTCAGCAACCCGGCCAATGACCGCATCCGCGCGTTTCTGGGGCAGGTCAGCCACTGATTAAATCCGCGCCGCGCCGCACTGCAAAGGCCGCCCGGGCAACCGGCGGCCCTTTTTTCTTTTGGGTATTTAGGAATTTGTCGATGCGTACTGAACGCTGGGGCCTGATGGCCCTGTTGGCTGTGACCGTGGTGTGGGGCACCACCTTCCCGGCGATGAAACTGCTCTCGGCTCACCTGGACGCGCTGCAGATCATCTGGCTGCGGTTCGTGATCGCGCTGCTGGTGCTGGCGCCGTTGTGGCGCGGCATGCTGCGCCACGAGCGGCGCTGGGGCTGCGCGCTGGGGTTGCTGCTGTTCCTGGCGTTCTGGCTGCAGATCGAAGGCCTCGCGCGCACCAGCAGCAACCGCAATGCGTTTGTCACCGGCCTGAACGTGCTGGTGGTGCCGCTGATCGCCATGGCCTTCCTGGGACGGCGCTATGGCTGGCGACTCTGGGGTGCCTGCGTGATGGCGCTGGCGGGCATGGCGCTGATGTTCCACGAAAACGAGCCCTGGAACCTGGGCGATACGCTGACGCTGGCCAGCACCGTGTTCTACGCGCTGTACATCCTGGCGCTGGAAGAGTGCGCACGCCGCACGGCCGCGCAGCCGCTGCGGGCCACCCGCATGGCCGCCGCGCAGGCCACGGTGATGGCGCTGGCCTCCACCGCGCTGCTGCTGGCGCAGGGCGAGGGCATGGGCTGGCTACGGTCCGTGGCCGACCTGCCTCTGGATGCGTTGCTGGCGCTGCTGTACCTGGGCCTGCTGGCCAGCGTAGTGGTGGTGACGCTGCAGGCCTGGGGCCAGCAGCGCGTGGACGCCATGCGCAGCGCCATCGTGTTCGGGCTGGAGCCGGTGTTCGCGGCCCTCACAGCCTGGGTGCTGCTCGGGGAGAGGCTGGGCTGGGCGGGGCTCGGTGGCGCCGCGCTCATCGTGGCAGCGCTGGTGTTCAGCCAGATCCAGCCTGCTGCGCGCGCGGGCCGGACGCAACGGGCCTGAGAGGCGCGGTACGCCCTCCGAGCCGCTCCGCGCCTTCCTCCCTGGGGAACGCCACCCATGGTCTGGCGGAGCCTGTTCCGCTAGTCCACTGAAATTCAGTGGACTAGTGCACGGGCACCACGGGCGCGGCCATTTCAAGCCAAAATGGGCTCTAGCGCTTATCCACAAAGCGCAAAAAGCTATTATTTATATAGCAAACTACGGCGCAATCAGCGGCACATCGACCGCTTTGCGGGGCTTGCCGATCGGGGCCGAGGCCAGGCCTTTTTGCACCGCCGCCATGTCTTCCTCGTTGGGATAGTCGCCCAGCAGCCAGTAGTCAAACACCCGGCGCGCGATGGGGGCGGCGTGCGCAGCGCCGAACCCGGCGTTTTCCACGATGGCCGCAATCACGATGGTGGGGTTTTCGGCAGGAGCAAAGGCGGCAAACAGCGAGTGGTCACGCTGGTGTTCTTCCAGCGCCTTGGCGTTGTACTTCACGTTCTGGCCCATCGTCACCGCCTGGGCTGTGCCGGTCTTGCCGCCCGAGGTGTAGGGCGCCCCGGCAAACACGCGCGTGCCGGTGCCGCCCTTGTTCACCGCCACCATGGCGTTGCGCACGATGTCCACGTTCTTCGGCAAAAAACCCAGATCCACTCCAGGCGGCTGGCTGATCTCGGTGACGGCGCCCGTGACCGCGTTTTTCACCGCCTTGGCCATGTGCGGCCGGTAGCGAATACCGCCGTTGGCCAGCGTGGCCTGCGCCAGCGCCAGCTGCAGCATCGTGAAGTTGTTGTAGCCCTGGCCAATGCCCAGCGACACGGTTTCGCCGGGGAACCAGCGCTTCATCTCGGGGCGCTTGTAGGCATTGCGCTTCCACTCGGTGCTGGGCAAGGTGCCGCGCACTTCGCCATTGAGGTCGATGCCCGTGGACTGTCCAAAGCCCAGCGGCTTCATGAAGTCATGGATGGCATCGACACCCATCTCCACCGCCAGCGAATAGAAATACGTGTTGCTCGACTGCTGGATGGCGCGGTGCATGTCCACCCCGCCAAGCCCGCCCTCGTGGCTGCGGAAGGTGTGGCCGCCGAAGGTAAAAAAGCCCGGGTCGTTGACCACCATGCTGGGCGAGCGCTTGCCCAGCTGCAGCGCGGCCAGCGCCATGAAAGGCTTGTAGGTGGAGCCCGGCGGGTAGGTGCCGCGCATGGCGCGGTTGAGCAGGGGCTTGTCGATGGATTCGTTGAGCGCGGTCCAGTTCTCCACGTCGATGCCTTCGACGAACAGATTGGGATCGAACGTGGGCTTGCTCACCAGCGCCAGGATCTCGCCGTTGCGCGGGTCGATGGCCACCAACGCGCCCCGGCGGTTGCCGTACATGTCTTCAATGAGCTTTTGCAGCTTGATGTCGATCGACAGCATCACACTGTCGCCGGGCGTGGCCGCGTGGCTGGAGAGCTTGCGCAACGCCCGCCCCCCGGCCGAAGTTTCCATCTGCTCGACCCCGGTGGCGCCGTGCAGGGCTGACTCGAAGCTCTGCTCGATGCCCAGCTTGCCGATGTATTCGGTGCCCCGGTAGTTGGCCTCGTCTTCGGAGTCCTGGATGCGCGCCTTCTCCGTCTGGTTGATGCGGCCGATGTAGCCGATGGCATGGCTGGCCACGTCACCCAGCGGGTAGTTGCGAAACAACCGTGCCTTGATGTCCACGCCCGGAAAACGGTAGCGCTGCGCGGTGAACCGCGCCACTTCCTGGTCGGTCAGCCGCGTGCGGATGGGGAGGGACTCGAAGTTGCGCGACTCTTCCATGAGCCGCTTGAAGCGGCGCCGGTCACGGCTCTGGATTTCCACCACCTTGGACAACTCGTCGATGGTCTCGTCCAGCACCCCGACGCGTGAGGGCGTGATCTCCAGTGTGTAGGCCGAATAGTTGGTGGCCAGCACCACGCCGTTGCGGTCCAGGATGAGCCCCCGGTTGGGCACGATGGGCACCACCGCCGTGCGGTTGCTCTCGGCCTGCGCCGCTAGGTCTTCGTGCCGGACCACCTGCAGATACACCAGCCGGGCAGCGATGAGGCAGAACGCAAAAAACACCAGGGCGCCGATGACCAGGGCCCGCACCCGAAAGCGCGAAGCATCGGCTTCGCTGCTGCGCACCTCAGTCACGCCCACCCTCCCATTCGGGCGCGCGCAAGCCCAGGCTCAACCCCCAGGGGCCAAGGCGGAACGCTGGCGAAATGCGCGGGCATCAAGAAAGGCATGGGCTACAGAGGCCGGTTCTGGTCGCGGTCGGGCGGGCGGCGCTGCGGAGCCAGAAGCACCCAGCTGGCCAGGGGCCACAGCAAGGCCTCCAGCACCGGTGCGAGAAAACTCCACAGCCCCGGGAATATGCCCCCGGACGCCATCCGCAGCAAGAGCTCGATCGCGTGGGCGAGGGCAAACAGAGGCAACACCTGCAAGGCCTGCGACGGCACGCTGAACCACAGCAGGCGGCGGTGGATGGCAATCGCGCCAAACGACAGCACGGTATAGGACAGCGCATGCTGGCCCAGCAGCGCCGACTGGCTCACGTCCATGCACAGGCCCAGCAGGAACGCTACCCCCATGCCGATACGCAGCGGCTGGTGCACACCCCAGAAGACCAACAACACCATGAGCACATCGGGCGTCCAGACGATGCGGCCGAGCGGCAGCATGTTGATGGCCAGGCCCACAGCCAAGCTGGCCCAGATGAAGACCGGGTTCACCGGCATCAGCAGGGGCTCACCACGCGGCATGATCATCGTGGGCCTCCTTGTGGGGTCAAGCGGTGGCTCACTTGCGGCCTCCGCGCTTGTTGGCGGGGACAGCCGGGGCGGGTTCGGGACGCGCCAGTTCATTGTCGGCCAGCGGCTTGAGCACCACCACATGGCGCGCGCCCTGCACCTGGGCGAGCGGTATGCAATAGATGCGCGCAAACGCAGAGTCGGCACGGCGCTCCACCCGCACCACGCGCGCCACAGGCAGGCCGGGCGGGTACAGACCGTCCACACCGCTGGTGGTCAGCAGGTCGTCCTCGCGAATGTCTGCATTGGCGGGCATGAAGCGCAGCTCCATGCCACCGCCATGGCCCGCCACCGGGTCGCCATAGGCCACGCCGCGCACACCGGTACGGATGTTCAGCACCGGAATCGCCTGATCGCGGTCTACCAGCAAGGTGACTTCGCTGACCAGCGGGAACACGCGGGTGACCTGACCCAGCACACCGGCTTCATCCATCACGGGGGCGCCCAGTTCCACGCCACCCATCTGCCCCCGGTCCAGCACCACGCGGCGCGTGTAGGGGTCGGCCGTGTCGTAGATCACCTCGGCCGCCTGGGCGGGTGTCTGCAGCCTGTCGCGCAGCTCCAGCAGTTTGCGCAGCCGCTGGTTTTCCATCGCCAGCTGATCGGCCTGGTTGGCCCGCTGGCCCATCACGGTCATTTTCTTGCGGGCGGCATCCAGGTCATCCTGCGCGGTTTGCAGCGACTGGAAATAGCTGCGCCCGTGGCTGGCGAATTCCACGGGCTGCAGCATGAGCCACTGCACGGGGTACAGCACCGTGGCCACGGCCTGGCGGAAAGGGCCGGTGATCTGAAAGCGTGCATCGGCCACCATAAGGAACAGCGCCAGCGCGCTGAACACGGCCAAACGCGACAGGGCCGAAGGGCCCTGTTTGAAGAAAGGGGGAGCGCTGCGCTCCAGAGTACCCAGGGGCATGGTGCGCAGCGGTCAGGGTCTGCCGCGTGGAGGCGGCTCCACGGGCGGGTGCTCAGAAACAAGCATTGGAGCAGGTGCAGTCATGCAATTCAGAGCGAAAAAAGTGCCTGCAGCATACAGGCCCGCTGGCTTACTCGCTCGTGAAAATGCTGCCCAGGCGGTCCATACGCTCCAGGGCGATGCCGCAGCCGCGCACCACGCAGGTCAGCGGGTCTTCGGCCACCAGCACGGGCAGGCCGGTTTCCTCGGCCAGCAGGCGGTCCAGGTCGCGCAGCAGCGCGCCGCCGCCGGTCAGCATCATGCCCCGGTCGGCAATGTCGGCGCCCAGCTCAGGGGGGGTTTGTTCCAGCGCGTTCTTCACGGCCGAGACGATCTGGTTGAGCGGGTCGGTCAGGGCTTCCAGCACTTCGTTGGACGAAATGGTGAAGCTGCGTGGCACGCCCTCGCTGAGGTTGCGGCCCTTGACTTCCATCTCACGCACTTCGGAGCCCGGGAAAGCCGAGCCGATGTTCTTCTTGATGGCTTCGGCCGTGGGCTCGCCGATCAACATGCCGTAGTTGCGGCGGATGTAGCTGATGATGGCCTCGTCAAACTTGTCGCCGCCCACACGGACGCTGCCCTTGTAGACCATGCCGCCCAGCGAGATCACGCCCACTTCGGTGGTGCCGCCACCGATGTCCACGACCATGGAGCCCGAGGCTTCCGAGACGGGCAGACCAGCGCCGATGCCAGCAGCCATGGGTTCTTCGATCAGGTACACCGCTGTGGCGCCCGCAGCCTCGGCCGCGTCCTTGATGGCGCGGCGCTCGACCTGGGTGGAGCCGCAGGGCACACAGATGATGATGCGCGGGCTGGGGGTGAACAGCGTGCGCGGGTGCACCATCTTGATGAACTGCTTGATCATCTGCTCGGTGATCACGAAGTCGGCAATCACGCCATCCTTCATGGGCCGGATGGCTTCGATGTTGCCGGGCACCTTACCCAACATGGCCTTGGCTTCACGACCTACGGCCTGGATGACTTTCTTGCCGTGGGGGCCACCTTCATGGCGGATGGCGACGACGGAAGGTTCATCAAGAACGATACCTTTGTCGCGGGCGAAGATGAGGGTGTTGGCTGTGCCAAGGTCAATGGCAAGGTCGGTGGAGAAGTACCGACGGAAAGCTCCGAACATTCAAAAGTCCTCTCGGGCACGGCATGCGCGTCGGCCTGCCATCGCCAGGTATTTCAGGGGTGTTTATTGGCTTTTTTCACGCAATTGACTCCCATTCCGGGAGCTTTGCGGCAAAGCCGGGATAATACCCCATCCCCTGTGAATAACTCCCTCCGGCGCAGCCCGGATCACAGCTTTACTTCTGGTTTCTCTAGATTCTCCTCCCTATGGCACTGACCCCCCAGGACATCGGCCGCATTGCCAACTTGGCGCGGCTTGAGCTGACACCCTCCGAAAGTGAGCGCATGCTCACGCAGCTCAATGGTTTCTTTGACATCGTGGAACAGATGCGGGCTGTGGATACCTCGGGCGTCACGCCCCTGGCCCACCCCGTGGCCGCCATCCAGGACGTGCAGCTGCGCCTGCGCGAAGACCTGGCCAGCGAGCCCAACCAGCGCGAAGCCAACCAGCAAAGCGCCCCCGCTGTCGAACGAGGCCTGTTCCTCGTGCCCAAAGTGATTGAGTAAGAGCCCCGCCGCATGACTTCCACCGCATTGCATGACCTGGGCGTGGCCCAGCTGGCCACCGAGCTGCGCGAGCGCCGCGTCTCGGCCGTCGAGGCCGCCCAGCATTTCCTCGCCCGCGCACAGGCCCACCAGAACCTGGGCGCCTACGTGGCCGTGAACCCGGACATCACTCTGGCCCAGGCCCGCGCGCAAGACGCAGCCATCGCCGCAGGCACCGCCGGCCCGCTGGCGGGCGTGCCGATTGCGCACAAGGACATCTTTGTCACCAAGGATTTCCCCAGCACCGCCGGCTCCAAGATGCTCGCGGGCTACCAGTCGCCCTTTGACGCCACCGTGGTCACCAAGCTGGCCGACGCGGGGGCCGTGACACTGGGCAAGCTCAACTGTGACGAGTTCGCCATGGGCTCGGCCAACGAGAACTCCGCCGTCGCCCCCGTGGGCTTTGACGCCCCCGCCCCCGTGCGCAACCCTTGGGCCACCGACCGCATCCCGGGTGGCTCGTCCGGCGGCAGCGCCGTGGCCGTGGCCGCGCGCCTGGCCCCGGCCGTCACCGGCACCGACACTGGCGGCTCCATCCGCCAACCCGCCTCGTTCTGCGGCATCACCGGCATCAAGCCTACCTACGGGCGCGCCAGCCGCTACGGCATGATCGCGTTTGCCTCCAGCCTCGACCAGGCTGGCCCCATGGCCCGCTCGGCCGAAGACTGCGCGCTGCTGCTGTCCGCCATGTGCGGCCCGGACCCGGACCGCGACTCCACGTCGCTCGATGTGCCTGCCGAAAACTTCAGCGCCAAGCTCAACGACAGCATCGATGGCCTGCGCATCGGCATCCCCGCCGAGTTCTTTGGCGAAGGCCTGGCGCCCGATGTGCGCGCCGCCGTAGATGGTGCCCTGAAGGAATACGAGAAGCTCGGCGCCAAGCTCGTGCCCATCAGCCTGCCGCGCACGCAGCTGTCCATCCCGGTCTACTACATCATTGCCCCGGCCGAGGCGTCGTCCAACCTCTCTCGCTTTGACGGCGTGAAGTTCGGCCACCGCGCCAAGGACTACACCGATCTGGTGGACATGTACAAGAAGACCCGCGCCGAAGGTTTTGGCGACGAGGTCAAGCGCCGCATCATGATCGGCGCCTATGTGCTCTCGCACGGCTACTACGACGCCTACTACCTGCAGGCACAGAAGATCCGCCGCATGATCGCCGACGACTTCCAGAACGCGTTCAAGGAATGCGATGTCATCGCCGGCCCCGTGGCCCCCACGGTGGCCTGGAAGCTGGGCGACCACGGCAACGACCCGCTGGCCGACTACCTGGCCGACATCTTCACCCTGCCCGGCTCGCTGGCTGGCCTGCCCGGCATGAGCGTGCCCGCCGGTTTTGGCGAGGGCGGTTTGCCCGTGGGCCTGCAACTGCTGGGCAACTACTTCCAGGAAGCCCGCCTTCTGAACGCTGCGCACCGCCTGCAGCAAGCCACCGACTTCCACCTCCGCCGTCCGGAGGGCTTCTGACATGACCGCCAAACTGATCCATGGCTACGAAGTTGTCATCGGCTTCGAAACCCACACCCAGCTCGCAACCCAGAGCAAGATCTTCAGCCGTGCTCCCACCGCCTTTGGCGCCGAGCCCAACACGCAAGCTTGCGCAGTGGACCTGGCCTTGCCCGGCACCTTGCCGGTGATGAACCGCGAAGCCGTGGCCTGCGCTATCAAATTGGGACTGGCCCTCGGCTCCCACATTGCGCCCGTGAGCATTTTCGCGCGCAAGAACTACTTCTACCCTGATCTCCCCAAGGGCTACCAGATCAGCCAGTTCGAGATCCCAGTGGTGCAGGGCGGCGAGGTCGAGTTCTTTCTGGGTGACGAGAAAAAGACCGTGCGCCTGGTGCGTGCCCACCTCGAAGAAGACGCCGGCAAATCGCTGCACGAAGACTTCATCGGCCAGAGTGGTATCGACCTGAACCGCGCGGGCACGCCGCTGCTGGAGATCGTGACCGAGCCCGACATGCGCTCGTCCGAAGAGGCCGTGGCGTATGCCAAGGAGCTGCACAAGATCGTCACCTGGATCGGCATCTGCGACGGCAACATGCAGGAAGGCAGCTTCCGCTGCGACGCCAACGTGTCGGTGCGCAAGCCCGGCGCCGAATTGGGCACACGACGCGAGATCAAGAACCTGAACTCGTTCAAGTTCATGCAGCAGGCCATCGACTACGAGATCCGCTGGCAGATCGAGCAGATCGAGGACGGCCACGCGATCCAGCAGGCCACCGTGCTGTTCGACCCGGACACGGGCGAAACGCGCGCGATGCGGACCAAGGAAGATGCGGCGGACTACCGCTACTTCCCAGACCCCGACCTGCCTCCACTACACATTTCAGAGCAGTGGGTGCAGGAAGAACAGGCGCAAATGGCCGAATTGCCTCGTACCATGGCCGCACGTTTTGTGGCGGACTATGGCCTGCCCGAGTACGACGCCACCACGCTCACGCAGAGCAAAGCCATGGCGGCGTACTTCGAAGCAGTGGCCAAAGCCTGCAGCCAGCCCAAGCTGGCCAGCAACTGGATCATGGGAGAGGTGTCGCGCCGCCTGAACATGGCGGAGACCGGTATCGAGCAGGCCCCTGTCACGGCAACTCAGCTGGCCGCATTGATCGGCCGCATTGCCGACGGCACGATCTCCAACAACGCCGCCAAGCAGGTGTTTGACGCGCTGTGGACCGGAGAGTCCAACGACGTGGATGCCGTCATCGAATCCAAGGGACTCAAGCAGATGAACGACTCCGGCGCGCTGGAGAAGATCATCGACGAAGTGATTGCCGCCAACCCCGACAACGTGGCCCAGTTCCGCGCGGGCAAGGACAAGGCGTTTAATGCACTGGTCGGCCAAGCGATGAAGGCCAGCAAGGGCAAGGCCAACCCGCAGCAAGTCAACGACCTGCTGCGCGCCAAACTGGCGGGCTGAAGGCAAGGCTGTTGAAGCTGCCGCAAAGACAAAGGGGCCGAAAGGCCCCTTTGTTCTTTTTGCTGTCCATCCGAGGCAGCGATGCGGCGAGTTCTTTGGCCCGCTGCTACCCTACCCTGGCGGGTTATCGACTGCCGCCCGCAGGCACCGCGCTGGCAGCGGGCGCCGCAACAGCAGACGCTGCGGAGGGAGGCACACGCTGCGCATCCCACAGCTTTCGCAACTGCGCCAGCTCGGTGTCAAACCGCGCATGCACACGGCGCTTTTCCTGATCTTGCCCCGCGATGAAGCGCTGCTGCTCGGCCAGGCTGTCGTCAATCTCAGCGATCTTGCGGCGCAGCGTCATGGGGGCCTTATTGGGGTCCTTCTTGTAGAACTCCATCTCCACATCGAGCTTCTTGCGCTCCGCCTTCAGCTCCAGTGTTCGCTTTTCTGCGGTGGCCGTCACGTCATCCACCATCTGGATGGCCGCAGCGCGCTCCACATCGTGGGCAGCCTTGTCGGGGTAGCGGGCCACCAGCACGCGTTCGCGGCGGCGCTCTTCCACCACACGGGCGCGCTCTTCGGCATCCTTGCGGTTCTGGGCGTCCTGGGCTGCGCGCTCCAGCTCGGTGAGCGAGGGGCCAATCTGGCGGCGCGTTATGCCCGAAGGGCTGAGTTCGCGCTGCTCGCGGTCCAGGCATTCCGGGATGGGCCGGTCGGCCGTCAGCCGACGGCCGTTGCGGTCCACGCACGTGTAGATACCGCCCGTCGCACCCTGGGACTGTGCCGAGGCCAGCTCTGCGCCCAGGGTGAGCAGCATCACCCCGCCCATGATCCACGCCGACTTGCTCAAATGGTCTACCCTTCGTTAACACCGTACCGCTGGCGATAGGCCAGCACTTTTTCGTGATGCGAGCGCATCCCCTCTTCCCCGTTTTGGGAGAGATACAGCAATAAGTCTGCCAACCGGGCAATGGCACACACCTGCATGCCCAGTTGCTCGCGCACGTACTGCACGGCGCTGTGGTCCACGTCCTGGCCATTCTCCGTGGCTTTTTCCTGGCGGTCCAGCGCAATTGCAACCGCATGCGGCGTGGCACCCGCAGCGCGGATGATGGCGATGGACTCGCGGGCGGCGGTGCCAGCCGACATCACGTCGTCCACGATCAGCACACGGCCTTTGAGGGGTGCCCCCACCAGCGTGCCGCCCTCACCATGGTCCTTGGCCTCCTTGCGGTTGTAGGCAAAAGGCACGTTACGGCCCAGGCGCGCCAGCTCCACGGCCACGGTAGCGGCCAGCGGAATGCCCTTGTAGGCAGGGCCGAACACCATGTCGAATTCGATGCCGCTGGCCAGCAGGGCTTTTGCATAGAATTCCGCGAGCCGCCCGATCTTGCGGCCATCGTCGAACAGCCCTGCGTTGAAGAAATACGGGCTCAGGCGCCCCGCCTTGGTCTTGAATTCGCCAAACCGCAACACGCCCGATTCGACGGCAAAACGTACAAAATCCTGCGCCAGCTGGCCCTGTTCAGAGGTTTGCGCGCCAACATCCACCATGGGGAATTCCTTGTTCAAGTTAACCAGCCTCAATCTCAATGGCATCCGCTCGGCCACCAGCAAAGGCGTGGAAAGCTGGATGGCAGCCACGCGGCCGGATTGTATTTGTGTGCAGGAAGTGAAGGCCCAGGCTGCCGACATGGCCAACCGGTTCGAGCGCATGGCGGGCCTGCAGGGCCACTTCCACTATGCCCAAAAAAAGGGCTATTCCGGCGTGGGCATCTATACCCGGCACGAACCCTCTGATGTAGTCATTGGCTATGGGTCAGCGGAATTCGATACAGAAGGCCGATATGTGGAGCTGCGTTTTGACACACCGGCCCGCAAGCTGTCGATCATCAGCGCTTACTTTCCGAGTGGTTCCTCGGGCGAAGAACGCCAGCAGGCGAAGTTCCGGTTCCTGGCCGAGATCCATCCCCACCTGATGAAAGTCAAGCGCGAACGTGACTTCATTCTGTGCGGCGACATCAACATTGCGCACCAGCAAATCGACCTCAAAAACTGGCGCAGCAACCAGAAAAACAGTGGTTTTTTACCCGAAGAACGGGCCTGGATGACAAAACTGTTGCACACAACTGATGAGGGCGGCGGCATCATAGACGTTTACCGTCAGTTACAACCTACCGCCACAGACACCGCCTACACATGGTGGAGCAACCGGGGGCAGGCGTATGCCAACAACGTGGGTTGGCGGCTGGACTACCACCTGGCCACCCCCGCGCTCGCGGCGCTGGCACGTGCTGAATCCATCTACAAAGGTGAAAAGTTCTCAGACCACGCTCCCATCACGGTGGACTATGACTTCAGCCTTTGACGATGCC
>NZ_JAMXAX010000079.1 GCF_023913775.1 Acidovorax facilis
GCAGGGCTATCAACATGGCTTCACTCCCTGGGTGGATTGCAAGGACTCTATCAACTCCTTTAGAACCGCTCGCGCCATGAAGAGTGGATAGCGTTTGGAGTCTATGCAATCGTCCGGGATGTGACACTTACGTACCGAATGGGTACCCAGCGCGTCCTTGCGGTTGATTCAGTTGCTTCGAGCAACCCGGTACAGCGCGGTAGTGGCCTCGCACGAACCCGGCGTAGACCTTCTGTTGGGTCTCTTGGCCAAACGGATCGCCCGAATTCCGCTCATCGTCGATCTTGCTGATCCTGTGGTAGCGCCGTATACGCCGCGCTGGCGCCAGCGTGTTGATCTCGCCTTTGAAGCAAAAGTTATTGCCCGTGCCGACGCGATCGTGGTGACGACAATGGCTGTTGTCGATCTCCTGAAAAGGCGCCATGGATTACAAGACGCCGACAATAAATTCACCTGCATCGCACAGGGGTTTCCCAGTCGAAATAGCGGAAGTGTAGAAAATCGCCATCATTCCAAGTCCCTACATATTGTTTATACCGGGAATTTTTATGCGGACTTCCGCTCTCCTGTCGAGTTTGCAAGGGCATTGCGGTCGATTTGTGATCTGGATATTTCAGTCACATTTTATGGAAATCACGCTGCATACAAAGCGCTTTTCGATGGTATTCCGGGGGTCAGATTTCACGGGGTAGTCGACCATGGAACCTCCATTTCCGCGCAGCAGAATTCCGATGTGCTGCTTAGCGTGGGCAACAGCCAGCCGTTCCAAGTTCCAGGAAAAATTTATGAGTATCTCGGCATAGGTTCACCTATCTTGCATATTGCCAATACCCCTATAGACGAGGCCGGCGCACTGATCATGCGCGTCCAGGCAGGATGGGTTGTCCAGAACCAGGCAGATTCCATCGAACGCATTCTCCGCGAAATTCATGCGCGATGGACCAGCGGGTCATTGCAATCGATGTTCCTGCGTGATGAAAGCACCATTGCAGAGTTCGCTTGGGGCAAAAGAGCCATTCACTATAAGGGCGTAATCGATGAGTGCATAAGGGCGCGTGAAAATGCCGGTACCGTAGAGCGCAACACGAAAAACAAGGAAAAGGGAAGGTATTGATGCGTATAGCCGTTGACATCAGCATGCTTGAAATACCTGGCTCAGGCATCGCGAGGTACATAAAATGCCTGCTGCCAATCATGATAGAGCAGAGTGAGGGGCGGCATCATTGGTTGCTTTATGGAAGGGCATGCCCGTCGGGGGATTATGCTAATCTGCCAAATGTGACTTGCCGGTCTGATTATTTACCTCGGGATGTCGGCCGCATCGCCAGTTTGTTTTTCTCCCAAGTCATTTGGGGGAATATTGATAGACCTGATGTTTACTGGAGTCCTGCGCACAGGCTGCCATGGTTTTTGCCGCGAAAAACAGCCACCACCGTAACCGTTCATGATTTGTGCTGGTTGAAGCAACCAGAAACGATGCGCCGTGTCACGTATCACCTTGACCGCGTGCTGATGCCCCGAAGCCTTGCCTCTACCCAGCAGATCATTGCGATTTCTGAATCGACGGCGGAAGACATCAGGCTTCATTTTGATGAGACAGTCTGGAAAAAAGTGTCTATCGCAACCGAAGGCGGGGCGCATATGCCGTCCCCCTTGCCGATCACCCATTTAAAGACCCTTGGGATTGAAATGCCCTATGTACTCTTTGTGGGTAGTTTCGAGCCACGAAAGAACTTGGCAAGACTGTTGCAGGCTTTCCAGCAGGTGATCAAGCAAAGCGACACTGAAATACTTTTGGTGTTGGTGGGAGGCGCGAGCTGGGGGCAAAATTCTGTCAGAAGTGACATTGCAGCCTTGGGGGTTGCGGGCAAGGTGCTTGTCCTGGATAACGTTGACGATCAGATCCTGTCGACGTTGTACTGTCATGCCCAATGCTTGGCCGCGCCTTCTCTCCTGGAAGGCTTCTGTTTGCCGGCAGCCGAGGCAATGTCGTTTGGAACTCCGGTGCTGGCCTCCATGTCCTCAGCGTTTCCAGAGGTGGTAGGGCAAGGCGGTGTTCTTGTAGATCCCCTTAGCGTGGATTCCATTGCCGACGGTCTTACCAAGCTCGTCACCAATGAGGAATTGAGACGGGAACTTGGTGCGCATGCACTCCAGCATTCCCGTGGTTTTTCATGGGAGCGGGCAGGACTGGCCACGTTGAAGATTCTGGAAAATGCGCATGCAACTAAAAAAATGGAGCTGGCTCGCTATGGAGCCCGCTAGATTTTCAGAATTTCTCTAGCATGAATAATCAAATGGGACTGAAACTGCGAGCGCCCAGTTTTTATAAACCTATAAATGAATGCAACTGATTCCAATGCAACGAAGAACCAACGCTCTTGGCGCATTGGCATCTTTGGCACGTTTGATGTCGAGAATTATGGTGATCTGCTTTTCCCGATCATTGCAGAACTGGAGTTGTCCCGCAGGCTGGGAAGCGTTGAACTTACCCCATTTTCCTATCACGCGAAATCCTCGGAGGATTGGCCATATGGTGTTGAGTCACTGGCGGAACTGCCCCGCATGGCCAGTGATCTTGATGCAATCCTGATTGGCGGCGGGTTCATTGTCCGTTTTGACAAATTCATCGCTCCGGGATATGGGCCACCGGCAACGTGGATTCACCATCCCACAGGATATTGGCTCGCGCCGGCATTGATGGGTGCGCAGCACGGCGTGCCTGTCATATGGAATGCTCCGGGCATGCATTGCAACGAGATTCCAGATTGGAGCCACCCGCTGCTTTCTCTTGCGCTTGATTCCAGCGCGCATATCGCAGTGAGAGACGAACCTTCGAAGACCGCACTCAGGCCATTTGTTGAGCCGCAGCGCGTGCATGTGATGCCTGATACCGCCTTTTCAATCGGGCGCTGTTTGAAATCCCATGCCGCGACCGATGAGGCGGCTGCGATTCGCGACGCTCTAGGCCTGAAGGCCCCGTATCTCGTGATTCAGGCGACCCAGAATCTCGAGCGGCTTACCGATTACTTGAAGAAATTTCGTACGGAGTTGCCCAATCTCAGCGTGCTTCTGCTCCGTCTCGGGCCAGTGCTTTGTGATCATGAATCGTTCATTGACAGCGAGCTGCCGGGGACGTTTTGTCTCAGCGAATGGCCATCTCCGATGGTGCTGGCAGCGCTGATAGGCGAATCCGAAGCAGTTGCGGGACACAGCTATCACCTTGCGATTACTGCACTGTCCTGTGGTGTTCCGGTATTCAGTTCCAGCGATCTCACCCAAGGGAAGTTCACGGCGCTATCCAGATACGACACCGTGCATCCGTTGCCGCCTGCAGGCTGCGACGATCCGCAATGGTTGTCCCAGCGAATCGGCCGCAAAGAACCGTCGCATGCGGTCGTCGAAGCAAATGACATCCTGGAAAACTACTGGAATCATGTTGCCGCTGTGGTTCGGGCAGGCAAGACGGACTCCATGGCCACGATGAATGCTTTTTGGATGTCGCTGCCTGGCATTCTTGAGCATGGGCAGCGGCAGGCGGGAACAGGCGACCCGGAATCCGCCGACCATCTGCGGGATCTGGAGGCTCGTTTGATGGGCTGCGAGCATTTGTTGGGTGAAGCAAGAGCGCAGTTGTCGCAAGCAACGCAAAGATCGTTCGATCTTGAAACCCAACTGCTGGAGATGCACAAATCCATGTCCTGGAAAACGACGGCCCCCTTGCGCAGGGCGTGGCGCTGGTTGCAGGACCTGTCAGCTTGAAGCAGATTCATACTATTTTCTTATGAAGCCAGAATCAGATCAGCCGGAAAACTTGCTGCCCACCCCCGCTCGCGTGAATACCAGCGGGGACGGCGAAAGCCCGCCCCATGGCCCTTCCTGTGGCGAAATAGCGGTGATGCGACAGGCCATTGCTCAACTTGAGCAGGAGTTGATTATCAGCAGGGAAACGGTTGCGTCCCGGGACATTGCCATTGATTGGCTGAAAAAAGAAGCAGAAGCTGCAAAGATGATGCTGGAGTGGCGTCGAAAAAGTCTCAAATATCTGCTGATCGATTTGATGTATTTGCTGGCCGACCGCTCGCTGATTGCCCGTACGCTGGGAAATTTGCTCTTGCCAAGGCGCCTCAAAAGAAGACTCCATGCAGAATCACTGGGTAATCAATTCCAGGCAGTTCCGCCTCTCCGGCCGCTAGCTGCGCCCGTCATTGGCGAAAAATGCAACGATAAAATGGATATCGTCTGTTTTGCCAACATTGAATGGTCTGCCCGGTATCAAAGACCGCAGCAGATGATGTCTCAGTTTGCTGCTCATGGTCATCGTGTATTTTATATCGTACGCTCGGGAATGCCTGCAAGAGGGGCTCCCTACGAGTTGAGGCAGGTTGCCGAGAGAGTATTCGAAGTATGTCTGGCTTTCAGTGAATATGAAGATTTCTATTCTGAAAAGATGTCAGCTACCAACCTTAAGGCTGGGAACGAATCATTTTCCCGGCTGGCGCTGGATGCGAAGATAAGAGCCGCTCTGGTCGTGGTCCATCTTTCTTACTGGACCGGGTTGGCCCTCGACTTGCAGAAGTCCCGGTCATGGCGCGTTCAATACGACTGCATGGACGAATGGGCTGACTTCCCTGATATAGGCGAGCAACTTATCAAAGAAGAAGAGGTGCTGGTTCGCAGCGCAGATCTGGTCACGGTAACTGCATCTGTTTTAAAGAAAAAATGGATGGACCAAGGAATAGATTGTCTGCTCGTGCGAAATGCTGTGGACTATGACTTCTTTTTCGATCGATGTACTGAAAACAATCTGCTTGCCCATCTAAAGAAGCCCATCATTGGGTTCTACGGAGCCTTGGCTCCCTGGATTGATTTTTCCTTACTACGCTTTCTGGCGGAAAAACGCCCAAGCTGGAATTTTGTATTAGTTGGCGACCGCTTTGTAAAAGATCTGGCGGGCCTTGACCGGATGTCCAACGTGCTCCTTACGGGCCGCAAGCCCTATGAGGACATGCCGCGTTATCTTCACGGCTTTGATGTGTGCCTGATCCCATTCAAGTTGAACAAAGTGACGCATGCGGTGGATCCAGTGAAGTTCTACGAATTCATGAGCGCCGGGAAGCCGGTGGTGAGTGTGCCACTTGAAGAGATGGCAATCTACCAAGACTATGTATATTTCGCCACTGAATTCGAAGATTTTCTTGCAAAAATCGAAGTCGCATTGGCAGAAAAAGATCCCGTACTGGTTGAACGAAGAAAAGAGTTGGCCAGGGAAAATGATTGGCGGCATCGCTATCTTGCAACCCAGGAGGCTGTCAAGGAGTTGTACGGGAAATGCTCTATTGTAATAGTGAGCTATAATAATTCCGAACTCACCAGGCAGTGCATTGAGAGCGTTTTTTCCCGGACTACATATCCCAACTATGAGGTGATCATTGTTGATAATGCGTCTTCCGATGGTACCGAAGCTATGCTCCAGGAAATTCAGGACCAGTATGCGATGGTGAAGGTTCTTATCAACGAGAGCAACAGAGGCTTTGCGGCGGCAAACAACCAGGGAATTGCGTTGGCCGAGGGTGAATATATCGTGTTGCTCAATAATGATACCGTGGTCACTGGCGACTGGCTGGAGGCAATGCTCCGTTATTTGGAAGATGGGAAGATTGGCATGGTGGGACCGGTGACCAACTCCATCGGTAACGAGGCAAAGATCAGCACAAGCTACCTTAATCTGGAGCAGATGCATGAATTCGCTTCCGGATACACCGTCGCGCATGCCGGTCGCCATTTCGACATCTCGATGCTGGCAATGTTTTGTGTGGCGATGCGGCGCCATGTGTTCAATGAAATCGGGGAACTGGACGAGATGTTCGGCCTCGGAATGTTTGAGGATGATGATTACAGCCGGCGAATGCACGCGGCCGGTTATCGAACAGTATGTGCTGAAGATGCCTTTATTCACCATTACGGCCAGGCATCGTTTGGGAAATTGATCGAGACAGGTGAATATCAGGCCATCTGGGACCGGAACCAGGCTTACTTCGAAAGCAAATGGGGTGCCTGGAAGCCGCACACGCACAACCGCCAGCCAGGGAGGTCGGAATGAGATCCGATAGGGAGATCACCGCCGACCATTGGTCCAAGAATGTGGCGAGTTCCGATGCCTTTTCGCCCCAGGTCTACTGGCTTGCTGTGCCGGCTGTTCAGCAGCGCTTTCAGCGGCTGGCCTGTGGAGGGACCCACCATCGCTGGTGGGTGAAATACTGCCTTGGCGAGTTCCTGAATCATTCGATATCCCCGGTCAGGATGTTGAGCATCGGTTGTGGCAGCGGTACTCTGGAGCGCGACCTTTTCCGACTCAATGCCTTTTCCGAGTGCGACGCAATTGATATTGCGCCCGGCGCTATCGATATTGCCCGGAAGGAGGCGCATTTAATTGGCGCTTCCCATATTAAATATAACGTACAGGACGTCCAAAAAACGCCGTTGGAGAAGAATGCTTACGACGCTGTCTGGTTTAACGGGTCGTTGCATCACATCAAGCAACTCGAGTCAGTTTGTGAGTCGGTTCGCAACGCCCTAAAGCCGGGGGGGTGGGTGTTCTATAATGAATATGTGGGGGCCAATCATTTTGCTTTTTCAGAGCGCCAGCGCGGGGTCGTCGAAAGTGCTTTCCGCCTTTTGCCTCCGGAGTATCGCCGCTCCTTTCAGCCGGAACACTTCGGCAAGGTGCAGTTCAACGTGCAGCTTCCCGAGCCGGCAGAGGTAATCAAGGTCGATCCGTCAGAGGCAATTCGGTCACAAGACATACGCAGGGTGCTATCTGATTATTTTGTCGAACATGCTTTCAATCCCTGCGGCGGAAATATATTGCAGTTCGCCTTGCATGGGATTGCGGGTAATTTCGTAGAGACAGACTCGCGTTCGATGGCTTTGCTCCAGATGCTGTTTGATATTGAAGACACGCTCTTGAAAAACCGATTTTTTGAAACCGACTTTGCAGTGGGGGTTGCACGGGTTCCGTAATGAAGTGGAGATTGATCAAGATCTCATCCGTCATGAAGGCTGGTTGCCTGGTTTTTTGCTTCGATTCCCAGATCGACGATGCCAAGAAAAGGGTTATTTCCGCGCGCTACCGTATCAAAACTCAGGATGCCCACTTGCTTGTCAATCAGGAGTGAGGTCTCCTCGGTGCGACCATTCATCAGCTTGATGGTGACGTGGTATCGACCTGCTGCCAGTATCGCTGGAAAGTGGAAGGTGACTGTTCCACTCTCCCCGTCGATGTCAGAACCGGTGAGGGGAAGCACAAAGTTTTTTCCACCAACGACAAGCAGCCGTGCTTCCTGGATGGTAATGCTGATGTTGGGTAATAAGACTGAATTTCCGATTCGATAGCTGACGACGATCTCGATCGTCTCGCCATAGACAAACGACGAATAGTGGCTCCCGGTGTTGGTGAATTTGGCGGAGATTACCTCTCCTTCCGTGGTCCCAAATGCAATGTGTGCACCGTTGACCTCCTGTTTTCTGGTTACTGGAATCTTTCCGCCGCTGGCCCAGCGGCGTTGCTCGTCCCGCATGTCCAGCAGGTACATTTCGGAGATCGTCTCAGGAGACCCAAATGCCTTTAACATTCCTTCATGGAGGTAGATCGCGGTATTGCAGAATCTCTTGACCATGCTCATGTCATGAGACACAAACAGAAGAGTTGTTCCTTTTTCTGCCAGGTTCTCTAGCCGACCCAGGCATTTGAACTGAAAGGAGGCATCACCGACGGCAAGCGCCTCGTCGACGACCAGTATGTCGGGTTCCACGCAGACGGACACCGAGAATGCCAGGCGCACAAGCATCCCGCTGGAATATGTCTTGGTCGGCTGGTCGATAAAGTCTCCGATATTGGCGAAGTCGGCGATTTCGTCAAACCTTGCATCTATTTCCGCCCGTTTCAATCCAAGCAGTGCTCCATTGAGATAGACATTCTCACGGCCTGTGAATTCTGGGTTGAATCCTGATCCAAGCTCGAGCAGGGCCGCTATCTTCCCTCGGGCCTGAATCTGCCCCGACGTGGCGCGCAGTGTGTTGCAGATCAGTTGGAGCAGGGTTGATTTGCCGCTTCCGTTTCGTCCGATAATACCGAGGGCTTCTCCCTTGCGGACACGGAATGAGACGTCTTTCAAGGCCCAGAATTCCCGGAACCGCTGCTGCCCGGCAAAAGGGAGCATCTGCAGCAGTCGGTCATGTGGCTTGTCATAAATTTGATAGCACTTGCTGATCTTGTCGACTTCAATGGCAAATTCAGAGGACATCGGAAAATCCCTCGCGGCTTTTCTGAAAAAACCAAAGGCTTGCTATCGCGAAGATGCCGGAAAACAGGAATGATGTGCCCCATTTCATGATATTGGGCATGCCTCCCCAGAATAGTGCCGTGCGTGCATCTTCAATCACCTGTGCCAGGGGGTTCAAGCCCATTGCCTGGTGCCATTCAGGAGGAAGTGCATTGAGCGGGTAAAATACAGGGGTCAAGAACATGATCGGCAGCAAAAGTGCGCCAATAATGTGATTGATGTCGCGGAAGTATACGCCGAGCGCACTCAGGATCCAGGAAATGCCGAGTATATAGAGGCAAAGTGGAATTAAAACAAAAAGATAGATGACGGAAGATGCTGGCGGAATTCCAATTGCCAATCCATAGAAGGCAAGCCATACGATCGAACTCACAAGCATATGAAACAGGCCTGCCCCCAGACTAATCCAGGGCAGGATTTCAAGTGGAAACTGTATTTTCTTTACATAATTTGTATTGGATACAATCAGTGTCGGGGCGCGGAGCGCGCATTCCGAAAAAAGATTGAAGATCGTCATTCCGATGAAAATAAGCAGTGCAAATTCAGTGGGGGATTCGTTGCTGCCGGGCCAGCGAACGGTAAATACCTTCGTGAAAACGATGGTATAGACTAGAAGGGTAAATGCAGGAGTGATGATGGACCAGATCAACCCCATGAGTGAGCTTCGATAACGGGAAGTGATTTCACGTTGAATCAATGAAAAAATAAGCTCTCTATGTTCCCAGGGAATAAATAGATGGACGGGTCGCAGAAATGACTGCCTGGTCATGTATTTACAGTAATTGCGGGTTCAATGCAAAAGCCGCGTGGCGGCAACATCATCAAATGCCCAGGTCGAGAAATTGGCCGCGCCGAAGATGCCTGCGCGCCGCAGGAAGGCTGTTCAGCCTGGGTAGTCGTGCAGTTCCATATCCACCCCGGGGGGCCACATTGAACTGATGGATCCGGGCTGGTAGAACGTTACGGTCACGCTCCGTCGGGATTGAGGGGCTTGCTCCGATACCCGTGTCACTTCGTGCCAGGAAGTGTCCGACCTGACAAAGGCGGCTGAATTTCCGATGGTCGGGTTTATCAGAGCGGCAACGTCCTTCGCATCGGAAGAATTCAGGATGGCCAGACAGCCCCCGTCTGTGGGATGCCACTTGTCGTTGAAATAAAAAACGTGGGTGACAATTTTCTCGGGGAGATCGCGGTGGGGGCCCAGAAGCGCGCCAGGGCCATAGTGATAGGCATGCGCCTCCATCGGCAGGTTGGTCAGGTCAACGCCGGTAATGGACGACATGGCAATCCGGTACTCTGCAGAAAGCAGGTCTTGTGCCAGTTGGTACCAAGAAGGACTCAGGGAGTCAGCGTGCGATATGGTTTGCTCTCCCATCGGAATCAGGGAACGGGCGTCGTACCGATAGTCTTTTTCTCCCCCATATGCCTCGACGGTGCGGAAGTGATCGTGGGGATAGGTCTTGGAAAGTGCGGCGCAGTCAGCCTTTGAATAGAGGTCCGAAATTTCAGCCCATCTGAATGGCTGCAGGTTCATGCGGCATTCCCGAATCCTTGAAAAATCAATCATGGTTAGATAACTAAAGAGGAAAAGAGAAAACGGTCGAGGTGCTTGGGACGCACGAGCGGGGCGTGATCGGGTGATTTTCGCGTCGCAGGGACAGTATGCACTGCGCAGCACAGGCCGCCCGATGGCCGCAGATTCGCACGGCCAACGCGTGTGTGAAGGCGTTCTGGTCAGAATTGCTTCATCACATTGGAGCGCAATCGGGATGGGATGGGTTCGCGCCCATGCAGGCTGCCGGGCGCTCAATGTCCCGATTTCACTCCAACCCTTGGGGCAAGTGCGTTGAAGCTCTCAGACGGGCTGTTGCCATGATGTGACCTCTCAGTACGGGAAAGCCAAGACAGGTGCGCTCAATGTGCTCGCGTCGCGCTATTGTGATCCGCAAGGTGAATGGTTCCGGATTGACCGGGCGACGGATTCGGCATCTGCTGGGTTTTCTTGCGTGCACCGTCATTCCTGGTGAGTGCTCCAAATCACCGATGTTCGATGGTTCATCCGGCCAGGGCAGGGCGAAAGGGTTCTTGTGCCGCGCCGCCGAAGTGAACATCCTCGTCACCCACAATCGGGCGGTATGACCTCTTCCTTAACAATGCTGCGGCTGATCAGCCTGGCGGCCTTTTGCAGCATGGCCTCCATGCGTGTGTGCGACCCGATGCTGGTGGCACTGTCCCTTGAGTACAAGATCACCACGGGCGATGCATCGGCCGTGATTGCGGCGTTTGCCGTTGCTTACGGCGTGCTGCAGCTGGTGTATGGCCCGCTGGGCGACCGGGTGGGCAAGGTGCGCGTGATCATCGGCGCCACGGCGGCGTGTGCGGTGTTCAGTGCCATGACGACCCTGGCGCCCAGCTTCAGCCTGCTGGTGGTTGCGCGTGCGGCCATGGGGGCTGCGGCGGCCGGGATCATTCCGCTGTCGATGGCGTGGATTGGCGATGAGGTGGCCTACGAGCAGCGGCAAGAGACCCTGGCGCGGCTGATGGTGGCCACGGTGACCGGGATGATGGCGGGCCAGTGGTTTGGCGGCTTTGCCACCGAAACGCTGGGCTGGCGTGCGGCGCTGGGTGTGCTGGCCGTGCTGTTCTTTACGGCGGCCACGCTGCTGTTGCGGCACGCGCGTGCCATCGGGGCGTTGCGCACGGTGGTGGTGCCGGGTGCACCGGCGTTTTCGCTGGCCAATTACCTCGCGGGCACGGCGGCGCTGCTGCGCATTCCGCGTGTGCGCTGGGTGCTGACGGTGGTGGCGATTGAAGGCGCGCTGGCGTTTGGCACGCTGGCCTTTGTGCCCGCGCGCATGGTCGATGGGTTTGGCCTGTCGGCCTCTGCCGCTGGCGGTGTGATGGTGCTGTATGGCGTGGGCGGGCTGATCTACAGCGTGTTTGCGCGGCGTTGGCTGGCGGCGCTGGGCGAGCGGGGGCTGGCCGTGCTGGGTGCCAGCTTCATTGCCATCGGCCTGCTGTCGCTGGCGTGGGCGCCTGCGGTGGGCTGGGCCATGCTAGGCTGCTTTTTGGCGGGCATCGGCTTTTACATGCTGCACAACACGCTGCAGGTGCAGGCCACGCAGATGGCGCCCGAGGCGCGGGGCACGGCAGTGACGCTGTTTGCGTGCCTGCTGTTTCTGGGCCAGTCCACGGGCGTGCTGCTGGTGGCCTTCAGTGTGGACCGGGGCTGGCTGCCGCCGGTGTTCACGGCGGCGGCGGTGGGGGTGTTTGTGCTGGGGATGCTGATCTCGCGCCGGGTGCAGGCGCGTGGGGTGGTGGCAGGCGCGTGATCACCCCGTCAGTGGTTGTCAGCCCCGCGCCTCGTACCAGCCCTTGCTGCGGTTGACCACGGCCACCACCGCCAGCATCACGGGCACCTCGATCAGCACGCCCACCACCGTGGCCAGCGCCGCGCCTGAGTGAAAGCCAAAGAGGCTGATCGCCGTGGCCACGGCCAGCTCGAAGAAGTTGGACGCACCGATCAGCGCCGAGGGGCAGGCAATGTTGTGCTTTTCGCCCACGGCGCGGTTCAGGCCATAGGCCAGGGCGGAGTTGAACAGCACCTGGATCAGGATGGGCACGGCCAGCAGGGCGATGACCAGCGGCTGCTGCAGGATGGCTTCGCCCTGAAAGGCGAACAGCAGTACCAGCGTGGCCAGCAGGGCGGCGATGGACCAGGGCCCGGTGCGCGCCACGGCGGCGTCGAAGGCGGCCTGGCCCTTGCGCAGCAGTCGCTTGCGCAGCCATTGGGCGATCACCACGGGGATCAGGATGTACAGCACCACCGAGGTGAGCAGCGTGTCCCACGGCACGGTGATGGCCGACAAGCCGAGCAAGAATGCCACCAGCGGCGCAAACGCCACGATCATGATGCTGTCGTTGAGCGCCACCTGCGACAGCGTGAACAGCGGGTCGCCCCCGGTGAGTCGGCTCCACACAAACACCATGGCCGTGCAGGGTGCTGCGGCCAGCAAGATGAGCCCGGCGATGTAGCTGTCGATCTGGTCGGCAGGCAGGTACGGCGCGAACCAGTGGCGGATGAACAGCCAGCCCAGCAGCGCCATCGAAAACGGCTTGACCAGCCAGTTGACGAACAGCGTCACGCCAATGCCGCGCACGTGCTGGCGCACCTCGGCCAGCGCGCCAAAGTCCACCTTCAGCAGCATGGGGATGATCATCACCCAGATGAGCAGGCCCACCGGCAGGTTGACGCGCGCCACCTCCAGCGCGCCCACGGCGCGCGCCGCGCCGGGCAGCCACTGGCCCAGCGCAATGCCCACCACGATGCACAACAGCACCCAGACGGTGAGGTAGCGCTCGAACACCGCCATGCCGGCGGCCGGGGAGGGGGGCAGCGCACTGACAGCAGCACGTTGTAAAGGGCTTGGTGGCAGGGTCATTTCAGTGGTCCATTCAGTTATCCATTGCGCTGCGCGCCACCCGCGATGCATGCAACTGGCGCGCTCTAAACCAGCGCCCCCGCGCAAGGGCCGCCAAGCCGCACGTGCGGCGCATTGCTTGCGTGCGCTGGGGGCGTCCCCCTCCCGGCTCGCGCAGCGAGGCGAGAGAGGGGGAAGGCGCGAAGCGACTCAGGGGGTGTTTCATCATTGCTTGGGCAGGTTGCGGGCCGTGGCTTGCAGCGCGGTGGCGGCGAGCTTGTCGTCGGGCAGGTTCACCAGCAGCTCCAGGCGCTGCTTGATGGCGTGCAGGGTCTTGCGGAAGGCCTCGGCCTTGTCGGCGTCCGAGCCATCGCCAGCTGACGGGTCGGCATAGCCCCAGTGCGCCGTGGCCGGGTGGCCGGGCCAGAAGGGGCAGACCTCGCCCGCGGCGTTGTCGCACACGGTGATGATCAGGTCCATGTGCGGTGCGCCGGGGGCGGCAAACTCATCCCAGCTTTTGCTGCGCAGCCCCTCGGTGGGGATGCCCGCGTGGGCCAGCGCCTGCAGGCCCAGCGGGTGGGGCTGTTGGTTGTCGCGCGGGCTGCTGCCGGCTGAATAGGCCTTGAAGCGGCCCTGGCCCATGGCGTTGAGCAGAGCTTCGGCCAGGATGCTGCGGGCCGAGTTGTGCGTGCAAAGAAACAGCACGTTCAAAGGATTGCGTGGGGTGCTCATCGTAGACCTGGGCTCAGCAGCATTTGTTGGGGTTGTTGGCGGTGGGGCCGCAGCAGGCGGCCTGGCCGGGCGCGGGGGCGGACGGTGCGCCCGTGGGGCAGCAGGCGGCCTGGGCTGCATGGGGTTGCTGCGCAGCGGCTTCGTTGAACACGGGGATGTTGCCCAGCGTGTGGAAGTGTTCCCAGGCCACGCCCTGCGGGTCGGTGATCCAGTGCTTGTCGCTGCGGGCATAGCAGCAGGTGGTGGCGCCTTCGTCCAGTAGGGCCATGTCGGCACCCTGGGCGCGGGCCTTGAGCTCGGCCAGCTCGTCGGCCTCGTCCACCTGGAAGCCCAGGTGGTCCACGCCGGGCTTGTCGCCCCGGGTGGAGATGGCGAAGTTCACGCGCGGGTCTTCGAGCATCCATTTGGCGTAGTCGGTCTCGACACGTGCAGGCTCGGCCGCGAACAGCCTGGAATAGAACGCGATGCTCTTGGTAAGGTCATCGACATGCATGTGGACGTGGAATCGCTTCATGGTGGTTTCCTTTCGGCTGTGGGTCGTGGGGTGGAAGTTGTTGGGGGGCGATCAGCACTGGCAGGCGGCGGTGGCCTCGTCGGTCAGGCAGGCAGCGCCCTGGCAGCAGTTCTCGGTCAGGTAGGCCAGCAGGTCGTTCATGGTGGCAAACGAGGCGCGGTAGATCAGGTTGCGGCCCTGGCGCTCCTGGCTCACCAGGCCCGCGTGGGTCAGCTCCTTGAGGTGGAACGACAGCGTGTTGGGCGCAATGCCCAACTGCTCAGACAGCCCGCCGGGCGTGAGCCCTTCCTGGCCCGCCACCACCAGGGCGCGGAACACCCGCAGGCGCACTTCCTGGGCCAGGGCGGCGAGGGATCGGATGACATCGGTTTCTTGCATGTTTCGATAATACAACAAAAGTTGAAATATAGAAGTATCGCCTGGAGAAGTTTCTGGAGTCGTCAGGAAAATTCAAGAAAAAATGGCAGTCTGCGCTCTATGGTATTGCCCTGATAGCTATGAATTTCATAGTTACTGAAGTCTGTGTAACACGGTCTTCATAACTCGACGATCTAATCACCCGATTTTTTAATCGTTTGTGAACTTACGATTCGCCGATACAGTCGCCCATCCTTTTCCAGACCCGCGCGGCAGCGGCCACTCACTGTGGGGCCGCTGCCGCGCACTGCTTTCCATGATCGATTTACGGGGTATCACCCAAACCTACCAGGGCCCACAAGGCCCCGTCGAAGCCCTGCGTGGCATCGACCTCAGCATCCAGCCGGGCGAAGTGTTCGGCATCATCGGCAAGAGCGGCGCGGGCAAAAGCTCGCTGGTGCGCGTCATCAACCTGCTCAACCGGCCCACCACGGGCCAGGTCATCGTGGGCGGCCGTGACCTGACCCAGCTGAACGACGCGCAATTGCGCGAGGCCCGGCGCGAGATCGGCATGGTCTTCCAGCACTTCAACCTGCTGTCGTCGCGCACCGTGTTCGACAACGCCGCATTACCGCTGGAACTGGCGGGCATGGACAAGGCAGCGATCCGCGAGCGCGTGAACCCGCTGCTCGAACTGGTGGGCCTGGCCCACCTGGCCGACCGCTACCCCGCGCAGATCAGCGGCGGGCAAAAGCAGCGCGTGGGCATTGCGCGCGCGCTGGCGAGCCGCCCCAAGGTGTTGCTGAGCGACGAAGCCACCTCGGCGCTGGACCCGGAGACGACCCGCTCCATCCTCGACCTGCTGCGCCAGGTGAACCGCGAGCTGGGCCTCACCGTGGTGCTCATCACCCACCAGATGCAGGTCATCAAGCAGGTGGCCGACCGCGTGGCCGTGATCGAGGCGGGCCGCATCGTGGAGCAGGGCCGCGTGCTCGATGTCTTCACGCGCCCGCAGCAGGCCATCACCAAGAGCCTGATCGACGAAATCCTGCCGCAAGAGCTGCCCGCGAGCGTGCTTGACCATGTGCACAAGCTCACCCGCCAGCTTGTCACCACGGCACCCGGCCACGCGGGGCGGCTGCTGCGGCTGTCGTACTCGGGCGACAGCGCCTACCAGCCCATCCTGTCGCAGCTGATCCGCGAGTTTGGTGTGGACATGAGCATCCTGCACGGCCAGGTGGACGAGATCCAGGACGAGACCTTCGGCTCGCTGGCCGTGTACGCCAGCGGCGAGCCCATGCAGGTGCGCGGCGCGGTGGAGCACCTGCGCGCGGGCGGCGTGGCGGTGCAAGAAGTCACGATTGAAATCTGAGGGAGCCATAAGCCATGTTCGACCATTTCACTCCGGCCATGCTGGACCTCTTTGCCTCCTCGTTGTGGGAGACGCTCATCATGGTGGGCATCTCCGGCATCGTGGGCGGCCTCATCGGTGTGCCGCTGGGCGTGTTCCTGCGCCTCACGGACCACGGCGGCGTGCTGCAAAACGGCCCCGTCAACAAGCTCGTGGGCTGGCTGGTGAACGCCGTGCGCTCCACGCCTTTCATCATCCTGCTGGTGGCCATCATCCCGTTCACGCGCTTCATCACGGGCTCGTCCATCGGCACCGCCGCCGCCGTGGTGCCGCTGACGATTGCCGCTGCGCCTTTTGTGGCCCGCCTGGTCGAGGCCGCCTTGCGTGAGGTGGACCACGGCCTGGTCGAAGCTGCCCAGGCCATGGGAGCCACCACCAGCCAGATCGTGTGGAAGGTGCTGCTGCCCGAGGCGCTGCCCGGCATCGTGGCGGGCCTGACCATCACCTTCGTCAGCCTGACCGGCTACTCGGCCATGGCCGGTGCGATTGGCGGCGGTGGTTTGGGTGACCTGGGCATCCGCTACGGCTACCAGCGCTTTCTGCCCGAGATCATGCTGGCCGTGGTGCTGGTGCTGATCTTCTTTGTGCAGGCCGTGCAGAGCCTGGGGGACTGGGCGGTGCGCAGGTTGAGCCACCGTTGATTTGCATTTTTTTGCTATTGATTAGATAGCTTCCGGTGCTTGATATTTAAGCGCCAAGGGCCAATTTAATACATATTTTTGCCCCTTTGCTTTGAGCCAACAGCGGCGCTGGTCTTTACTCCCTCTCCCCTTGTGGGAGAGGGCGGGGGAGAGGGGGCGCATAGGCACAGTGCATCGATTCACCCCCTCTCCCCAACCCTCTCCCGCGAGGGGAGAGGGAGCCTGAAAACCCCTTCAGCTCGGCACCCGGTAGTGGTAGCCGTACGCCGTCTTGAACCCCATCGACTGGTACAGCCCCAGCGCTGGCGTGTTCTGCGCGCGCACCTGCAGGTAGGCGCTGGCTGCCCCGGCCTCGGCGGCCCAGTGCAGCAGGGCTGTGACCAGCGCGCGCCCGCGCCCGCCGCCCCGGTGCTCAGGCGCCACGGCCAGGTCGTACAGGCCCACGGCGCCGCGCTCCAGCACCGCCAGCCCAAAGCCCACGGGCTGGCCTTGTGTGTCGTGCTGCAGTGCAAATGCGGCAGGGTGGGCGATGTGGTCCAGCATGCTGTTGTGCAGCGCGCGGTGGTGCGTTGGCACGCTGTTGGCGGCGGCAAAGCCCTCCAGCCAGGTGGCAGTGGGCGTGGTGCTGATGTGGGTGCTGCCATCGGGCTTGCCGACCGAACCCAGGGCCAGCGGCCGGTGCAACACCAGTGACGGATCGAAATGCTGGTAGCCCGCCTCGGCCAGCTCCTGGTCGGCCTCGGGCGGGGCCAGGGGCGAGATGCGGAACACGGCGGGCAGCCCGTGCCGTGCGTACAGCACTGCAGCCGCTTCGCGCACCCCATCAAACGGCGCGCCGGGCAACAGCGCGTTGACCGAATTGGCACGCTTGGTGTAGCCGCCCGACAGCCGGAACACCCAGCCCCGGTGGAACACCGTCTGGCGCGCGGGCCAGGCGTTGAAGGCGCGTTCTTCGAGGGCGCGGATCAGGGCTGCGGGGACGGTGGGCTCGATGGTGGTAGGCGTCATGGCAGGTGTTATACCAACCCACCCCTCGGGCACGTAGTCAGTCGGTGGTGATCTTGTGGTCGGCCACCAGCTTGGCAAAGCGTGTGGTGTCGCCGGCGATCTGCTCGGCCATCTGCGCTGGCGTGTTGCCAATCGGCTCGGCGCCAATGTCCTGCATGCGCTTCTTGAAGTCGGGCGACTGGATCACCTTGACCATCTCGGCATTCAGCCGGGACACCACATCGGCGGGTGTGCGTGCCGGTGCCAGCACGCCAAACCAGGTGCCGATGTCAAAGCCCGCAAAACCGGCCTCCTGCAGTGTGGGCACATCCGGAAGCGATGAGGACCGCTTGGCCGTGGTCACCGCCAGCGCACGCAGCTTGCCCGCCTTGATGTGGGGCAGCACGGGCGTGATGGTGTCGAACGACATCGACACCTGGCCGCCCAGCAGGTCGGTGGTGAGCGGCCCGCTGCCTTTGTAGGGCACGTGCAGCACAGGCTGGCCGATGGCGGCGGAGAACTGCGTGCCGATCAGGTGCTGCGCCGTGCCCGCGCCGTTGGATCCATACGAAAACTTGTCGGGCGCGGTCTTGATCAGGGCCACGAGTTCCTTCACTTCCTTGGCGGGCGTGGTGGCGCTCACGGCCAGCACGTTGGGCACCAGGGCCACGGTGGTGATGGGTGAAAAGCTTTTTTGAAAGTCGTAGCTGAGCTTTTTGTAGACGCTGGTGGCAATGGTGTGGTGCACCGCGCCCATCAGCAGCGTGTAGCCGTCGGGTGCGGCCTTGGCCACGTAGTCGGCGCCAATGGTGGCGCCCGCGCCGCCCCGGTTTTCCACGATCACGGGCTGGCCCAGCGCGGTGCTGAGCTTTTCGCCCAGCGCTCGCGCCAGCACGTCGGTGGTGCCGCCCGCTGCAAACGGCACGACGATGGTGACGGGCTTGGTCGGCCAGGCCTGCGCGTGGACAGTTTTGCCAGGCAGCAGGCAGGCGGCTGCGGCCAGCGCCGCCAGTGCCATCAGGTGTTGACGGCGCAGCGGGTGTGCGATGGCGGTGGGGCTGGGGGTAGGGCGATGCATGGTTTGTCTCCTAAAGGATGGGGGCGGCGGCTGTGTGGTCTTTGCGGCCTTGTGGTGGTGCCCGCCGTGTGGCGTCCTGGCCCGTTCTTGCGGGCCTTGAACGATTGCTTTCAGGCGGCTTTGCGCTCGGTCTCTTTGCCGCTGATCAGCGCGCACACCGCATCGGTCACCTGCGCCGTGGTGGCCGTGCCGCCCAGGTCGCGGGTGTGCAGGGCCGGGTTGGCGGTGACCTGTTCGATGGCCTGCATCACGGCGCGCGCAGCGTCCACCTCGCCCAGGTGCTCCAGCAGCATCACCACCGACCAGAATGTGCCGATGGGGTTGGCCAGGCCCTTGCCCATGATGTCGAACGCCGAGCCGTGGATGGGCTCGAACATGCTGGGGTAGCGGCGCTCGGGGTCGATGTTGCCGGTGGGCGCAATGCCCAGGCTGCCTGCCAGCGCGGCGGCCAGGTCGCTGAGGATGTCGGCATGCAGGTTGGTGGCCACGATGGTGTCGAGCGTGGCGGGGCGGTTGACCATGCGGGCCGTGGCGGCGTCCACCAGCTCCTTGTCCCACTTCACATCGGGGAACTCGGCCGCCACTTGCGCGGCGATCTCGTCCCACATCACCATGGCGTGGCGCTGCGCGTTGCTCTTGGTGATGACGGTGAGCAGCTTGCGGGGGCGCGACTGCGCCAGGCGGAAGGCAAAGCGCAGGATGCGTTCCACGCCCACGCGGGTCATGATGGACACATCCGTGGCCGCCTCGATGGGGTGGCCCTGGTGCACGCGGCCGCCCACGCCCGAGTATTCGCCCTCGGAGTTTTCGCGCACGATGACCCAGTCCAGGTCCTTGGGCGTGCAGCGCTTCAGGGGCGCATCGATGCCCGGCAGGATGCGCGTGGGCCGCACGTTGGCGTACTGGTCAAACCCCTGGCAGATTTTGAGGCGCAGGCCCCACAGCGTGATGTGGTCGGGGATGTCCGGGTCACCCGCCGAGCCGAACAGGATGGCGTCTTTGCCTCGCAGGGCATCCAGCCCATCGGCCGGCATCATCACGCCATGGGCGCGGTACCAGTCGCCGCCCCAGCCGAAGTTTTCAAATTCGAACTGCAGGCCGAGGTGGCGGGCGGCCAGGGCTTCGAGCACACGCTGGCCAGCGGGAATCACTTCCTTGCCGATGCCGTCTCCGGGGATGGTGGCGATTTGATAGGTGGTCATGCAGATGCCTGGGTGAAAAGGGTCTGGAAATGCCTGTGCAGCAAGGCACAGGCGTGAAAGAGAGACACAGGAGAAACCAAACGGTAGAGGGACTGTAGGCCTGGACGCCTTCACAGAACGGCGCTAAAGTGAATCCATCGTTAACCTGCAGTTAAGGTCGCGCCGATGAGTTCCACCATCCAGCCCGCAGAACTGGGCTTTTTCTCCGCGCTGGCCGCCAGCCCCAGCCTGAGCGCCGCAGGGCGCGAAATGGGGGTCTCCACGGCGGCGGTCAGCAAGCACCTCACGCAGATGGAAAAGCGCCTGGGCGTGGTGCTGGTCAACCGCACCACGCGCCGCATGAGCCTCACGCCCGAGGGCGAGCTGCTGCTGGAGCACGCGCGCCGCATCCTGCGCGAGATCGATGCGCTCGATGAACTCATCGTGCAGTCCAAGGCCAGCCCCAAGGGCCTGCTGCGCGTGAACGCCACGCTGGGCTTTGGCCGCATGCACATCGCGCCCGTGATTTCGGACTTTGTGCGCCAGTACCCCGAGGTGGATGTGCAACTGCAGCTGTCGGTGCACCCGCCGCCGATCACCGACGATGCCTACGATGTGTGCGTGCGTTTTGGCGAACCGCCCGACGGCCGCGTGATTGCCCGCCGCATCGCACCCAACCGGCGCGTGCTGTGCGCTGCGCCCGCCTACCTGGACCGCCACAGCAGGCCCCGCGTGCCGCGCGACTTGATGGAGCACCAGTGCATCGGCATCCGCCAGGGCGATGAGGCCTATGGCCTGTGGCGCCTGACCACCGGGCGCGGCAGCAAGGCACACACCGAGTCCATCAAGATCACCGGCAACTTGACCACCAACGACGGCGAGATCGCCGTGCTGTGGGCGCTGCAGGGCCACGGCATCGTGATGCGCGCCGAGTGGGACGTGAACCGCCACCTGGCCCAGGGCCTGCTGGAGCCCGTGCTGCCGCAGTACCAGACCCCGGCGGCCGACATCTACGCGGTGTACCCGCAGCGGCACCAGTTCTCCACCCGCGTGCAGGCGTTTGTGGGGTTTCTGGCCGAGGCGCTGGCAGCGTCGGGGGCACCGGCCGGTGTGCCCGCCAAGCCGGGCAAGCTGGGTAAAAGCGCAATGCAGGTTTCCTGATCTGCGGGGTGGCGCTGGTGTCGCTGTGCGGGTAGTGTGTCGCCATCCGAGTCCGTTTTGCCCGCCTTCTTCCGCTGCCCTGCCCAGACCAGGCTTTTACCCATGAAACCACTTTCGCAGCTTTTTGCCGCGCTGGCATGCGCCCTCACAGCCCTGCCGGTGCTGGCTACCGACTCCACCGCAGCCCAAGACTGGTCTCTGTCGGCCGACGGCGCCTATGTACTTGATGTGCGCGCAGGCCTGGCCTGGCCGCGTTGTGTGGAAGGTATGCAGTGGACGGGCAAGACCTGCACCGGCAAGCCGTTGCTGCTGGACCGTGCTGAAGCCACCACCCTGGCCACCGACCGCTGGAAGGCCGAGGGCGTGGGTTGGCGCCTTCCCCGCGCGGCGGAACTGCAGCGGCTGGTGGACAAGTCGCTGTCTCCCCCGGGCCTCAACCCCATCCTGTTCCCGGCCGCGCCGGGCCAGTGGCACTGGTCATCCACCAGCAACGTGAGTGCGCCCAGCGTCAACCCATACACCTACGGCAACATCGCGCAAGGCCGCGCGGGCGATGGGGGGCGCCAGGCCGCAATGATCAACGGCTGGGCCGTGAACCTGTCCACCGGCGAGGCGCGGGGCGATGCGGCACGGGCCAGCAAGCTACCCGTGCGGCTGGTGCGGCCGATGCTGGTGGGGGCGGGGAAGTAGCCGCAGACGTCGCGCGGAGCAGGTAGCGGCTCAGGCACCTCATGCTGCCACCGTTTCCGCATCGCCCGCCGCAAACACTTGGCGGGCAGCGGCCAGTCCGTTCAGCGCGGCGGGAAAGCCTGCGTAAACAGCCATCTGCATGAGGACTTCCACGATTTCTTCACGGGTGACGCCCACGTTCAGCGCCGCCTGCAAGTGCACCTTGAGCTGTGGTGTGGCGTTGCCCAGCGCAGTCAAAGCAGCGATCACTGCAATTTCGCGGCTGCGCAGGTCCAGTCCGGGTCGGGAATAGATATCGCCAAACGGAAACTCGATCAGGTAGCGGGCGAAATCGGGGGCAATGTCGGCCAGGCTGGCGACGACGTGCTCACCGGCGTGGCCGTCGATTTCGCGCAGCTTGGCGAGGCCCTGGAGATAACGGGGATTGGTTTCGGGGGACATGGGTGCTTCCTTGGCGGGGTGACGAGGGTGTGTGGCGAAGGGAAGCCTCCAGATCCCGGTAGTGCGCGATCTTGGCTTGCAGCGCCTGTGCGGCTTGCTGCATGGCGGTGATGGTTGCAAGCACCTGAGCAAGGTGATGCTCCAGCAGCTCGCGCCGTTCGGGGGCGGTGGTGTTCCCTTCGCTGCGCAGCCGCGCGAAGGCCTGCATCTGCCCGATGGGCATCTGGGTCTCGCGCAGGCGCAGCAGGAATCCGATCCATTCCATGTCCGAAGCCGCATAGCGGCGCTGGCCACCCGGCGCGCGCGCCACGGGCGCAATCAGCCCGGCGCGCTCGTAGTAGCGCAGCGTGTGCGCGGTCAGGCCCGTGCGTTCGGCGACTTCGGCAATGGTGAGGAGGGATGCCATGGGAACGATTCTGAAAGTTGGAGTGCACTCTAAGTCAAGCACTGAATCGCTCCAACGTGACAAGGGGTCGCAACAGGCCGCTGTCTAACCCTTGTTCGTATTCGCAGCCTCGTGATCTCTAGCCACCCGCGTGCTTGCAAGCAGTCTCTTCACCGCAGCTGCAACGCCTGCAGCACCAGCGAAAACGCAGGCGATGGCTGGCGCCGACTGGGGTAGTACAGGTGGTAGCCCGCGAACGGTGGGCACCAGTCTTCCAGCACTCGGACCAGGCGTCCGTCTTCGATGTGGGTGGCCAGTTCGTCCTCGGGCAGCAGCGCAATGCCCAGCCCGGCCAACGCTGCATCGACCTGGGGCGGGGCGGTGTTGAAGATCAGCGGGCCATCTACCCGCACGTTGACCTGTTTGCCCTTGCGCGCAAAGTCCCACACGTACAGGCCGCCCGAGGTAGGCATGCGCTGGTTGATGCACCGGTGCGCCGTCAGGTCGTGCGGGGTTTTGGGAATGGGATGGGCGGCAAAGTAGCTGGGCGATGCGACCACGGCCATGCGAAGCGGCGGGCCGATGGGCATGGCAATCATGTCCTTGTCGATGGTGTTGCCCAGGCGCACCCCGGCGTCAAAACGGTCGGCCACGATGTCGCGAAAGCCGTAGTTCATGTCGAACTCCAGCGTGATGTCGGGGTTGTTGTGCAACAGCGGCATGAGCTTGGGCAGCAGCGTGGTGTGCATGACGTGGTCGCCGCAGGTGATGCGCACAGTGCCTGCGGGTTTGTCGCGCAGTGCGGTCAGCGCATCCAGCTCGGCCTCAATCTCGTCAAAGCGGTGACCGATGGCTTGCATCAGGCGTTCGCCCGCTGGTGTGGGCGAGACGCTGCGCGTGGTGCGTGTGAGCAGCCGGATCTGCAGGCGCTCTTCAAGGCCACGGATGGTCTGGCTCAGCGCGGACTGCGTGACGCCCAGAGTGGCTGCGGCCCGGGTGAAGCTGCCCTCGCGCGCCACGGTGACAAAGGCCAGCAGATCGTTCAGGTTGCGTCTCGCCATGTCTGATTCTCTGAATTGATTGGTTAGCCAGCCTTATAAACCCATTCGCCATTCATTATCTAGTCAGCGCAAGCAATGCTGGGCAAACTTCTTGCCATGGCACAACGCATCAGCACCCGCCCCTTCCAACGCCGCGCCCTGGCGGGTGTCGTCTTGGCATTCACCCTGGCAGCCGGGGTGATGCCCGCCACCACCTTTGCACAGCAGGGCCCCATGAAAATTCATCTGCATATCGATGGTGCCATTGCCACCGCCACCCTGGACAACAACGCCGCAGCGCGCGATTTAGTGGCCCAGCTGCCGCTGTCGCTAACGTTGCAGAACTACGCGGAGATCGAACGCATCGCCACCCTGCCGCGCAAGCTGTCGGTGGACGGGGCACCGGCGGGCATCACCCCCAAAACAGGTGACATCAACTACTACGCGCCCTGGGGCAATCTGGCGATTTTCGTGGGCGATGACGCCTATGCACGCGGCCTGGTGCGGCTCGGCAGAGTGGACACGGGCCTGCCCGCGTTGCAGCGCCAGGGGCCTTTGAAGGTGCGTATCGAACGCGCCAGCGATTGACGCGCGGACAAAGCATTGGAGCGTCCAACGAAGGCGCGCCCTTGGCCCCCGCCTTCATTTCTCGATTTCTCGTCCTTTCCCAATTTCCTACCTGCCCAGGAGCATCGAACATGCACAACACACTCTCCACCATCCACGCACAGCACCCAATACCCGGCACAGACCCTCTCACCTCGGATCGGCGCGACTTCCTCATCCGGGCGGGCTTCGGTGCGGCGGTATGGGGCGGGCTGTCTGCCGCGGGTGGTAGTGCGATGGCAGCGGGGCCGCAGCCAGCGCACGGCAAGCTCAGCGGCGCCGACAATTTCTACCAAAGCGACAAGGTGGCCGTGCGCAAGGTGACCTTCAAGAACCAGTACCGCATGGCGGTGGCTGGCAACCTGTTTGTGCCCAAGAATCTGGACCGCAGCAAGAAAAATCCGGCCATTCTGGTGGGCCACCCCATGGGCGCAGTCAAGGAACAAAGCGCCAACCTGTATGCCACCAAGATGGCAGAGCAGGGTTTTGTTGCGCTGTCGCTGGACCTGCCTTTCTGGGGTGAGAGCGAGGGCCAGCCGCGCAACGCGGTGGCGCCAGACATCTATGCCGAGGCTTTCAGCGCAGCGGTGGATTTTCTGGGCACGCAGGCGATGGTGGACCGCGAGCGCATTGGGGCCATTGGCGTGTGCGGCAGCGGCAGCTTTGTCATCAGCGCCGCCAAGATCGACCCGCGCATGAAGGCCATCGCCACCGTCAGCATGTACGACATGGGTGCTGCCAACCGTGATGCGCTGAACCACTCGCAGACTTTGGAGCAGCGCAAGCAGATCATTGCCGCCGCTGCCGAGCAGCGCTACGTGGAATTCACCGGCGGGGCCATCCAGTACACCGGTGGCACGGTGCACGAGCTGACGGCAGACACACACACCATTCAGCGGGAGTTCTATGACTTCTACCGCACCCCGCGTGGCGAGGTCACGCCCAAGGGCGGCTCAGCCAAAACCACCACCCACCCCACGCTGACCAGCAACGTCAAGTTCATGAACTTCTACCCGTTCAATGACATCGAGACGATTTCTCCGCGCCCCATGCTCTTCATCACGGGTGACCAGGCGCATTCCAAGGAGTTCAGCGAAGACGCCTTCAAGCGCGCTGCCGAGCCGAAGGAGCTGCACATCGTCCCCGGTGCGGGCCATGTGGATCTGTATGACCGTGTGAACCTGATCCCATGGGGCAAGTTGACGGCGTTCTTTGGCAAACACCTGGCTTAAGCAATGACCACCCAGGTTTGCGACGCCCCGCCGCACCACACAGGCGGTGAAGACGGGGCGGCGGCGCAGCCCGCGCGCTGGAGCGGCGTTTTTGCGATGACGCTCTGCGTGTTTGCGCTGATCGCGTCTGAGTTCATGCCAGTCAGCCTGCTCACACCCATGGCCGCAGACCTGGGTGTCAGTGAGGGTTGGGCCGGGCAGGGCATTGCGATATCGGGCGCCTTCGCCGTGCTCACCAGCCTGAGCATTGCAGCGCTGGCCGGCAGGATGGACCGCAAGACCCTGCTTCTGGGCCTTACGGCTCTGATGTGCTTATCTGGCGCGGTCATTGCACTGGCGCCGAACTACGCGGTGTACATGGTGGGGCGCGCGCTCATTGGGGTGGTGGTGGGAGGCTTTTGGTCGATGTCGGCCGCCACGGCCATGCGGCTGGTGCCCGCGCAGCAGGTGCCACGGGCCCTGGCCATCTTCAATGGTGGCAACGCGCTGGCCACGGTGGTGGCGGCGCCGCTCGGCAGCTATCTGGGGGCTGTGATTGGCTGGCGCGGGGCTTTCTTCTGCCTGGTGCCGGTGGCGGTACTGGCCTTCATCTGGCAGTGGGTGAGCCTGCCGCCGATGCCTGCCGGGCCCCGGCGCTCTGGGGCCTCTGGCCTTGTTTTCAGACTGCTCCGGCGCCGGATGATTGCCGTGGGCATGCTGGCAGTGGGCTGCTTTTTCATGGGACAGTTTGTGCTGTTTACCTACCTGCGTCCATTTCTGGAGACCGTCACGCATGTGGGTGGGTTCACCTTGTCGTTCATCCTGCTGGTGATCGGGGTGGCGGGCTTTGTGGGCACCACGCTCGTCGGCGCGGCGCTGGCCAGAGGCTTTTACCCAACGCTGTTCATGGCACCCGTCTTGATGGCGCTCATCGCCATCGCGCTGATCTGTTTGGGTGACCAGCTCACCGCTGTCACTGCCTTGCTGGGTGTGTGGGGCCTGGTGGCTACGGCCGCGCCGGTGGGCTGGTGGACATGGGTCGCCCGGTCGATGCCGAAAGACGCTGAAGCCGGAGGCGGTCTCATGGTGGCGGTGGTCCAACTGGCTATCGGCCTGGGCTCCACGGTGGGGGGCCTGCTGTTTGACCGCAGCGGATACCAGAGCACCTTTGTCGTCAGCGCTGTTTTGTTAGTGGTGGCCGCGTTGCTGGTCTTGCTGACCTGGCGCTCTGGCAGGGCCGAGGGCCGTGCTTTTGCCGGTAGTTGAAGGTTGAAGGAGATGGGGTGAACGCGTGCATTGCGCGCCAGCAAACTGACGGCGATGTGGGGTGCAAAACCGAGGGGACAGCAAAACCCGGCGTCCTGGTGAAAAATGGCGCGGCAGGTGGAGAGGCTGTGACCTGCTGGCACCCCAGCCTCCCCCCACGTCGCGCCGCTTCATGTGCGCGGCTCCATTTCCATCATCCCACTGCGAGTCCTCCATGAACCCATCCATCCCTACCACCGCGCTGCAGCTGCGCTCGCTTGTACAAGCCAATGGCACCTTGCAGATCAGCCTGGAGCCGACACCCGTGCCCACGCCAGGGCCTGACGAAGTGTTGATTCAGGTACAGGCCACGCCCATCAACCCATCGGACATTGGCCTGCTGCTGGGCCCGTCTGATCTGTCCACCGTGCAGGTCGCGGGCACGGCCGAGCGGCCGGTGGCCACGGCTCGCATCCCCGAGCGCGCCATGCCCGGCATGGCGGCACGCCTGGGCCAGAGCATGCCCGTGGGCAACGAGGGCGCCGGTCTGGTGGTGGCTGCGGGTGCATCGCCCGCTGCGCAGGCGCTGCTGGGCCGCACGGTGGCAGTGATTGGTGGCGCCATGTATTCGCAGTACCGCGCCATGCCTGCAGCGCAGTGTCTGCCGCTGCCGCCCGGCACCACGGCGGCTGAGGGCGCGTCGTGTTTTGTCAACCCGCTGACTGCGCTGAGCATGGTCGAAACCATGAAGCGCGAAGGCCACACCGCGCTGGTGCACACCGCTGCGGCCAGCAACCTGGGCCAGATGCTGCTCAAGATTTGCCAGAAGGATGGTGTCGGCCTGGTCAACATCGTGCGCAAGCCCGAGCAAGCGGAACTGTTGCGCGAACTGGGTGCCCAGTACGTGTGCGACAGCAGTGCGCCCGATTTCATGGCCGAGCTGACCGACGCGCTGGCCGCCACTGGCGCCACCATTGCGTTTGATGCCACGGGCGGCGGCACGCTGGCGGGGCAGATCCTGCAGTGCATGGAGGCGGCCATCAACCGCAAGGCCAAGGAATACAGCCGCTACGGCTCGGCCGTGCACAAGCAGGTTTATTTGTACGGCCACTTGGACACGCGCCCGACCGAAGTGCACCGCACCTTTGGCATGGCCTGGGGCATGGGGGGATGGCTGCTGTTCCCGTTTCTGCAGAAGATTGGCGAAGAGGCCACCCAGGCGCTGCGCCAGCGCGTGGCGGCCGAGCTGAAGACCACGTTTGCCAGCCACTACGCGCGCACCGTGTCGCTGGCAGGCGCGCTGAGTGCCGAGTCCATTGCGTTCTACGGCCCGCGCAATACTGGGGCCAAGGTATTGATCGACCCGTCGCTGTAAGCGACGTTGCAGGGGCTCTTGCGGCGCCTTGAGGGACGGTCCATTACGGCAGGCGCCAGGCAAGCTCGGTAAGTGCCATGTAGCCAGCCGGCGCCGCGTGCGCCAACAAAAAGGGCTCCCAAAGGGAGCCCGATCTGCCTGCCCGCCCCTGCGGTTCAGTTAACACTCCCCATGGCAGCGCCACCCGCAAATGCAAAGTGCCACCACCATGGGAAGTCCCGCAACTGCTTCAACCAATCTCAAGCAGTTGGTCTGCCAATTACATGGCGCTGAATTCGCCGTGGGGGATCTGGCCGGTGCGCAGTGCTTCGGCAGCCTGGGCACGCACGGCAGCGCGGTCAGCGGTGGAGGTGTAGGTCACCACACGCGAACCAGCAGGTTCCTGGCTGCGGGTCTGGGCGACGGTTGCGGCTTCAGCGGCCACTTCAGCGCGGGTGCGGTTCGTTTCGAACTTCAGGGCGAATTGCGAGCTGTCGGCTTCGTCAGCCTGGGCGCCAAAAGAAGCGAAAGCGGCAACGGCAGCGACGGAGAGGAAACGGGCGGTCTTGTTCATGATGAAAATCCTTGAAGGTTAAAAAGCGTCTCAAAAAAGCCGGGTCAAAAACCATTCCTGAACCGGGTTCGGTGAGTCGCCTTGCGGGTTCG
>NZ_JAMXAX010000007.1 GCF_023913775.1 Acidovorax facilis
TGCGAGAGAACTTGCCCAAAGGCTTTTTTACGACGCGCACCCCGTAGTCCTTGCGCAGCACATCGATGACGGCTTCAAACAGCCTGGCCTTCTCCTGCGCCTGCTCGAGCTGCACCTGCAGCGCCTTAATCTGCTGCTCGGGCGTGAGCGGTCCTTTGGTCTTGTCTAGTGGCATGGCTGCGGATGATGCCGCAGGACTCCAGCCCAGGCGGCCGTGCTTGCGCAGCCACACCAACACTGTCGAGCGGCCCTGAATGCCGTAGCGCTGCTGCGCCTCTTTGTACGTGAGCTCGCCTTTTTCTACCTGCTCCACCACCGCCAATTTAAAGGCCAGCGTGTAGTCGCGCTGCGTGCGTTTGACACTCGATTCCATGACACATGCCCTTTTGAAAGGTCCACGTGTCAACGCTGGGTAGGACGGGTCAAGCGCATGCAAAAAGCCCCTGACTCTTGCGAATCAGGGGCTTTTATTTGGTGCCGGAGAGATGAATCGAACACCCGACCTTCTCATTACGAATGATGGGATGGCTGTATTCGCCCCTGTTGATTGATGCTGATAGAATCTATATAAATCAACACGTTATAGGCATTTTTCTGGATGGGCAAACAGTTATAGCGTTGATTGAAATTCGGTTCTTTTCGGCAAACAGTCTTACATCTGCCCTTACATCCTGGCCGATGTAAGACCGCAAGGGGCACTACATGGCAAAGATTGCATTCACCGCTGGCCGGGTATCGGGGTTCAAGTGCCCGCCCGACAAGAAACAGGCTTTCATGTGGGATGTAACCGCGCCGGGGCTGGGGCTGCGTGCAACACCCGCCGGGAAACCCGCCTATGTGTTCCAGAGCGTGTACCAAGGCAAAGACATACGCCTGACCATCGGGAGCCCCACCGCCTGGAGCATTCCAGCCGCGCAAGCCAAAGCACGCGAACTGCAACGGTTGATTGATGAAGGCAAAGACCCCCGCGACCTGAAGCGTGACGCCCTGGCCGCCCAGGCCGAAAAGCTGGCCGCCGCCGCCGCCAAAGTGCAAGCCGACAAGGCCAAAGCCCTGACCGTGGGCGAGGTGTGGCCGCTGTATCTGGAAAATGGCAGACCCAAGCGCAAAGAAGCATGGAAGCCCGGCTACCGTGCCGACCTTGAAGCGATGGCCGCCCCAGGTGGTGAAAAGAAAAAACGAGGGCAGGGCACGACTAGGCCGGGGCCGCTGTACCCGCTGCTGGCACTGCCGCTGGCTGGCGTGAATGAGGACACACTGAAAAGCTGGTACGACCGCGAAGCCGTGGCAGGTAAGCACCAAGCCGCCCGCGCTCTGATGATGTTCCGGGGTTTCCTGCGCTGGTGTGCTGCCCGCCCTGAGTATCGGAACCTGACAGACCGCGATGCAGGCAAGGCAGCCGCCATTGTCGAGAACCTGCCCAGCAACACACGCCGCACCGACGCCCTAGAAGCGGCCCAGGTGCCCGGGTGGTGGGTTGGTGTGGAGCAACTGAGCAACCGCACCGCAAGCGCCTATCTGCGCGCCTTGCTGCTAACAGGCGCGCGCCGTGAAGAATTGGCCGCTCTGACGTGGGCGAATGTGGATTTTCAGTGGCGCAAGCTGACCATTGCCGACAAGGTGGACACCACCCGAACCATTCCCCTGAGCCCTTACGTGGCGCACATGCTGGCAACGCTGCCGAGGGTGGGGCCGTTTGTGTTCGCCAGCACGGGCAAGGCAGGGCGCATTACAGACACCCGCAACAGCCATGCAAAGGCCCTGCAAAGTGCTGCAATCGAGGGCCTGACAATCCACGGCCTGCGCCGTTCCTTTTCGCTGCTGGGTGAGGCTGCCGGGGCACCTGCTGGGGCTATTGCGCAAGTGATGGGCCACAAGCCAAGCGCAACAGCCGAGGGCTACAGGCCGCGCAGCATTGACGCCCTGCGCCCGTTTCTGGAACAAATAGAGGCGCATATTCTGAGCCTTACCGGTGTGCAGTTTGATTCCCAGGCGGCACCCGGTGCGCTGCGCGCGGTGGCTTAAAGATAGCAAAAAAGCTATACTATGAACAATTGGACTGTGACATTGCACCCGCAGGCAGAGCCCGAATTGCAAGCACTTCCCGCCGATATGCAAGCCCGCTTTCTGCACATTGCCGAACTGCTGCGAGACTTTGGGCCGCAGCGTGTTGGACTGCCGCACATTCGCCCGCTGGAGGGCAAGCTGTGGGAAATGCGAATGCAAGGCCGTGACGGTATCGCCCGCGCCGTGTATGCCGCCATCCAAGGCCGCCGCCTGCTGGTGCTATATGTGTTTGTGAAAAAGACCCAGACCACGCCCCGCAGCGCATTGGAGACAGCCCGCAAACGCCTGGAGGCCACAACATGAAAACCCTGAGAGACATCAAGCGCGAACTGCTGGCGAACCCTGCAACCCAGGCCGCCTACGAAAGCCAAGCCGCTGAATTCGACATGGCCCGTGAACTGATTGCAGCCCGTAGCCGCGCCGGACTGACGCAAAGCGACGTAGCCCAGCGCATGGGCACCACGCAAAGCGTGATTGCACGCCTGGAGGGGGGGAAGGGCACGCCATCTATGCGCACAGTGCAACGCTATGCCCAGGCAGTAGGAGCCCGTGCTGTGGTGCGTATTGAACCCCAGGCCGCCCACGCGTGACCGTTTCGCCCCAGCTAGGCAGGGCCGCAATCCTGCCGAAAAGCCGGTTCCTCCCGCTGGCCTGCTGGGGCTCCTATCAAGGGAGCGCATTCGGGAAGATGCATGGATTTCTCCGCTTGGGATTGGACAAATACTTTCCGCATTCACGATGCTGCCTGCTTAATCGCTGGTGTCATGCCTTTGTCAAAGCGATTTCCGACGAGCGAGGAGTTACCTCCGCAGGCGCGTCCAATCCTCATAGCACTTGGGGGTGCGTACTATGAATGGTTTTTTCAAACCAAGAATCCAGAACGCCCCAGAACTGTCGTCTTGGAAGGACTTCCAAATGACGATGGGACGCTGCCTACGTTTCCCGTGCCAGGGGTACTGGCCGGCGAACTTGTTAGCCGTGCGGCACTACACAGCTACATCACCGCCACGGGACGGAAGTCCGCTTATAGCTTCGGCCCGATAGATTCGACTGAGGTCGCAGCGCAGCACCAACCCGCAGCAGCACCAGCACGGCCTCGGGCCCATAACCGTGCCGCTTCCGATGCCAGCAACTGGAAAGCTAAGGCGCAATCCCGCGCCGCTGAAATCATCACTCATCAGAAGGCAAAAGACCTTTATCCCAGCCAGCAGCACATAGCCGACCAAATCGCCCGCGAGTTCCGCGATGCTGGCGTGGTGGGCGCCGATGGCAAGCCGCTGACCGGCGCCTACATCAAACGCCATGCGCTGCAAGGAATAACAAGCGACGTGGGCAAGCGCCTATCAACTTCAAATCGCCGGGGCAAATAGGGCAACCAATTCCGGGGCAACGTCTTGCCCCGTGAAAGAAAGCATCCATGCGGGTTTGCAGGGCGTTAGTGTCGTTTTGAGGGCAACGCTTGCCCCGAAAAAAGTTTGCCTATACCCGGCCTGTGCTGCCGGGCTGAAAGCAAACTGCGATGCAAACAACCCAACACTGCGCAGAGACCCGCCGCGCTGCTACTGAGCCCCACCAGTTCCCGTCGCTGGACCTGGTCAACCGCCCCACGGTTCCGACCGAGCAGGCAGCGTATTACCTGAACCGCCGTCCGCAGACCATGCGCGGTTGGGCATCCGCCGAGACCTTCCCTGATGGCCTGCGCCCCGTGCGCATAAATGGCCGCTTGGCCTGGCCGGTTTCGGGCATTCGTTCCGCGCTGGGAGTTCAGTAATGCGCGCCGCAATCAATCGCCTGCTGCTGGCGTTGTGGTGTGCAGCCCCTTCCCGCTGGTTTCAACGTGGGAGGGCTGTCAAATGAAAACGCCCCGTTCCACCAAAGCAGAACAGAGCGCCCGAAGCAAGCGTGAGTTTACCGGAACCGACAACCCGCGCCACCTTCGCGCCATAGCCGTGTTGCTGCGCCGTCCAGTCCCGCGCGAGCAAATCGATAGCATCGCGGGATGCTCCAACGGGCCGGACCTGATTGCCGACCTGCGCCGCCGTGGTTTGGGTGATGACCACCTCCCATGCGAACGCATCAAGTTCATTGACCGCGACGGCAACCTGTGCCGCCCAGGCGTCTACAGCCTGACGGAAAAAGGCCGCCGCATGGTGTACGCATGGATGGCCAAGCGCAAGCAAGGCGGTGCTGTATGACCACGATGTCCGAGCAACTTTCGTTTCTGCCACCCCCGCCGTTTTGCCCCACATGGCCCAAGCGTGGAACCCTGGCAGACCGTGCCCTAGGAATGCTGATGGATGGCCGCCTGATAGACCATCCCGACTTTGAGAACAGCACGCAATCCTGGCGCTTGGGTGCCGTGATTTTCACGCTTCGCGCTTTGGGCTGGCCGGTGGAAACCATCGAGGTTCCAAGCCCCACGGAACATAGCCCCGACCGAATCATTGCGCTGTACCGCCTTGACGGGAAATACACCGCGCAAGCCCTAGCGATGAATGGGGGTGAAACTTGATGGCCGCAGACACTGCTCGTGCCCATGATGCACTTTTCGCCATCCCGCCGGACCTGCCCCGCGATGAGTGGGTTCGTGCTGGCATGGCTGCACAAGCTGCGGGCCTTGACTTCGACACGTTCAACGATTGGAGCGCCCAGGCCGGGAACTACGACGAACGCGCCGTCCGTGACACCTGGCGCAGTTTCAAACTGGGTACGGGACTGGGCGCTGGGACATTGTTTCGCGTGGCTGCTGCACATGGCTGGCGAATGGGTAAGGGCAAGCCCCAAAAAAGGCCCATTCGAGCCCCCAAAAAGGCCGTAGAGCCGTCGCGCAAGCCCGCCCCAGGCATGAGCCCTGACGAGGTGTGGGCACGCTGCGAACCTGCGACCGCACAGCACGGCTACATCGTGGCGAAGGCCGCCGCCGGGGTACCGCTGGATACCCTTCGCGTTCTGCCTGCTGGCGATGCCCTGCGCATTGCCGGGCAGAGCATGGCCGGTGCGCTGGTACTGCCTGCCTTTGCGCCCGATGGCGCATTGCAAAGCCTGCAACTGATACCGCCGCCCGGTGCTGGTAAAAAGCTGAACCTGCCCGGTGCGCCGATGGCCGGGGCATCCTTCACGGTGGGCGAGTTGGTGCCCGGTGCGCCCGTGGCTTTGTGCGAGGGTGTGGGCACTGCATGGGCCTGCTGGCGGGCTACCGGGCATCCTGCCGTGGCGTGCTTTGGCTGGGGCAATGTGGGCAAGGTGGCCGAAGCCCTGCGCCAGCGTGACACATCCGCCCGGCTGGTGCTGGTGCCTGACACGGGCAAGGAATCAGACGCCGCAGAGATTGCCCAGGCCGTGGGCGCTGCCGTGGCCTACATGCCCCAGGGTGAGCCGCAGAACTTCGACGCAAACGACCTTGCGCAGCGTGACGGGCACGATGTATTGGCCGGGCTGCTGGAGGCAGCAACAGCGCCGCCCAAGCCTGAGCCCCGTTACAAGCTGCTGGGGGCTGATGAGCTGCGCAACCTGCCACCGCTGGCGTGGCGTGTGCGTGGTGTGCTGCCTGCCGTGGGGCTTGCTGCGCTGTATGGCCCGAGCGCATCCGGTAAATCATTCCTGGCCTTCGACATGGCCGCCGCCATTGCTGAGGGGCAACGCTGGTTTGATTGCCGCGTAGAGGCTGCGCCCGTGGTGTATGCCGCGCTGGAGGGTGAAGCCGGGTTCAAGCTGCGTGCCCAGGCATGGGAGACAAGCCGGGGCCGGGCCCTGCCCGATAGCCTGCGCATAATGCTGCAACCGTTCAAGCTGACCGACTCCCAGGACGTGATAGACCTTGCCGACGTGGTGCCTCGTGGCGCTGTGGTGGTGCTGGACACCTTGAACCGCGCCGCGCCCACTGCCGACGAAAACAGTTCACGCGACATGGGCGAGATTCTGGAGGCAGCAAAGACCCTGCAAACCCTGACCGGTGGGCTGGTGGTGCTGGTTCACCACACGGGGAAGAATGCCGCCGCTGGCCTGCGTGGGCACAGTTCGCTATTCGCTGCGATGGATGCCGCCATCGAGGTTTCACGCGAGGGCGACCGCCGGGAATGGAAGGTGACGAAAAGCAAGGACGGGCAGGACGGAACCGCGCACCAATTCAAGCTGCAAGTAGAGGCGCTGGGAACTGAGCCGACCGGGGAGGCCATTACATCGTGCGTGGTGGTGCGAGATACCGCCGTGGAGGATGTGCGAGCCGTGAAGCTGCCCCAGGGTGGCAATCAACGGGTGATTCTTGATGCCCTGCGCGAACTGCTGCAAAAGGCCGGGCCATTCAATCCGCTGGGTGCGCCTGCATCCTGCCCGCCGGGCCGCCCTGCTGTGGAATTGGAGGTGATGCTGCCCCGCCTTGCCGAGCGCCTGACAGTGGCACCAGACCGCAAAACAGAACGCGCCAGAGATGGAATTACCGGGCTGGTTTCGCGTGGTGTGGTGGGGTGTGACAAGGGGTGGATATGGCTTGCTTGATACCCCGAAATTCCCCGTTTTTCCCCGTTTCGGGGATTCCCAGGCCCGAAAATCCCCGCCCCCCCTATAAGGGGGGAGGATTCCGGGGAGAAATTCCGGGGGAAGGGGGTTTGCAATGAATGCTGACCTTTTCGGCCTGGAACAACAGACACCCCGCACCAACATCCGCCCCGAAGCTGGCCGAGTCTGTGGAGTCGGATTCCATCGCTGCAGCGTACGCCAGTCCCCAACCTGATTTCTGGACTGATTGCGGACAACCTGCGACCATCCCCAGCATGACACCCAAGTCCATCAAACCGCACACCCGTCTGGGCCATATCGAAGTGCAAACCCAGGACGGCCCCGCGCGGCTGCTGGTGAAGCGGCACTGCGACGCCAGCAATGTCAGCGGTGCAGCCTACGGCCTGGACTGGTGGCGCACACCCGAAGCCCCAAAAAAGGGGCGCATGCGTCGGATGCTGAATGCGCTGCTACGACCTGACAAAACCTGACATTGCGCAGCAGCCAACGTAGCACAGCTGTGGGAGAGCGCCGGCGCAGCACAGTTGCAAGCCGAATGTATGCAGCCCAGAGTTTTCCGAACAGTACGCGCGGGCGCGCGAGGCAGAGGCCGCCACACAGGACTGGCTCAAACCACCCAGCATCCACGATTCCCAGGTTGGTTCACTTTGGAGGAAACCCCCGCACTAGGCGCCATCTACCGTTCGACTGCCTCGCGTAGATTTGTCCCTTCCCCCAGCCAATGCTGTGACCGTGTTTCTCAAAGCAGCTTGGACACATATTCACCCATCCCGCCTGACTTCGAAGACCACCGTCAACGAAAAGTTTCACCTCATTCAGGGAACGTTGGCACAGGTCACAGTCCTCGATACCGTAGGCATAGGCCGGCTTCCTTCGATTCACCTCAGCAACATCCACCAATTGCGCCAACGTCCGGCCCGATGCATCGACGGGTATGACCTGTAATGGGGGCTCCGCCTCTTCCTCTTCCTCTTCCTCTTCCTCTTCGTCGAGTAGCGCGTTCTCTGAATCGGTCACTTGAATTCCATAGGCGTCTGCTGAAAAGTCGATTGACTGAGCTGCATCTGGGAAGGATTGGACATCTGGGACGATTCCCAGTCCATCAAGGTAGTCGTCGAACTCTGTAGGCCCACCGGGTTCGGCGACCCAGGCCATGGTTGAAAACGTGTCGCCGCCGGTACTTGGACGGTAAAAGTGACCGCCACTCGAAATGGCAATTTGATGGTCTTCAATCTTCAACGTCCACCAGTGGTACGTTGTAATTTCTCCGAATTTGCGACGAGGCCCGGTGATTTCAACAGTGATTTCCATCGCTTCCGAAACCCGGGGGAGTCGGGAAAAAACATGCAGAACCTTGGCGACGCTCACCAATTGCGAAGGATGCAGCACGTTGGGTTGCGTCAACTTGGTCAGCAGATTTTTTGCGGCAGAAACGATGCTCAGGTCGAATCCATCCAACTCGTACCTTGATGATTTCCTGGAATTCATCGTGGCCCCCCTGGTCTGCTGACTGCAGCATCAGAAGTGTCGAATCGAGTTTCGGCAAGAGTCGCAGCGAGACGGAGCATAGGTGGCGTCCTGAGGGTTGAGTGAACATTCGGTTGACTCGGGCTGCCTGACAGGCAGGACTGACCCAGTCTAAGGGCAAGATATTTCAACCTCCGCATTTCGTTCAATCGGGCTCTCGACGGGGCCGTGACCGACGCCGCTCATTTGGACCGGCAAAATCGCCACAACGCGCAGCAAGCGCCAAAGTTCGGATTCTCTGGCGCCAGTCGGGCCTCATGCCGTGCAAAAATGCCTGCGGTACAAAAACACACAGGTCCGCACGCATGCTCACAGGCGAATTACGCAGCCAAATCGACGCCATCTGGAACTCGTTCTGGTCGGGTGGCATCTCCAACCCGCTGGAGGTGATGGAGCAAATCACTTACCTGCTGTTCCTGCGCCGCCTGGACGACCTGCACACCCTGGAAGAAAACAAGTCTGTGCGGCTGGGCAAGCCCATGGAGCGGCGGATTTTCCCGGATGGGGCTGACGCCAAAGGGCGCGACTACAACGACCTGCGCTGGTCGCGCTTCAAGAACTTTGCGCCGGCCGAGATGTTCACAGTGGTCGGCGAGCATGTGTTTCCCTACCTGCGCAGCATGGGCGGCGACGGCTCCACCTATGCGCACCACATGAAGGATGCGCGCTTCACCATCCCGACGCCAGCATTGCTGGCCAAGGTGGTGGACATGCTGGACCATGTGCCCATGGAGGACCGCGACACCAAGGGCGACCTGTATGAGTACATGCTGGGCAAGATTGCCAGCGCCGGCCAGAACGGCCAGTTCCGCACGCCGCGTCACATCATCCGGCTGATGGTGGAGCTGACGGCCCCCACCGCCAAAGACGTGATTTGTGACCCGGCCAGCGGAACTTGCGGCTTCCTAGTGGCGGCCGGGGAGTACCTGCGCGAGATGCACCCGGAAATCCTGCGTGACGCCCAGGCCCGTGAGCATTTCCACCACGGCATGTTCCACGGCTACGACTTCGACAACACCATGCTGCGCATTGGCAGCATGAACCTGGCTTTGCACGGGGTGGACAACCCCGACATCCGCTACAAGGACTCGCTGGCGCAGGACCATGCGGGCGACGAGGAGAAATACTCGCTCATTCTGGCGAACCCGCCATTTGCCGGGTCGCTCGACTATGAGAACACAGCCAAGGACCTGCTGGCCATCGTCAAGACCAAAAAGACCGAGCTGCTGTTCCTGGCCCTGTTCCTGCGGCTTTTGAAGCCCGGCGGCCGGGCGGCGGTTATCGTGCCGGACGGGGTGTTGTTTGGCTCCAGCAAGGCGCACAAGGAGCTGCGCCGGATGATGGTGGAAGAGCAAAAGCTCGACGCCGTCATTTCGCTGCCTGCCGGCGCCTTCAAGCCCTATGCCGGGGTGTCAACTGCCATCCTGCTGTTCACCAAGACCAACTCGGGTGGCACCGACAACGTCTGGTTCTACGACATGAAGGCCGATGGCTGGAGCCTGGACGACAAGCGCCAGCCGCTGCTGGCCGAGGACAAGCTGGGCGCTTCGCCGGCACAGGCCCTGAGCGATGAGGAACACGCCAAGAACAACCTACCCGACTTGCTGGCGCGCTGGAAGGCGCGGGACACGTCGGAGCTGGAGCGCGACCGCACGGACCAGAGCTTTTGCGTGCCCAAGGGCGACATTGAAGGCAACGACTACGACCTCTCCATCAACCGCTACAAGGAAGTGGTCCATGCGGTGAGCGAGCACCTGCCGCCGAAAGAGATTCTGGCCAAGTTGGCGGTGCTGGAGGCGGAGATTCAGGCGGGGATGAAAGAGCTTGAGGGGATGTTAAATTGACTGGCCTTGCATTCGCCAGGCTGGGTGATGTTGCACAGTATTTGCGTGGCATCAATTTCAAACCCGACGATGTTGTTCCCGTAGGGACGCCAGGAACGGTGGCCTGCATGCGGACAAAGAACATCCAGGAGTCGCTTGATTGCAGTGATGTATGGGGTGTGTCCGAGGGCTTTGTTCGGCGACCTGAACAAATTCTGAAAGAAGGCGACATTCTGGTCTCTAGCGCCAATAGCTGGAATCTCGTGGGCAAGTGTTGTTGGATACCGTCGTTGCCCTGGAAATCGAGCTTTGGTGGATTTGTTTCGGCGCTTAGAGCCGACCCAGCGCAGCTGTCCCCACGGTTTCTCTACTGGTGGTTTTCATCAGATAGAACGCAAGCCTTGTTGAGAAGTTTTGGACAGAAGACGACCAACATTTCCAACCTTAGCGCCGAACGCTGCATGAACCTGCGCGTTCCCCTTCCAGCGCTCCCCGAACAACGCCGCATCGCCGCCATCCTGGACCAGGCCGATGCCCTCAGAGCCAAGCGCCGGGAAGCTCTGGCGCAACTGGACAGCCTCACGCAGTCAATTTTCATTGAGATGTTTGGGGACCCGGTCAGCAACACCAAAGGCTGGCCGGATTCAACCAAGTTGGGCCAAGTAGCGCATATTGTTTCGGGGGTCACCAAGGGAAGAAATCTGACTGGCAAGACGACGCGGACCGTGCCCTACCTCGCAGTTGCAAATGTGCAAGACAAGTCGCTGAGTCTTTCTGCGGTCAAAGTAATTGAAGCTACCGAAGACGAGATTTCGCGTTACCGTTTGGAGTTGGATGACTTGCTCCTCACCGAAGGTGGCGACCCCGACAAACTTGGGCGCGGGACACTCTGGAAAAATGAACTCCCTGAGTGCATTCACCAAAATCACATTTTCAGGGTGCGCCTGACCAGTGACAAGCTGACACCCCTTTTCTTGAACTGGCTGGTGGGTAGTCAACGTGGGAAGAAGTTCTTCCTTCGTTCTGCCAAACAGACGACGGGTATAGCGTCCATCAATATGACGCAGCTTCGCAGCTTCCCTTTGCTGCTGCCCCCGATTGAACTCCAAAGACGTTTCACCCAACATGCTGCAGCCTTGGCTGAGCAGCAATCCAGTCATGTTGCATCCCTAGCGGCACTTGACGCACTGTTCGCCTCCCTCCAACACCGCGCCTTCCGAGGCGAACTCTGAATGAGCAACTTCGCCTTCCTCCAATCCGAGTGGTCTCTTTTGTTCGAGGCCGCCAGCAAGGCGGAAGGCATGGCGAACACGGATGCGCGAGCGTCGTGCTTTTATGCCCGGCGCACGCTGGAGCTGGCGGTGGACTGGCTCTACAAGCACGACAAGGCGTTTCGGCTGCCGTACCAGGACCAGCTCAGCGCTCTGATTCACGAGCCCAGCTTCCGGCAGGTGGTGGGCGATGCGCTGTTCACCAAGGCCCGGCTCATCAAGGACCTGGGCAATTTGGCGGTCCACAGCACGCGCAAGGTCGCGCCAAGCGACGCGCTGGTGGCCACGCGGGAACTCTTCCACTTCTGCTACTGGCTGGCGCGCACCTATGGCCAGCTGGCGAGGCCGGACCCAAGCCTGCAGTTTTCAGCCGCCTTGCTACCCAAGGCCACCGCCGCTCAGCCCCAGAGCCTGGATCAACTGCAAAAGCTCGAAACGCAACTGCATGAGCGTGACGAGAAGCTCTCGACCCTGCTGTCGAGCCAGGCCGTGCTGAATGCCGAACTGCAGGCGCTGCGCGAGCAGGTGGCCGCCGCCAAGAAGGCCAACACGGCCCAGCCCGACACCCACGACTACTCCGAGGCCGAAACCCGCGACTACTTCATCGACCTGCTGCTCAAAGAAGCCGGCTGGGAGCTGGACCAGAAGAACTTCGAGATTGAAGTCTCGGGCATGCCCAACAACGCGGGGCAAGGCTTTGTCGATTACGTGCTGTGGGGTGACGACGGCTTGCCGCTGGCGCTGGTGGAGGCTAAGCGCACCAAGAAGGACGCCAAGGTGGGGCAGCAGCAGGCCAAGCTCTACGCCGACTGCCTGGAAGCTCAGTACGGCCAGCGCCCGGTCATCTTCTATTCCAACGGCTACCAGCACTGGCTATGGGACGACGCCCGGTACGCGCCGCGCGCGGTGCAGGGGTTCTTCAAGAAGCCCGAACTGGAACTGATGGTTCAGCGCCGCGCCAGCCGCAAAAAGCTGGCGGACGCGGTGGTGAACGGCGACATCATCGAACGCTATTACCAGACCCGCGCCGTGCGCCGGATTGGGGAAACCTTTGAGGTGGACAACCAACGCAAGGCCCTGGTGGTGATGGCCACGGGCGCGGGCAAGACCCGCACGGTGATTGCGCTGGCGGATGTGCTGATGCGATGCAACTGGGCAAAGCGCGTGCTGTTCCTGGCGGACCGGGTGGCGCTGGTGAACCAGGCGGTGAACGCCTTCAAGACGCACCTGCCGGATTCATCGCCGGTGAATCTGGTGACCGAGAAGTACACCGAGGGCCGGGTGTTTGTGTCCACCTACCCGACGATGATGGGGCTGATTGACGACGCCTTTGACGGGCAGCGCCGGTTCGGGGTCGGGCATTTTGACCTCATCATCATCGACGAGGCGCACCGCTCGGTGTACCAGAAGTACCGGGCCATCTTCGAGTATTTCGATGCGCTGCTGGTGGGCCTGACGGCCACGCCCAAGGACGAGATTGACCACAACACCTACGGCCTGTTTGACCTGGAAAGCGGCGTGCCGACCGATGCCTATGGGCTGGACGAGGCGGTAGCTGACGGGTATCTGGTGCCGCCCAAGGCCGTGTCGGTGCCGCTGAAGTTCCAGCGCGAGGGCATCAAGTACGACGACCTCTCCGAGGCGGAGCAGGAGCAGTGGGATGCGCTGGAGTGGAACGAGGACGGCACCGCGCCCGATGCGGTGGATGCCACCGCCCTGAACAAGTGGCTGTTCAACACCGACACGGTGGACAAGGTGCTGGCGCACCTGATGACCAAGGGCCAGAAGGTGGCCGGCGGCGACCGCCTGGGCAAGACCATTGTGTTTGCCAAGAACAACGAGCACGCGGAGTTCATCGCCGACCGCTTCAACGTCAATTACCCGCACTACAAGGGCCATTTCGCCCGGGTGGTGACGTACAAGACGGAGTACGCGCAGAGCCTGATTGACGACTTTTCTGCAAAGGACAAGGCGCCGCACATTGCGCTGTCGGTGGACATGCTGGACACCGGCATTGACGTGCCGGAGGTGGTGAACCTGGTGTTCTTCAAGGTGGTGCGCTCCAAGACCAAGTTCTGGCAGATGCTGGGGCGCGGGACCCGCTTGTGCCGGGACCTGTTCGCGCCGGGCGAGGACAAACAGTTTTTCTACCTGTTCGACTACTGCCAGAACCTGGAGTTTTTCAGCCAGAACCCGGACCACGTCGATGGCGCGGGCGGTGAGGCGCTGGGCACGCGGCTGTTCAAGGCGCGGCTGCAGTTGGTGGCCGAACTGGACCACCGGGTGGCCGCCGGCTTCGTGGTGGCAGAACCGCCCCCACCCTTTGGCGCACCTTATGACGACGCGCAGTTGCGCAGTGACGTGGCCGGCTTTCTGCACCAGCAGGTGGCGGCCATGAACATGGACAACTTCGTGGTGCGGCCGCAGCGCCGGCTGGTGGAGAAATACGCGAAGCCGCAGGCGTGGAAGACGCTGGGGCCTGACGACTTTGCCGAACTGGCAGACGGCGTGGCCGACCTGCCGACGGAGTTCGTCGATGACGACGAGGAGGCCAAGCGGTTCGACCTGCTGGTGCTGCGCACGCAACTGGCCATTCTGCAGGCGCTGCCGGGGTTCGATGGCCTGAAAGAAAAGATTCAAAGCATCGCCAGCGCGCTGGAGGAGCAGGACGCCATTCCCGCCATCAAGGCGCAGATGGTGCTGATTCAGTCCCTGGTCGGTGAGGAATGGTGGGAAGACGTGACCGTGGCCATGCTGGAGACGGCGCGCAAGCGGCTGCGGGCGCTGGTCAAGCTGATTGAGAAGGGCAAGAAGAAGGTCGTCTACACCGACTTCGAGGATGAGCTGGGCGACGAGACCGCGATTGAGTTGCCGCAGGTCGGCACGGGCATGAATCTGGCGAAGTTCAGGGACAAGGCGCGGCAGTTCCTGAAGGCGCATGCAAGCCATGTGTCGCTGCAGCGCCTGCGCCGCAACCAGCCGCTGACGCCCACGGACCTGACGGAGCTGGAGCGCATGCTGGTGCAGGCGGGCGGGTCACCGGAGGTCATCGAGCAGGCCAAGGCGCAAAGCCACGGCCTGGGCATCTTCATCCGCTCGCTGGTGGGGCTGGACAGCGAGACGGCACGGCAGGCGTTCAGCCAGTTCGTCGCCGGCACGACCGCCACGGCCAGCCAGATTGAGTTCATCGACCTGGTGGTGCAGTACCTGACGGAGAACGGTGTGATGGAGCCGGCGCGGCTGTATGAGTCGCCGTTCATCGACATCAATGACAAGGGGCCGGAGGCGATTTTCCTGCCCGCCAGGGTGGATGAGATGGTGCGGGTGCTGGAGGGGATTCGGGAGCGGGCGGTGGCTTGATGAGCACGCACAGCATTGCGTGACTCTGCGCATAAAGACCATGTGCGTCTGACCTGAGTTGAGCGGACCTGAGCTGCCGGCGAGCCTTAACGGCGTTGCACCCGTGGCTGTGTATTCCACCGGTCTTTAGGCCGGTCAGCGCGCTGGGTTTTGCTGTGCAGCAGGACGTGGTGCATGTGCACGGCGAGGACCGGGGTCCCTGGTGCGGACATACAGCGCACGGGGACGGAGAGGCGCCGCAATCGGCAGTTTTTCAGCATCGCCCACTGATTGTTGGCGACCGCAGACAGCAAGGTATCCATGCTGGTATCCACGCAATCGGGCATTTGCTGGATGTTTACCAGCGCATGGTTAACAAGCAGGTAAACGCGAAAGCGCAAGTTGTCTGAAGAGCGCGTAACAGGCGCGGTAACAGCGAACAGCGCATTTCTGGAGTCTGAGAAAACCTCAGTTTCCAGCCGCAGGTTTCCAAGGTGTTTCCACGGAAACCCATGTTTTCAGCCGGTACGCATCACCTGGTGCGCAGGCCGGTACGCACGGAATCCTAGTTTTGTGCTGCGCAGCTTGACGCCATTGTTAGCGAGCGTTCAGGGGCTGGACCGCGCCGCTTGAACTACGAAAGCTTCGTAGTACCCGCAAACGGCTACTTGACGCCCACCGAAGCGTTGGTGAGATACAGACCCTCGCGCTCGGGAAGAACCACAGCGCTGGCAATCTCTTGTCTACTTTTGGCACCCGGCCCGCGCAGCCGACCACTACCTGCGTGCCGACCGCATCACGCGCCGCCGCTTACGTGTTTACTGCCGGCCCGCTCCCAAACATACCGAAGCCCTGCCGTGGGGCTTTTCTTTTGTCCGGCGCTGGGTGGTATTGCCGAAATCGTCTTACATCCGCCCTTACATCAAAGGGGAAAAGAAAAACCCCGCTATCTTTTGAATAGCGGGGTTTCCTTTACTCACTTGGTGCCGGAGAGATGAATCGAACACCCGACCTTCTCATTACGAATGAGCTGCTCTACCGACTGAGCTACACCGGCTTAGCCTCGAATTATAGCGTGGAATGGTAGCTGGTCACGCGCTCGACCTCATTTTTTGAGCCGAGGATCACGCTGACGCGCTCATGGAGCTGGGTGGGCTGGATGTCCAGGATGCGCTGCTTGCCATTGGTAGCGGCGCCGCCAGCTTGCTCGACGAGCCAGCCCATGGGGTTGGCTTCATACATCAGGCGCAGCTTGCCGGGCTTGTTCGGCTCGCGCTTGTCCCAGGGGTACATGAAGACGCCACCCCGGGTCAGGATGCGGTGCACATCGGCCACCATGCTGGCAATCCAGCGCATGTTGAAGTCCTTGCCGCGCGGGCCGTCCTTGCCCTGCAGGCATTCGTCGATGTAGCGCTTCACGGGCTCGTCCCAGTGGCGCATGTTGCTCATGTTGATGGCGAATTCCTTGGTGTCCTCGGGAATGCGCACGTTTTCTTCGGTCAGCACAAAGGAGCCCTGTTCGCGGTCGAGCGTAAACATGGCCACGCCATCGCCCACGGTGAGCACCAGGGTGGTCTGCGGGCCGTAGATGCAGTAGCCCGCGGCCACTTGCTGGGTGCCGGGCTGCAGGAAGTCGCCTTCCTCCACGCCGCGGTCACCATCGGGCTTTTTCAGCACGCTGAAGATGGTGCCGATGCTCACGTTCACGTCGATGTTGCTGGAGCCGTCCAGGGGATCGAACAGCAACAGGTATTCGCCTTGCGGGTAGCGGTTGGGCACCAGGTAGATGCCGTCCATTTCCTCGGACGCCATGGCCGCCAGGTGGCCGCCCCATTCGTTGGCTTCGATCAGCACCTCGTTGGCGATGATGTCGAGCTTTTTCTGGATCTCGCCCTGCACGTTTTCGCTGCTGGCCGTGCCCAGCACGCCGCCCAGCGCGCCTTTGTTCACGGCGTGGCTGATGCTCTTACAGGCGCGTGCCACCACTTCCAGGAGCAGGCGCAGTTGCGAGGGGATGAGTCCGTCCACCCGTTGCTGTTCAACAAGGTAGCGGGTCAGGCTGATGCTTTTTGCCATGTCGGTCTCTTCTCGGTCGTGGTTTATTCGGCGAGTGCGCGGGTCACCACCTCGCGCACGTCGTTGGACAGATCCGGCTTGGCGGCTACGCGGGCAATGGCTTCGCGCGCGGCGCTGCGCCACGGGTCGGCCAGCTTCTTCCAGCGGTCGAGCGCGCGCGCGAGGCGGGCCGCTACCTGCGGGTTGATGGCGTCCAGCTCGATCACACGGTCGCTCCAGAACACGTAGCCTGCGGCATCCGACCGGTGGAAGGCGCCGGGGTTTGCACTGCAGTAGCTGAAGATCACGCTGCGTGCGCGGTTGGGGTTCTTCAGGCTGAAGTCTGGATGCGCCATGAGCTGGCGCACTGCGGGCAGCACGTTGCCGCCACGGTCGGGCGCACCGGCCTGCAGCGCAAACCACTTGTCGATGACCAGGGGCTCGTCCTTGAACAGCGTATGGAAGCGGGCGAGGGCGGGTGTGGCCAGTTCGCTGCCGCTGGCCACCAGGGCAGTCAGGGCGTTGAAGCGGTCCGTCATGTTGGTGGCCACCTTGAAGCGTTGGTACGCCTTGCCGGGCCAGACCACGTCGCCCGTCTTCTGCGCGGCGATGCACAGCATGTGCAGCGCCAGCCCGCTGAGTGCGCGGCGGCCCGAGGACACAGGATCGGGACTGTAGCCACCGGTGTCCTGGTTCTGCTCCCAGGCCGCTTCCCAGTCGGCCTGCAGCGACAGGGCCAACTGCTCGCGCATGGCTTCGCGCACGGCATGGATGCGCTGTGGGTCCACCACCGCAAGCTGCTCTGCAATGTAGGTTTCGGATGGCAGCGTGAGCACCAGCTCCTTGAAGGCCGCGTCGAGCGCTGGGTTGCGCAGCACGCTGCGCATGGCATCCACAAATTCCGCAGCAAGAATTTGATGGTCAAATTGGCCGCTAGCGCTTGTCCCCATTGTGCTATCAGCTATTGCATTGATAGCGGTGCGAAGCGCAAGGCGTTGCCCTGCTTCCCAGCGGTTGAAGGCGTCGGCGTCGTGCGCCAGCAGGGTGAGCAACTGTGCATCGGTGTAGTCGATGTCCAGCACCACCGGGGCGCTGAAACCGCGCAGCAGCGACGGCACCGGCTCGGCGTCCAGGTTGGTGAAGGTCAGGGTCTGCGATGCCTCGGTGAGCACCACCACGCGCGAGGTGGTGGGGGCTGCGCCTTCTGCAGCGCCATCACCCGCGAGGTGCAAGGGCAGGGCGGCACCGGTGGTGGCATCGATCAGGCCCAGCTCGACCGGGATGACGAAAGGCTGCTTCTCGCTTTGGCCGGGCGTAGGGGCACAGCTTTGCGACAGGGTGAGCGCATAGCAGCGCGTGGCCGCGTCGTAGCGGCCCGTGGCGCGCACGCGGGGCGTGCCGGCCTGGCTGTACCAGCGCTTAAATTGGGCCAGATGCTGCGTGAGCGGGCTGCCTGGGTTGGCATCGGCGATTGCCTGCACAAAATCGTCGCAGGTCACGGCCTGGCCGTCGTGCCGTTCAAAGTACAGCTTCATGCCCTTGGCAAAGCCTTCGCGGCCCACCAGGTTGTGCTGCATGCGCACCACCTCGGCACCCTTTTCGTAGATGGTGACGGTGTAAAAGTTGTTGATCTCGACGTAGCTGTCGGGACGAACCGGGTGGGCCATGGGGCCCGCGTCTTCGGGGAACTGCGCCGTGCGCAGCACACGCACATCTTCGATGCGCTTGACGGCACGGGCCGAGGGGCTGCCCGCGAGGTCCATGCTGAATTCCTGGTCGCGGAAGACCGTGAGGCCTTCCTTCAGGCTCAGCTGGAACCAGTCGCGGCAGGTCACGCGGTTGCCCGTCCAGTTGTGGAAGTACTCGTGGCCCACCACGCTTTCGATGTTGGCGAAGTCGGTGTCGGTGGCCGTGGATTCGCTCGCCAGAACGTACTTCGTGTTGAAGATGTTCAGGCCCTTGTTCTCCATCGCGCCCATGTTGAAGTCGCTGGTGGCAACGATCATGAAGCGTTCCAGGTCCAGCGGCAGGCCGAAGCGGGCTTCGTCCCAGGCCACGCTGTACATCAGCGAGTTCATGGCGTGTTCGGTCTTGCCCAGATCGCCGGGGCGCACGTAGACCTGCAGCAGGTGGTCGGCGCCCGAGCGGCTCTTGATCTTCTGCTCGCGCGCCACCAGCTTGCCCGCCACCAGGGCGAACAGGTAGCAGGGCTTCTTGTGCGGGTCCACCCACTTGGCAAAGTGTCGGCCGTCTTCCAGGTCGCCGCTGTCCACCAGGTTGCCGTTGCTCAGCAGCACCGGGTACTGGGCCTTGTCGGCGCGCAGCGTGACGGTGTAGCTGGCCATCACGTCCGGGCGGTCCAGGAAGTAGGTAATGCGGCGAAAGCCCTCGGCCTCGCACTGCGTGAAGAAGGTGCCCTGGCTCACGTACAAGCCCATGAGCTGCGTGTTCTTGGCGGGGCAGCAGGTGGTGAAGATTTCGAGCGCAAAGGGCTCGGCGCCCTCCGGCAGGTTCTCCAGCACCAGGCGCGCGCCTTCCATCTTGAACGAGGTGCCCTGGCCGTTGACCAGCACGCGCGCCAGGTTCAGGTCATCGCCATCGAGCTTGAGCGGCTGCGCAGCCACATCGGGGTTGCGGCGCAGCGTCATGCGGTTGAGCACGCGGGTCTTGTTGGGGTCCAGGTCGAAGGTCAGCTCCACGCTGTCGATCCAGTAGGCGGGGGCCGTGTAGTCCTCGCGGCGGATGGCGGCGGCCGGGCCTGCGCCGTCTCCGCTTCCGTCTGCGCTATGCAGTTGCAACATGGATGCTCTCCAGAAAGTCGGTGTTCATGAGTTCGGTGTAGTCGCGCACGGCAGCCAGCACATGGGGCCCGGCCAGTTGTTCGGGCGTGTGGGTGCTGCAGATGGCCACGGCGCGCATGCCGGCGCGGCGTGCGGCCTCAATGCCAAAAGGCGCGTCTTCAAAAACGATGCAGTGCTCGGGGGCTGCCGCAATGCGGCGTGCCGCCTCCAGAAAGATGGCGGGCTGGGGCTTGCCAGGCAGGCCCTCGTCGCCGCGCACGATGGCCTGTGGGGCCGGTTCCAGGCCCAGGTGGCCCAGGGCGAATTCCACATTGCCGATGTCGCCCGCAGTACCCACGGCCACCTTGAGCCCGCGCGCGCGCACCTGGGTTGCGAACTGGCGAAAACCCGCCACTTCGGAAAAGCGGGGGGCGAACAGTTCGCGGTAGATGGTTTCCTTTTCGTGCGTGAGCGCGTCGGCCTCGTCTTGCGACACGGGGCGCCCCAGCAGCTCCACGATGCACTCGGTGCCGTTGCGGCCCGTGGTGCGTGCCATGAGATCGGGCACGTCAATGTCCATGCCACGGCGGCGTGCAAACTCGACCCACGCCTGGGCGTGCCAGGGCATGGAGTCGATCATGGTGCCGTCCATGTCGAAGATGATGGCGTCGGTGCGCATCCGCATCGCTTAGACGCCTTGCTTCAACGAAGCTTCGATGAAGGCGTCCAGGTCGCCGTCGAGCACCTTCTGCGTGGCCGAGATTTCGACGTTGGTGCGCAGGTCCTTGATGCGGCTGTTGTCCAGCACATAGCTGCGGATCTGGTGGCCCCAGCCCACATCGGTCTTGGTGTCTTCCAGCTTTTGCTGCTCTTCCTGGCGCTTGCGCATCTCGTGGTCGTACAGGCGCGAACGCAGGCGTTGCCAGGCGATGTCGCGGTTGCCGTGCTGGCTGCGGCCGTCCTGGCACTGCACCACGATGCCCGTGGGGATGTGCGTCAGGCGCACGGCCGAGTCGGTCTTGTTGATGTGCTGGCCGCCCGCGCCCGATGCGCGGTAGGTGTCAGTGCGCACATCGGCCGGGTTGATGTCGATCTGGATCGAGTCATCAATCTCGGGGTAGACGAACAAACTGGCAAAGCTGGTGTGGCGGCCGCCCGACGAGTCGAAGGGGCTCTTGCGCACCAGGCGGTGCACGCCGGTTTCGGTGCGCAGCAGGCCATAGGCGTATTCGCCCTCAACTTTGATCGTGGCGCTCTTGATGCCGGCCACGTCGCCCGGGGTTTCTTCCTCGACCGTGGTCTTGAAGCCCTTGCGTTCGGCGTACTTGAGGTACTGGCGCAGCAGCATGCTCGCCCAGTCGCATGCCTCGGTGCCGCCGGCGCCGGCCTGGATGTCCACAAAGCAGTTGAGCGGGTCGGCCTCGTTGCTGAACATGCGGCGGAACTCCAGCTCTTCGATCAGCGGGCGCAGCTTGGCGGTTTCGGCCTCGATGGTCATGAGGCCCGGCTCGTCGCCTTCCTCCTTGCTCATCTCATACAGCTCGGCGTTGTCGGCCAGCTCGCGCGTGAGCTTGTCGAGCGTGACGACCACACTGGAGAGAGACTTTTGTTCCTTGCCCAGCTCCTGGGCCTTCTTGGGGTCGTTCCAGACCGCAGGGTCTTCCAGCGATGCGTTTACCGTGCGCAGGCGTTCAAATTTGGCATCGAAGTCAAAGATACCTCCGTAACTCTTGCGTGCGCAGAGCCAGGTCGCTGAGGGTGGTGCCGATGAGGTTGATACGTTCTGCGTCCATGATTCTTGTCCTGAGTGTTCGGTGGAATAACCCGCGATTTTCTCATGGGATGGGCCACGGCCCCCTCAATGCCCCCTTGCTGGGCAACTGGACTGACAGAGGGCTTGCCAAACGGAGAATCTGTGGGGACAAAATTTCAAAAATGATAGCTGCTAGCGCTTTTTGGATAAGCGCTAGCGGCCAATTGGGCTCAAATTCTGGCTACGCTTCGTTCAGGAACTGCTCCATGAGCTGCGCCACCTGCTCGGGCTGGTCGTGGTGCAGCATGTGGCCCGCGTCTGCGACGACAGCGGTGCGGCAGTTGCGCACATGGGTCAGGCGCTGGTGGTATTCGTCCAGCGTGTACCGGCCGTTCCACCACTGGCCCAGGCTGTCGCCGCTGGCCTCTATGGCCAGCACGGGGGCGGTAATGCGCTCGTAGATGGCCAGGGCTTCGTCCACGCGATACAGCTGGGCGCTGGTGATCTTGTGCGCAGGGTCGCCCAGGATCTCCCACAGGCCCTGCGCGTTGGGTCGCGCCCAGTGCTGGGCCAGCCATTGCGCCTTGTCTTCCGACAGTCGCGGGTTGGTCTTCATGAGGCGGCGCGCCACGCCATCGGCGCTGTCGTAGGTCTTGAGGTCCTTGTTGCCCTGGTGCAGCTGCTTGATTTCGTCGATCCATTGCGCATAGCGCGTGGGCGCCTGCGCGGGCCGCGTGGCGGGCAAGCCGAAGCCTTCGAGGTTGACCAGCTTGCGCACGCGTTCGGGCCGCACACCGGCGTACATCATGGCCACGTTGCCGCCCATGCTGTGGCCAACGAGGTCGATGGCCTCGCCGGGCGCGTAGTGGTCCAGCAGCAGGTCCAGGTCGGCCAGGTAGTCGGCAAAAAAGTAATGGTCGGCCTGCGCGCTGGACGTGAGCCCGAAGCCGCGCCAGTCGGGCGCGATGATGCGCCGCTCTTGCTGCAGCGCGTCCACCGTGAACTGGTAGGAGGCGCTCACGTCCATCCAGCCGTGCACCAGCACCAGCGTGGGCAGATGGCTCTGCTCAGGGCCCCAGTGGCGGACGTGGTAATCGAGGTGGCGCAATGGCAGCGTGCTGCTGCGGGAGGGCTTGAGGGCTTGGTACATGGAGAGAAGGGCAGGGCGGTCAGTGTGGGGTGGGGCTGCGCAGGTGGCTGCAAAGCACGCATCCGGTGTGGCGGCAATGTTACGTCGGGTGCCAGCCAGCCGTGGGGCGGGGCCTGTCGCCTAGGTGGCTCAAGGTAGTGAGGGCTGCGCAGGCAGCGAAAGCCAGGGAGCGCGATGGAATGTGCCCCTCCAGGCAAAGGGCCTGCAACGGACAAAAGACGGATAAGACCCCTTGGGTATGGAAATTGCTGTTTTGACGCATATCAAGCAGCGCATCGTCGAATGTGCTGCGCCTATTCCCACGAAGAGGTCTTATCCGATGGCGTCCCCGTCTGCCTTGTCTCTGGACCTGTCCGCCCTGCAGCGGCGGCCGGTGTTCACCTCGGACGCGCGGGTGGATTCCCATGATCTGGTGGCCCGCGAGTTTTCGGACCACGGCCTTAAATGGTGCAGTGGTGCGGTGGACACTGCGTTGTCCAAGGTGCGCATCCGCCAGTTGCAGATGTTCATGCTGCAATACGGTGCAGAGGTGGAAATCCGCCCGCGCCCTTTCGATGATTTTGTCCTTGTGCATCTGTCGCTGTCGGGCGTGGCCGAGATGGTGTCGGATGGGGTACCGATCCGCCTGCCTGCGGGGGCCGCTGCGCTCATCGCGCCGCGCCGCGACCTGCACATGCGCTGGCAGCAGGGCGCGCGCCAGCTCATCCTCAAGGTGCCGTGCCAGTTGTTGCGGGCCTGGGCACCCGAATCTCTGCAGAACGACACCCGTTTTGTGCACCCCATCGTTGCGCTGTCCTCGGTGCAGGGGCAGCAGTGGCATTTTCTGATGCAGTCCCTGCTGCACGTGAGCCAGCAGACGGTGGAGAGCGCCGCCCAGGTGCGCTGGGTGGATCACATGGAGAGCAACGTGGCGCTGTTCCTTGCATCGTGTGCGCAGGGCATGCCGGTACCTATACAGCCTACGGTGCCACAGATCGAACTGCCTTCCAGTGCCGCTGCCGCAGGCGACCTGCGCCGCCTGGAGCGGCTGGATGACTACATGCGCAGCCGCCTCAGCGCCCCCGTGGCGCTGGAAGACCTGGCGCGTGCCGCTGGCGTGAGCGTGCGCGGGCTGAACATGCTGTGCCAGCGCCACCATGGCGAGTCCCCCATGGTGCTGTTGCGCAACCGCCGACTGGACGCCGTGCGTGCGCGGCTGCTGGAGCAGCCGGGCCACTGCGTGACAGATGCCGCGCTGGAATTTGGCTTTGGCCACTTGGGCCGCTTTTCGAGCTACTACCGCGAGCGCTTCGGCGAGCTGCCGAGCCAGACGGCTGGCGCGTAGTTTCACTGGCCACCACGACTGCTGCAGTCGCCTGCGTGGCGCAGGGGCTGTCGCATGCTCCGGCGTTGCACAACTCGCATCAGATTTGCAAGAACCGGACAGGCGTTGCGCGCACTGTGCCGATACTGGATAGCGCGAGTGTGCTTCGATTTTTAGCATGGAGGTATCCCCATCCAAGAGGTGTTGCCCATGTCTGAAATCCCGGTTGTTGAAGTCGCACCACCCGCCTCGCTGAAGGCCCAGCGCCAGGTGTTTTTCCCGCAGCCTGACGGCTCCAACGTGCCGTACCGGGTGTTCAGCGCGCAAGAGGTCTATGACCGCGAGCAGGAGCGCATCTTCCGTGGCCCCGTGTGGAGCTTTCTGGGCCTGGAGGCCGAGATCCCCAATGTGGGTGACTTCAAATCCACGTTCATTGGCGATACGCCCGTGGTGGTCACCCGCACCCCTGAAGGCCTTTCGTGCTGGGTCAACCGCTGCGCGCACCGTGGCGCCATGGTGTGCCGCGAAAAGCGCGGCAATGCCGCCAGCCACACCTGCGTGTACCACCAGTGGAGCTTTGCGGCCAATGGCGACCTGCAGGGTGTGCCGTTTCGCCGGGGCCAAAAGGGCATGGTGGGCATGCCCAAGGACTTCAAGCCCGAAGAACACAACCTGCACAAGCTGCGCGTGGACAGCTACAAGGGGCTGCTGTTTGCCACCTTCAGCGGCGAAACCCCACCACTGCCTGACTACCTGGGCGCCGAGATGCGCCCATGGATCGACCGAATCTTCCACAAGCCCATCGTCTACCTGGGCTGCACGCGGCAGTACTCCAAGTCGAACTGGAAGCTGTACTTCGAGAACGTGAAGGACCCGTACCACGCGAGCCTGCTGCACCTGTTCCACACCACCTTCAACATCTTCCGCGTGGGGATGAAGGCGCGCTCGATCCCCGATGCGAACCACGGCCTGCACAGCATCATCACCGTGACCAAGCCTGAGGTGGAGACGGATACCGCTGCGGCCTACAGCGCGCAGAACATCCGCTCGATGGACGAAGGCTTTGCGCTCGAAGACCCGACGCTGCTGGGGCAGATCAAGGAGTTCGATGAGATGACCACCAACCACATCCAGCCCATCTTTCCGCAGCTGGTGGTGCAGCAAATCCACAACACGCTGGTGGCGCGCCAGTTGCTGCCCAAGGGGCCCAGCAACTTCGAGCTGGTGTTTCACTTTTTTGGCTACGAGGACGACACGCCCGAGATGCGCGAGCTGCGCCTGCTGCAGGCCAACCTGGTGGGGCCTGCGGGCTATATCTCGATGGAAGACACCGAGGCCACCGAGCTGGTGCAGCGGGGCACGGTGCGCGATGGCGACAAGCACTCCTACATCGCCATGGCGCGCGAGGCGCCAGACCAGCAAGACACCGTCATCACCGAAAACCTGATCCGCCGCTTCTGGGTGGGCTACCAGAAGCTGATGGGCTATTGAGGAACCACGGAGATGACAACACAACTACAACGACTGCAACTGTGGACCGAGCTGCTGGAGCTGCAGCACCGCTATGTGAGCGCGCTGGACACCAACCGGCTGGAAGACTGGCCTGGTTTTTTTGTGGAGGACTGCCGCTACGAAATCATCCCCAAGGAGAACTTCGATGCGGGCTTTCCTGCGCCCATCGTGTACTGCCGCAACGCCGGCATGTTGCGCGACCGTGTGCTCTCCCTGCGCCACGCCAACATCTTTGAGGACCATGCCTATCGCCACGCCACGTCGGGCCTGGTCATCACCAGTGTGGAGGACGACGTGGTGCGCACGCAGTCGAGCTACATCGTGGTGATCACCGGTCAGGCCGGGGATTCCACCGTGTACCAGGCGGGCACCTACCTCGACGAGGTGGTGCAACACGAAGGCGAGTGGCGCTACCGCAGCAAGCGGGTGGTGTACGACACCTTGCGCGTACCCACCTTGTTGGCCACCCCCATCTGAGATCCACCATGCAAACAACCACAGACATTGAAACCACCGGGCACACCTGCGCCGCCTGGCACGACGTGGGCGAACCCGATGACTTCCCGGACGGCGCCGTCTGGCCCGTGGTGGTGGGCGGACTGCCCGTGGCGGTGTTCCGCGAAGGAGAGGGCTTGTACGCCCTGTACGACCTGTGCACCCACGGTGCCGCCAAGTTGTCCGATGGCTACGTGGAAGACGGCTGTGTGGAATGCCCCTTGCATCAGGGCACCTTTGACATCCGCACGGGCGCTCCCTGCAAGGCACCGGTCACCGAAGCGGTGCGCACGTTCCCGGTGCGCGTGGTGGCGGGGCGGGTCGAGGTGGGCGTGTAGTGCACACCGATTTTCTTTTGAACGTTGTTAGACAAGGACTGAAGATGGCTCTCACATTTCGCTCATCCTCTCGCGTGCACGTTGTGGCACGCCTGACGGCTCTGGTGGCCCTGGCGGCCTGCAGCTGCGTATCTGCGATTGCGCAGTCCGGCCCCATCAAGGTCGGCATGGCGCTTGATATCTCGGGCCCATTTGCAGGCCCCGGTGCCGAGGCGCGTGACGGCTTTGCCCTGGCGATCAAGCAGCTCGGGGGCAAGCTGGGCGGCCAACCGGTCGAGTTTGTGCAAACCGACATGGCCGGCAGCCCCGACCAGGCCAAGCAGCTGGTGGACCGCTTTGTGCAGCGCGAGAAGATCGACCTTTTCACCGGCCCCATCGCGTCGAACGTGGCGCTGGCGGTGGCGCCTTCGCTGTTCGCGGCCAAGGTGCCTTACCTCTCGAACAACGCCGGTCCCAGCCAGCTCGCAGGCGCCCAGTGCAACGCGTATTTCTTCGGCACGGCCTACCAGAATGACCAGTTCCACGAGGCTGCTGGGCAGTTTGCTGCCGATCAGAAATTTGGCCGCATGGTGGTGATGGCGCCCAACTACCCGGCGGGCAAGGACGGCATCATCGGCTTCAAGCGCAAGTACAAGGGCCAGGTGGCCGACGAGATCTACACCAAGGTCGGGCAGATCGACTACGCCACCGAGCTTGCCCAGCTGCGCGCGGCCAAGCCTGATGCGGTGTATTTCTTTTTGCCAGGTGCCATGGGCATCAACTTCATCAAGCAGTTTGTGGGCGCAGGCCTGTCCAAGGACATCATGCTGGTCACCAGCGGTTTTTCGGCCGACGAAGACATCATCGGTGCGGTGGGCGAACCGATGTTGGGCCTGTTCAACACCACACACTGGGCGCATGACATGGACAACGCGCCCAACAAGGCCTTTGTGTCGGCTTTCCGCAAGGAGTACGGCGGCCGCTATCCCTCCATCTACGCAGCCCAGGCTTATGACGTGATTGCCGCCATGGACGCCGCTGTGAAGGCCGTGGGCGGCAAGGTGAGCGACAAGGAGGCTCTTATCAAGGCCTTTGCCAAGGCGCAGTTTCCCTCGGTGCGTGGCACGTTCCGATACGCCAACAACCACTTCCCGGTGCAGAACTTCTACCTGCGCACCATCGGCAAGAACGCTGAAGGCCGTGTGACCAACAAGACCATCAAGACGGTGCTGGAGAACTACGGCGATGCCTATGCCAGCCAGTGCCCGTTGAAGTGATCGTTGGCAGCCCACTTGAACAGGCCCTTGCGCACCATGAATCCGATACTTGTCTTCGAGCAGTTGCTCAACGGCACGGGCTATGGGCTCATGCTGTTCCTCATCGCTGCGGGCCTCACGCTGGTCTTCGGCATCATGGACGTGATGAACCTGTCGCATGGCTCGCTGTTCATGGTGGGGGCCTATGTGGCGGCCACCGTGCATGTGCAAAGCGGCTCGCTGGCAGGCGCCGTGCTGGTGGCCATAGCGGCCACGATGCTGGTGGCGGTGCTGCTGGAGGTGACGCTGATGCGCCGCCTGTATGGGCGTGACCACCTGGCCCAGGTGCTGGCCACGTTCGGTGTGATTTTGGTGGCCGACGATGCCGTAAAGATGGTGTGGGGCCCGTCCCCCATCATGGCCCCCACGCCCGCAGCCCTGGCGGGGCCGGTGGAGCTGTTTGCCGGGCTGCCTTACCCCTCGTACCGCCTGGTGGTGCTGGGCGCAGGGGTGTTGGTGGCAGGGCTTTTGTACCTGCTGGTCAACCACAGCCGCGTGGGCATGCTGGTGCGGGCGGGGGCATCCGACCGGTGGATGGCCGAGCTGATGGGCGTGCGCGTCAAGCGCGTGTTCAGTGGCATCTTTCTGCTGGGTGCTGCACTGGCCGCACTGGCTGGTGCGCTGATGGGACCCATCATGGCCGTGCAGGTGGGCATGGGTGAGTCCATTTTGATTCCTGCGCTGGTGGTCATTGTCATCGGCGGCATTGGCTCGGTGCGGGGCGCCTTTGTGGCCGCGCTGCTGGTGGGCCTGGTGGACACCATTGGCCGAGCCTTCCTGCCGCTGCTTCTGCGCGCTACCTTGCCGCCCGCCGTGGCTGCCGACCTGGGGCCGCTGTGCGCCGAAGTGGCCATGTACGCGCTGATGGCCGCAGTGCTGTCTTTTCGCCCTGCGGGGCTGTTTTCTGCCAAGGGCTGAAATGAAACACCCCCTGAGTCGCTTCGCGCCTTCACCCCTTTCTCGACTCGCGGCGCGAGTCGGGAGGGGGACGCCCCCAGCGCAAGCTCTGGATACGCCGCCTTTGCGGCGGGGCGGCTCTTGCGCGGGGGCACTGGCCTTGGCCGCGCCAGTTCCATGCGCTGCGGGTGGCGTATAGAACCGACGGAACCTGATATGCCTTCTTCCCTGAGTTTTACTTTTTCCGCGTTGCAGCAGGAGAATGTGCCGCGCTGGCGTGGCGCACTGCTGCCGCTGGCCTTGCTGGTGGCGCTGGCGCTGTTCCCGCTGGTGGCATCGGCCCTGGGTCTGGATTTCTACATCGGTTTTGTGCGCCGCGTGCTGGTGGTGGCCCTGGCTGCTGCCAGCCTGAACTTCATCATGGGCTTTGGTGGCATGGTGGCCTTGGGTCATGCCGGGTTCGTGGGCGTGGGGGCCTATGCGGTGGTCATGCTCTCGGATGCGGGCGTGACATCGGCCTGGGTTGTGTGGGCTGCAGCCATGGCATTGGCGGCATTGGCGGCGTTGCTGATTGGCGCTGTATTGCTGCGCACCAGGGGCGTGTACTTCATCATGATCACGCTGGCTTTTGCGCAGATGCTGTATTTCGTGTTTGTGTCACTGCGCAGTTATGGCGGCGACGACGGCTACACCCTGCCCATGCGGCCGCTGCTGGGCCTGGGCCTCAACGGGGCCGATGAGTCCACGCTGTATTGGGTGGTGCTGGCGCTGGTGGCTTTGGTGCTGTGGTGGCTTGACCGGGCCACGGCCTCGCGTTTTGGTGCAGCGCTCACGGGCATCCGCGACAACGAAACGCGCATGCGGGCGTTGGGCTACCCGGTGTATCTGCTGCAGCTGACTGCATTTGTGCTGGCGGGGGCGGTGGCGGGACTGGCTGGTGCGTTGCTGGCCACTGGCAACAGCTTCGTGAGCCCGTCGATGATGCACTGGACGCAATCGGCCACGCTCATTGTGATGGTGGTGATTGGTGGCCTGGGCCGACGTTGGGGCGGGCCAGTGGGGGCTGCGGTGTGGCTCACGCTCGAAGAGGTGCTCAAGCTCAATACCGACTACTGGCACATGCCGTTGGGGGCGCTGTTGATCGTCACCGCTCTGTATGCGCCCCAGGGCCTGGCGGCGCTGGCAGACCGGCGTGCAAGGAGTGCCCGATGAGCCTGTTTCAAGTCGAAGGCCTGGTCAAGCGCTTTGGCGGCCTGCTGGCCACCGACCATGTGAGCCTGTCGGTGGAGCGGGGAGAGATCCATGCGCTGATTGGCCCCAACGGCGCTGGCAAGACCACGCTGGTCAACCAGATATCGGGCCTGCTGCAGCCCGATGCAGGGCGTGTGCTGCTCGACGGCGTGGACATCACTCCGCTGCCCATGCACGGCCGTGTGGCCCACGGGCTGTCGCGGTGCTTCCAGGTGACGCGCATCTTCCCTGCGCAGACCGTGCGTGACAACCTGCTGCTGGCGGTGCAGGCGCACAGTGGCTCCAGCTTTCGTTTCCTGCAGCCACGTTCGCAAGCCGCTGAGCTGTACGCCAAGGCAGACCAACTGGCAGAGCGCGTAGGGCTGCAGCACAGCCTTGCCGAGACGGCGGGGGCCTTGCCGCATGGCGCACAGCGCACGCTGGATGTGGCGCTGGCACTGGCTGCGGGTCCCAAGCTGCTGCTGCTGGATGAGCCCATGGCGGGCATGGGGCCAGATGAGTCGCAACAGATGGTGCAGCTCATCGAGGCTCTGCGCAAGGACATGGCGGTGCTGCTCATCGAGCATGACATGGAGGCCGTGTTTCGCCTCGCCGACCGCATCTCCGTGCTGGTGTATGGCCGTGTGCTCACCGCTGGCAAGCCCGACGAGATCCGCAACCATCCCGAGGTGCAGGCTGTGTACCTGGGCACCGAAACGCTGGAGACCATCGCATGAGCGCGCCAGAGCCCCTGTTGAACTGCCAGGCCCTGGAGGCCGGCTATGGCGTGAGCCAGGTGTTGTTTGGTATTGACCTTCAGATCGCGGCAGGCGAAGTGGTTTCGCTGCTCGGCCGCAACGGCATGGGCAAAAGCACCACGATCAAAGCCCTGGTCGGTGCGCTGCGCCCTACAGCCGGTGGCATCCGCTTTGCGGGGGAGGCGACCGGCAGGCTCAAGACCGATGCCATCGCCCGTCTGGGCCTGGCCATCGTGCCCGAGGGGCGGCATGTGTTTCCCAACCTCACCGTGCGCGAGCATCTGGTGGCCTTTGCCGACCACCGCAATGGCCTGCGCGATGCGTGGGACCTGGAGCGCATCTACGCTGTGTTTCCGCGCCTGAAGGAGCGGCAGAACAACCTGGGCAACCAGCTATCGGGGGGCGAGCAGCAGATGCTGGCCATTGGCCGAGCGCTGTCCACCAACCCGCGCCTGCTCATCCTGGATGAAGCCACCGAAGGCCTGGCGCCGGTGATCCGCGAGGAGATCTGGCGCTGCCTGGCCACGCTCAAGGCCGCTGGGCAGACCATTCTCGTGGTGGACAAATACGTGCACCGCCTGGTGGACCTTGCAGACCGCCATGTGATCCTGGAGCGCGGGCGGGTGGTGTGGCAGGGCGACTCTGCTGCGCTCAATGCAGACCGCAGCCTGTGGGCGCGTTACCTTACGGTGTAAGGGTTGAAGGGCCGACCATGCTGGACTGTGATGTGGACTTGGATCTACAGAAATCGCCATCTGCGCAGGCATACGCTGAACTCCGTGCGCAGGAGCACCGCGTCACGCTGCTGCCGGCCGGCAAGATGTTTGTGGCGCAGCTTGGCGAGAGTCTGCTGGACGCCGCAGCGCGCGCAGGCATCCGCTTGCCCCACCATTGCAAAACGGGCAGCTGCGGCGCCTGCAGGGCGCAGGTGCTGCATGGGCCGGTCCAGGATATTGCTGGGGCCTTACCCTCCGCGCTGACGGCTGAAGACCTGGCCCAGGGCCAGCGCCTTTTGTGCTGCTCGGCTGCAGCGGGTGACCTGCAGCTGGAGTGTGCCGAGATCCCCCACATTCCGGGTATCGATGTGCGCAAGCTACCGGTGCGGGTGGCGGCCATGGAGCGTCTTGCACCTGATGTGGTGCGCGTGCAGTTGCAACCGCCCGCAGGCCAGCGCCTGCACTACGCGGATGTGCTGCTGCCTGGCAACCGGCGTCGCAGTTATTCGCTGGCCACCCCGGCGCGTGAGGGCGTTGACCTGCTGGAGCTGCACATCCGCCACCTGCCGGGCGGCCTTTTCACGGACCAGGTGTTCGGCAAACTCAAGGTGCGCGATGTGCTGCGCATTGAGGGGCCGTTTGGTACCTTCGGCATGCACACCGCCACCGATGCCCCGGCCATTCTTCTGGCGAGCGGAACAGGCTTTGCGCCTATCAAGGCATTGGTGGAGCAGCTCCTTGCTGCGGGGAGTGGACGCCGAATCACCCTGTACTGGGGCGGCCGCGCGCGGCAGGACCTGTATCTGCATGACCTCTGCAAGGAATGGGAACAGGCCTGGAAGGGACGCCTGACCTATGTGCCGGTGCTGTCAGACTCCCCCGAAGCCGATGGTTGGACGGGACGGAGGGGCTGGGTACATCAGGCCGTGTTGCAGGACCATCCAGATTTGTCGCAGCATGAGGTGTATGCCTGCGGTGCGCCCGCCATGGTGAATGCCGCGCGGCGAGACTTTATGGCCTTGGCCGGTATGCAGTCCACCCTGTTCTTTGCAGATGCCTTCGTGGCACAGCCGGGGTGAGCGGGGATCAGTGCGGTGGGCCCAGGCGCTGGCGTGTCTCTGAGGGCGTCTCGCCGAAGCGCCGGCGGTAGCCTTCTGCAAAGTGGCCGAGGTGAAAAAAACCATAGCGCGCGGCGATATCCGACACCTGCGGTGCACGTTCTGCAAACTTGCTTTGCAGTGCCGTGCGGGCGGCATCAAGCCGCAAATCCCGAAGGAATGCCATGGGGCTCTTACCCGTGCATTGCGCAAAGGTCTGCTGCAGCGAGCGGGCGCTGACGCCCACATGCGCGCACACATCGGCCAGGGTGATGGGTTGTTCCAACTGGCTGTGCATGTACTCCTGCGCACGCTTGACCACGCGCGGCAGCACCGTGGGCACTGCGCCAGAACTGAATGCACCCGAGGCCAGTGCCGCTGAGTAGTTATGCCCCGTGCTGAGCAGCAGGCTGGTAAGCAGGTGGTTCTCGGCCTGCTCGGCCAGCACCGGGTGTCCCAGCAGGATGGCATTGGTTTCTACCGCAGAGCGCAGGTAGGCAATGAAGCTCGTCATGCCCAAGAGTGCCGGGTTGGTCAGGTCCACCCCCAGGTCAAACACCAGCGGCTGGTGCAAGGGCGCCTGCAGCAGTGCAGACAAGCGTGATTGCACAGCGGCACGGTCTATCTTGACGATGAATTGTGGGCTGTCGTCATGCCAGTGCATCGACAGCGCTTCAGTGGGCGATGGCAGCGAGGCCATGAGCGCATGCGATTCCACGGCCTGGCTGCCGCACCGCACCATGGCGCCGCCGCGCAGCGGAATCTGCAGCAGGTAAAAGCCTCCCAAATGGCCAGGCTCAATGCGCACCGCCGGCCCGTACTGCACGTAGTTCAGGCTTGCGTCGCGGTGCAGGGGCACGCTGTGGTGGCAGGCGTCAAGCTGCGCGCCCGGGCGCAGTGTGGCCAGGTCATGCGGGCAGAACACGCGGCCCACGAACTCGCGCGCCTCGTCCAGGTCGTGGCTGTCGAACAGGCGATAGCGCTCCAGCGGTAGCGGGTGCGCGGTGCTGTTCTGCTGGGCGGTGTGCATGCGGTTTGGCCGGTGGGATGTTGGTTCTTGGGAAAGCACGAAACACGCCACGGCAGGGGCGCGAAAACATGCGTTTGTGGGATACGCCCTGCGCTTTCGGGATGTGGATGCGCGGGCTGCTTTTCTATTCTTGTGCATGCCCCGGGTGCTGCGCAAGAGCGTTAGCACCGGGTGCATGGGGGCGGATGTGACGGCGTGTTACCGCTGCTGCACCGCAACAGTCATTGCAATAGCCACAGGAGTCAGCATGGTCCAGGGATTTGAAGGCATGCGCGGCAAGAGCGCGATCGTGACCGGGGGCGCCACCCTCATCGGTGCCGGGGTGGTGCGTGCACTGCACCAGGCTGGGGTGCGGGTGGTGGTGGCCGACATCAATGCCGAGGCCGGACAGGCCCTGGCGGACGAGTTGGGCGATGGGGTGCTGTTCAGCCGCACCGACATCACCGACGACGCCCAGGTGGCTGCCTGCGTGGCGCTGGCCGCAGAGCGCCACGGCGGGGTGAACTACCTGGTGAACCTGGCATGTTCCTATCTGGACGATGGTATCGCCTCGCCGCGCGAGGACTGGCTGGCCTCGCTCAATGTCAACCTGGTCAGCGCGGTGATGGTGCTCAAGGCCGTGCGCCCGCACTTCCAGCGCTCGGGCGGCGGGGCGGTGGTCAACTTCACCAGCATCTCTTCGGGCGTGGCGCAGACCGGGCGTTGGCTGTACCCGGTGGGCAAGGCGGCCATGGTGCAGCTCACGCGCAGCATGGCCATGGACCTCGCGGGCGAGGGCGTGCGCGTGAACAGCGTTTCGCCGGGCTGGACCTGGTCGGCCATCATGGACCAGCTCACCGGCGGCGACCGCGCCAAGACCGACCGCGTGGCCGCGCCCTTCCACCTGCTGCGCCGCGTGGGCGACCCGGCCGAGGTGGCCAACGTGGTGCTCTTCCTGTGCTCGGACCTGGCCAGCTTCGTGACCGGCGCCGACTATGCCTGCGACGGCGGCTACTCGGCCATGGGGCCAGAGTCGTACGAGCCGGCCATCCCCAAACTCATGTCGTGAAGGAGCAGCCATGACCATCCGATCTGTAGGCATCATCGGTGCCGGTTTCGCCGGCCTTTCCACCGCCAAGGTGCTGCGCGCCTTTGGCTTTGAGGTGACGGTGTTCGAGAAGGAGCCCGACGTCGGCGGCGTCTGGGCGGCCTCGCGCCGTTACCCGGGCCTGACTACGCAGAACCCGCGCACCACCTATGCGCTGTCGGATTTTCCGATGCCGGCCAGCTACCCCGAGTGGCCTTCGGGCCAGCAGGTGCAGGCCTACCTGCAGTCATATGCCGAGCACTTCGGACTGGTGCCGTACCTGCGCATGTCCACTACGGTGGAGAGCGCGGTACTCGATGAAGAGGCCGGTGTGTGGACCGTGAAGGCGCGCCGAGCAGTGTCCGGCCAGGGCGGTGCCTTGCCGGCCGAGGTGCACCGCTTCGACTACCTGGTGGTGTGCAATGGCATCTTCAGCGAGCCGGCCGTGCCGCAGTACCCGGGCGCGGATTCCTTCGTGGCTGCAGGCGGGCGCGTGTGCCATACCAGTCAGTTCAACGACGCGAACGAGGCGCGCGGCAAGCATGTGCTGGTGGTGGGCTACGGCAAGTCGTCGTGCGACGTGGCCAATGCCATCGCGGCCGACAGCGCCAGCACCACGGTGCTCGCGCGCCAGCTGATCTGGAAGATCCCGAAGAAGTTCATGAACGTTCTGAACTTCAAGTTCCTGCTGCTCACGCGCATGGGCGAGGCGTTGTTCAAGTACATCGAGCCTAAGGGCTTCGAAAAATTCCTGCACGGGACGGGCTTGCCGGTGCGCAACTCCATGCTGGGCAGCGTGGAATCGGTGGTCACGCGCCAACTCAAATTACGCGAGATTGGCCTGCACCCCGGCACGCCGCTCGAAACCATTGCCCGCAGCACCGTGAGCCTGGTGACCGATGGCTTCTACGAGAAGGTGGCTGCCGGCACGCTCGGGGTGCGCAAGGGCGTGAGCATCCGCACGTTGCAGCCCGGCCAGGCCGTACTGAGCGATGGCGCAACGGTGCTTGCCGATATTGTGGTCTGCGGCACGGGCTGGCACCAGCAGGTGCCATTCTTTGACGGCAGCGTGCTGCAGCGCGTGACGGACGCGCGCGGCAACTTCCGGCTGTACCGCTCCATCTTGCCGGTGGGCATGCCGCGCCTGGCGTTCAACGGCTACAACTCCTCATTCTTCAGCCAGCTGAACTGCGAGATCGGTGCGCTGTGGCTGGCCAACCACCTGCGCGGCGGGCTGCAACTGCCACCGCCGGACCAGATGAACGCGCAGATCGACCGGCGCCTGGCCTGGATGGAGGAGCGCACCGACGGCAAGCATTCCAAAGGCACCAACATCATCCCGTTCTCGGTGCACAACATTGACGAACTGCTGCAGGACATGGGGCTGCCGCTTGGTGTGCTCACCCGCGTCAAGCAGTGGCTGGGGCCGGTGGATCCGTCGGACTATGCGGTGGTCACCCGGCAACTGCTGGCGCGGCATGCGAATGCCACCGTGGCTGTGGCAGCGCCCCAAGCCACCTCGGGGGCTGCGGCTTCCTGAACCTTCTTGAAACCACTAATACCCTCTACAAGGATCCCGAACATGCCAGGACAATGGATCACCCTCGAAGCCGCAGACGGCAGCGGCAGCTTTCGCGCTTACCTCGCCACACCCGCCAGTGGCGGCGGACCAGGGCTGGTGCTTGCACAGGAAATTTTTGGAGTGAACGGCACCATGCGTGACGTCGCCGACTACTACGCAGAGGAAGGTTATGTGGTGCTGGTACCCGATCTTTTCTGGCGCCAGGAGCCGTCTGTAGAACTCGATGCAGCGAAGGATATGCCGCGCGCATTTGCGCTCTACCAGGGCTTTGACGAAGCCAAGGGCGTGCAGGACCTGCAGACAGCCATCTCGGCGCTGCGTGCGCGCCCCGAGGTCCGCACGCAGGGCGGCAAGGTGGGTGTGCTGGGCTTCTGCCTGGGCGGCAAGCTGGCCTACCTGGCGGCCTGCCGTACCGATGCCGACGTGGCGGTGGGCTACTACGGCGTCGGCATAGAAGCTGCGCTGGCTGAAGCCGCTGATATCCAGTGCCGCCTGGTGCTGCACATCGCTGAGCTTGACGGTTTTTGCCCGCCGCCCGCGCGCGAGGCCATCGTGCAGACCCTTTCGGGCCGCGAGAACGTGGAGCTGTACATCTACCCCGGCACCGACCATGCGTTTGCACGCGTGGGTGGCGACCACTTCCACAAGCCGTCGGCCCTGATGGCACACCAGCGCAGCGTGGCTGCCTTGCGACGCGCAATGGGGCCACACTACGACCTCTCAGCTCTGTGGGACAAACACTGCGAATATGAGTTCGCCACGCGCAATGTGGACGCCACCATGTCCACCATGGTGGCGGAGCCCTATGTGAACCACATCCCCACCATGACGGGCGGTGTGGGCTACCGGCATCTGCACGACTTCTACACCCGTCACTTTGTCAACAGCAACCCACCTGATACCAGCCTGACCCCCATCTCGCGCACGGTGGGCGCCACGCAGGTGGTGGATGAAATGCTGTTTTGCTTCACCCATACCACCGAGATCCCCTGGATGCTGCCCGGCGTCGCGCCCACGGGGCGGCGCGTAGAAATACCGCTGCTGGCGGTGGTCAAGTTTCGCGGCGACAAGCTCTACCACGAGCATATCTACTGGGACCAGGCCAGTGTGCTTGTGCAGGTGGGGTTGCTGGATCCCAACGGCCTGCCCGTGGCAGGGGTGGAGACAGCGCGCAAACTGCTGGATGAAACGCTGCCGTCGAACGGGCTGATGGAACGGTAGAAAAACTCCGCAGGGTTTGCCGCATATCGCGTGCAGCAAACCCTGTGAGGCGGGTGTGCAAGCCCAGGCCTGCAGACTTTGCTGGCAACCCGTAAACTGCGCGGCTTGCCAACGGAGTCCGCATGAACAATATCCAACTCGGTCAGAGCGACCTGCACGTCACCCCCATCTGCCTGGGCACCATGACCTTTGGTGAACAGGTCAACGAATCTGATTCCCACGACATCCTCAGCCGCTCGCTGGCAAGGGGGGTGAACTTCCTCGACACGGCCGAGATGTATTCGGTGCCAGCCAAGGCTGAGACCTTTGGCGCTACCGAAACCATCATCGGCAACTGGTTCGCCAAGAACCCCGGTGCGCGCCAGAAACTGGTGGTGGCCACCAAAGTAGCAGGTCCTTCGCGCGGCATGCCCTGGGTGCGCGAGGGCAAGGGCATGGCTGCGGCCGATATCGTTGCTTCGTGCGAGGGCAGCCTGCGCCGCCTGCAGACCGATGTGATCGACCTCTACCAGATCCACTGGCCCGAGCGCCATGTGCCCGCTTTTGGCAACCTGTACTACGACCCTTCCAAAGAAACCTCCACCACCCCCATTCGCGAGCAGCTCGAAGCTTTGTCGGGGCTGGTGAAGGCGGGCAAGGTGCGGTACATCGGCCTGTCGAACGAGACGCCCTATGGTGTGCACGAATTCGTGCGCCTGGCCGAGCAGCACGGCCTGCCTCGTGTGGCTACGGTGCAAAACCCGTATTGCCTGATCAACCGCACCTGGGAAAACGGCCTGGACGAAACCTGCCACCGCCTGAACGTGTCGCTGCTCGCCTACTCACCGCTGGGTTTTGGCTTGCTGACGGGCAAGTACGACGAGAGCGGCATCACCGGCCCATCGGCACCCCAGGGCGCACGCATTGCCACGTATGAATCCGTGCGCAAGCAGCGCTGGGGCCGCCCCGAGGCGCTCACGGCATCGCGCCGCTACAACGCCCTGGCCCGTGCCAATGGCATGACGCCTACGCAAATGGCGCTGGCGTTCTGCTACACCAAGTGGCAGGTGGCCAGCACCATCATCGGCGTGACGTCGGTGGCGCAGTTGGATGAAGACCTGAATGCGTGGGGAACCACGCTGTCGCCAGAGGTGTTGAAGGAGATCGACGCCATCCGCTGGGAGCTGCGCGACCCGGCATTGTGATCACTGTGCACAGATAGCAAAAAGGGGCTGAACAGCCCCTTTTTTACGTCGGTCAGAACGGCTGGTGTCTATGCAACGGCGGTGATACGTCCTTCCTTCCACGGTGTGCCCTGCGCCTCACCCAGATCCCAAAACAGCCCTGCCATCACGGCCAGCCCTTCGCGGGCCACAGGTGCCAGCAGGTGCTCGTTGGGCGCATGTTGCGCGCACGCCGGGTACGAGTGGGGCACCCAAAGGGTGGGCAGGCCCAGCTGGTCCGCAAAGATGTCGTTGGGCAGAGAGCCCGCCAGGTTGGGCAGCAAGGTGGCAGGCTGCCCCGCGCTGGCTTGTAGCGACGCCAGCGTCCAGTCCACCCAGGGGTTGTGCAGGTCGAGCCGGGTGGCGCCGCACACCATGCCCATGGTGATCTCCACCTGGCTGAAACCATGCGCGTCCAAATGCTCGCGCAGCGTGGCTTGCACGTTCTTCCAGTCGGTGCCCACTACAAAGCGCAGCTGGCAATGGGCCACCGCTTGGGAAGGGATGGCATTGATCGGGCGTTGGGCGTTGCCCGCACCCAGAGCCAGCACTTCCAGCGTATTCCAGCCCACCAGTTGTTCGGCGGGCGTGAGGCCGGGTTCGCCCCATCCGGGCGTGAGCGCAGGGTCATCGACACCTGCGCCGATCACCACGTCTTTCAGTGCGGAGCGCAGCTTGTCGGGCACGGCAGGCGGTAGCAAGCCCTCGACCAGAATGCGGCCCTGGGCGTCCACCAACGTGGCCAGCGCGTGCGTGAGCACCGTAGCCGGGTTGGCCAGCACGCCGCCCCAGTTGCCCGAGTGGTAGGCCTTGTCGCGGCTGCGCACCGCGAGCGAAAAGTTGATGGCACCGCGCGAACCCAGAAAGAGCGTGGGGCGCGCCGCGTTCACCCGGGGGCCGTCGCTGGCCACGAAGAGGTCGGCTTTCAGCGCATCCCTGTGCTGTTCGCAGAATGCGGCCAGGCCGGGTGAACCGGCTTCTTCGCCCATCTCCATGAGCAGTGTCACGTTGTAGCCCAGACGGCCTTGGCGTGCCTCCAGCGTGTGCGCCAGCGCGGCAAGGCTGACGGTGTGTTGGCCCTTGTTGTCGGCGGTGCCACGGCCATACCAGCGGTCACCTTCAATGGTCAGCTCCCAGGGCGAAAAACCTTCGCGCCATTGGCTGTCCTGGCCGTTGACCACGTCGCCGTGGCCATAGGTCATCACGGTGGGCAAAGCGGGGTCTTCTACCCGGTGGGCCAGCAACAGCGGGCCACCCTTGGGATCGGGGTTTTCGAGCACCTGGCAGTCAAAGCCCAGCGGCTCCAGACAAGGCACGATTTCGTCGGTCAGGTAGTTGCGCAGCGTGGGGGGGACTTGCCCGGTGTCGCTTTCGGTGCGCCAGGTCACGCGTCGGCGCAGGTCATCGGCAAAGCGGCCGTCATCGAAGTAGTGGTGGACGTTGTTGATCAGTTGCTCTCGGTTCATCGTTTTCTCCTTGCTGGGGTCACTCCACCACGATCTGTGCGCGGTGGGCCAGCGCGCGGTAGCGCCCGATCTCGTCTTCCATGGCGGCGTGCATGGCCTTGGGGCCCACAAAAACGGGCTCCATGCCCTGGGCACGGATCTGGTCCTGCAGCTGGACGTCGCGCATGGCGGCCTCGACTTCTTTCACCAGTTTGTCCACGATGGGCGCGGGCGTGCGCGCCGGGGCTGCCACGGCGTACCAGCCGTCAAAGGCTGCGTCTGGCAGCTTCAGTTCCCGCACAGTAGGAACCGAGGGCAGGGCGCGGGCGCGCTCGTTGCCTGCAATGGCCAGTGCGCGCAGCTTGCCTGAGCGCACATGCGGTGCGGCACTGGCTACGGTGTCGATGGCCATCTGGATCTCACCGCCGATCAACCCCATCATGGCCTGTGCGCTGCCCCGGTAGGGCACGTCCTGCAGGCGCACGCCAGCGGCCTGCTCCAACAGTGCGCCGACCAGGTGGGGGGCCGAACCGGAGCCGAAAGTGGCGTAGTTGATAGTTTTGGGCGCGGCCTTTGCGGCGGCCAGCAGGGCGGCGAAGTCCTTGTGGGGCGAACTGGCGCTGACCACGATCACCAGCGGTGCGCGGGCAACGATGGCCACAGGCGCCAAGTCCTTGAGCGGGTCGTACGGCAGCTTGGGCCGCAGCGCAGCGTTAACGGTGTAGCTGGTGGAGCCCGACACCAGCAGGGTATAGCCGTCGGGCTCGGCCTTGACCACGCTGTCGGTGCCAATGATGGTGGAGGCGCCGGGCTTGTTGTCGATGACCACGGGTTTGCCCAGGCGCGTGGACAGCTTTTGGCCCAGCGCGCGGGCTACGGCGTCGGTGCCGCCACCGGGTGGGAAGGGCGCGACCAGGCGCACAGTGCGCTGGGGCCACGCCTCCGAGGGCGCAGCCGTCTGGGCAAGGGACAGGGTGCTGGCGCTGGCGAAGGTGGCCAGGACGGCGGACAGCAAAGAGACTCGGACAAGGCTTTTCATGCAGGCTCCAGAGGTTGATGCGTGGGGTGTTGGTAGCACTGCCGCAAAGGCGATCGCGCTGATATCCACAGCCATGGGTGAATTGGAGCCTTAAACCATGCAAGATGGGAGCCGGTTTACCATTGCTCTGGATAGAGATTTGGCAACTGAGCGTTGCCTTTTGGTTAGTAGGTACACGATGCCCATTTCACTGCTCAGCCTGCCCTTGCGTTACTTTCTGGAGGTGGCGCGCACCGGCTCTGTCAATCAGGCGGCGCAGCGCCTGTACGTGGCTGCATCGGCAGTGAGCCGCCAGTTGGGCAAGCTGGAAGACAGCCTGGGCGTGACGCTGTTCGAACGCCAGGCACGTGGCATGGCGCTGACTGAAGCGGGCACCCGGCTGCTGGCCCATGCCACGGCACACGATGCGCAGGCCACAGAATTGGTCGAGCAACTGCAAGGGCTGTCGGCCCAGCAGGCTTTGCGTGTACGGGTGGCCTGCACCGAAGGCTTTGCCGCGAGCTTCATGCCGCTGGTGATGTCGGCGTTCCGGCAGACGCACCCACAGGTGCAGCTGCAGTTGCTGGTGCACGTGCCGCAGGAAGTGTCGGCCCTGGTGCAGCGCGGAGACGTCGATCTGGCGCTGAAGTACAGCGTGGCGCCCGAGAAAGGTTTGCAGGTGCTGCATTCCGCCATTGCTCCGATCTACGCCATCATGCCCGCGCAGCACCCGCTGGCCCGTCAGCGCAGCGTGAGTGTGGCCGATGTGGTGCGTTATCCGCTGCTGCTGGGTGCGGGCGACACCACCGGGCGGCAGCTGTTTGACCTGAGCTGTGCAGTCCAGGGCCTGCGTTACATGCCTGCGGTGGAGAGCAATTTTTCGTCGGCGCTGCTGCCGCTGCTGGGCGGGCAGGACGTGGTGCTGGCCAGCTACCTCACGGCGTCGCGCTGGGTGGAGGCGGGCCTGCTGGCCGCCCGGCCGTTTGATGAGGTGCAACTGCAGCAGCGGCGTCTGCAGGTGCTGGCTGTGGAGGGGCGAGTGCCGTCGGCGCTGGTGCAGCAGTTCACGCAGGCGCTGGTGGCTGCCATTGAGCAGTACGGCAAGCGCAAGGTGGGGCGGCGCAAGACGACATCAGCGAGGGTGATCGAGGTGCCTTGATTCGGGCTGCCTGCCGTTCGCAGTGGGGGCTCGCAACTGGATACCATTCGTTCCCTACCCAGATTGCACCATGGCCAAGAAAGAACACGTCTCCGAGACCCAAGCCACCCAGTTGCTCAAGGCGAACAAGGTGGCATTCACTGAGCACCCCTACGAATACCTGGAGCACGGTGGCGCCATGCACAGCGCCGAGGTGCTAGGCCTCGACCCCTTCACGGTGGTCAAAACCCTGGTCATGCAGGACCAGGATGCCAAGCCCTTGCTGGTGCTGATGCATGGCAATCGCAAGGTCTCCACCAAAAACCTCGCGCGCCAGATCGGCGCCAAGTCGGTCGAGCCGTGCGCGCCGGAGGTCGCCAACCGCCACAGCGGCTATCTGGTGGGCGGCACGTCGCCCTTTGGCACGCGGCGCGCCATGCCGGTGTACATCGAAGAAACCATCCTCGCGCTGCCGCGCATTGCCATTAATGGCGGGCGCCGGGGCTTTTTAGTGCAGATCGATCCGCAGGTGTGCGTGCAGTTGCTGGGTGCTAAACCGGTGCACTGCGCGCTGGCAGAATAGGCCGCCACGGCAGACCGTCCGCCGTCCCCCGATTTTTGAGGAGTTGCCTTGACCGCCGTGTATCCCATCCTTGCCGCTGTGGCCGCCTACTTGCTGGGCTCGCTGTCGTTCGCCGTCATCGTGACGCGTGTGATGGGGCTGAGCGACCCGCGCACCTATGGCAGCAAGAACCCCGGTGCCACCAACGTGCTGCGCTCGGGCTCCAAGGCCGCAGCCATCGTCACACTGCTGTTGGACGCCATGAAGGGCTGGCTGCCTGTGGCGTTGGTGATGTGGTTTGGTCAGCCCTACGGGCTGGACGACGGCACGGTCGCCATGGTGGGGCTGGCGGCGTTTCTGGGCCACCTGTGGCCTGTGTTCTTCCGATTTGAAGGGGGCAAGGGCGTTGCCACTGCGCTGGGCGTGCTGTTGGGCATCAGCGTCTGGCTGGGGCTGGCCACGGCTGCGACCTGGCTCATCATCGCGTTTTTCTTCCGCTACTCGTCCCTGGCCTCGCTGGTGGCTGCCGCCTTTGCGCCGGTGTATTACCTGCTGGTGGATGGGGTGGTGTGGTATGCCGAGGGCACGATTGCGGGCTCCATCATCGTGATGGCCATGCTGCTGGCCTGGCGCCACAAGGAGAACATCCAGCGCCTGATCGAAGGCAAGGAGTCGCGACTGGGCAGCAAAAAGGCCAAGCCTAACGCCGAGGGTGCAGGCAAGTCGGCAAAGTAAACGCAGGGGAAGGCACGCCGCGCTGACTGCGGTGCACGTGCCGTCTGCTCAGCTTCTTGTACGGACAGGTTCTACAGCGAACCTGGCCCTGAAATCAGCCCCCGGAGCCCGGCGCTGTGCTGGGCGGCATAAAGGCCCAGGCGCACCATGGTGCGGTGGTTGAGCTCCAGGCTTACGGCCGATCGGGCCAGGGCGGATTGGATGCGGGGTTTTCCGGTGGCCGTCTGGTACAGGCTGGGCTGCGCGTGGTGGGTACCGGTGCGGTCCAGAAGGCTGGCAACCAGCGGATGATTGGCTTTTTCGCTGCGGCGCAGCACGATGGCGGTCTCGCCGTTGTCGAGCTTCACAAAAGTCCCTGGCGGGCACAGGCCGATCGAGCGCACCAGGGTGTAGCTCACCTCATCGCGCTGGTCGATCTCCTGCCCGACGATGGCGCGTACCGAGTCGGTGGCACTGCGGCCTGCACGGGACTTGCGTGGGCTGATCATGGCTGCATAGCGGTCGATGGTGCCCAGGACGCGTGTGAGCCGGTCCACGGGGTCCTGGTTGGCCAGCGGCACACGGTCGGCCACGGTGGCATGGTGTTGTCCCACCACGTCCAGCCAGAGCGCATCGTTGATGAACAGGCGCTCCAGCAGCATCATGCTTTCTTCCGGGTGGCTCTTGATGGCCTCTTGTTGGACCGGTGTCGGGCGTTCACGCTGTTCGGCCAGCTCATCCTGCAGGGCCGTCATGCCGATGTTCATGGTGAGGGCCGCGCGCACCAGGCTGTCGCGCTCGCGTGGTGCCAGCTGCAGTTCGTGCGCCATGATGTGGCACAAGGTGCCGCACACCAGCGCATGGGAGGCGCTATAGCCCACGGTGGATGTGGACGCCAGCTGGAACATCAGGTACAGCGCTGCGTCGATGTCGTGCGCCACCAGGTCCTGCATCCAGCTATCGAACTGGCGCACCTTGGCGGCAAAATCCTGTACCTGCAGAGGTCGCGACAGCAGCACCGACAGCGCTGATTCCAGGTCTGACCACAGGCCCAGCAAGTCCTCGTACTCGCCTTCGGCGTGGTGGGGGGTGCCGGTGGAGTGGTGGGCAGACATGGTGGTGTGTGCAGCGGCCAGGCTCAGTTGCGCTTTTCCAGCACCATCTGGTCGTTGATGCGGGTCATCTGGAACTCGGTCAGAAAGCTGTTGCCCAGCAGCACGTAAGGCATGGGCTGCGGGGTGATGATGGCCTCGACCCCGAACACCTCGACATCGCCGATGCGCACTGAGTCCAGCTTCATGCGCCAACCTTGCGCCACACCATTGGCCGTGTTCATGCGCACGGGCTGGCCGTTCTGGTAGTTGAGCCCCATGCGCTCAGCATCCTGCCGCCCGATGGCCACGGTGGAAGCACCGGTGTCCACCATGTACTGCATCACACGCCCGTTGATGGTGCCGCTGTTGATGAAATGCCCACGGCTGTCGGCCATCAATACGACGCGCTTGCCGCTTCCGCCACGGGCGCCAACGCTCACCGGGGCCTCGCCCAGCCGCAGCACGCGTCGCGTGCCATTGACTTCGATGGTGGCTTCTTCTTTGGTGACGGTAATGACCTTGACGCCCTGGTACTCATCCCCAGCACCCACCGCCTTGGGTGGGTTGGCATCCACCACCAGCAAGGCCTTGCTGCCCAGCATGCCCGCCAGCGCCACCGCCTGCGCATGGGCCCAGGACGGAGCCAAGCACAGAGTAACCATCGCGGCCAGTGCAAAGGAGTGGATCGTCATTCGTTGATAGCGCTGTGCGCCTCCCCCGTACCTCGAAACTGGCGCGGCCCAGGCGAGGGACGCCAAGCCAGGGCCGCCCCGCAGCGAGGGCGTCGTCCCCTTGGAGGGGGAAGGCGCGAAGCGACTCAGGGGGTGCGCCATCTCCATCTCAGTCGCGGAAGTTGTCGAACGACAGGGGAACGTCCGTCACATCCTTGCGGATCAGCGCCATGGCCGCCTGCAGGTCGTCGCGCTTGGCACCCGTCACGCGCACCTTGTCCTCCTGGATGGCGGCCTGCACCTTGAGCTTGCTTTCCTTCATGAGCTTCTGGATCTTCTTGGCGAGCTCGCTCTCGATGCCGTTGCGCACCTTGATGACCTGCTTGACCTTGTCGCCGCCTATCTTCTGCACATCGCCCATGTCCAGAAAACGCACGTCCACGTTGCGCTTGGTGAGCTTGTTGCGCAGTACATCCTCGATCTGGGTGAGCTGAAAGTCGGCGTCGCCGATCAGCGTGATGTCCTTGTCTTTGATCTCGATGCTGGCCGATGTGCCCTTGAAGTCGAAACGGGTGGCGATTTCCTTGGCGGTGTTCTCGACGGCGTTTTTCACTTCAACCAGGTTGGCTTCACAGACGGTGTCAAAAGATGGCATGGATGGCTCTCAATCTCAGGGAAAACAGCTACAGATCGCGGGGGCCCGAAAGGACGGGTGCGACAATCGGGCCAATGGTAGTCGAGAAAAACGCCCCTTTGCAGCCCTGGAACACCTTTGGCATTGCTGCGCGTGCCCAAACCCTGGTGCGTGTGCGCTCCGTGTCGGATCTGAAGGCCGTTCTGGCCGATATGGAGCTGGCCCCCGCAGCCAAGTTTGTGCTGGGCGGTGGCAGCAACATCATCCTGACCGGCGATGTGAAATCTATCGTGCTCAAGATGGAGATCAAGGGGCTGCGCTTGGTGGAGGAAACCCCCAAGGCCTGGATCGTGGAGGCGGGTGCGGGTGAGGTCTGGCACGATGCTGTGGCCTGGACGCTGGCACACGGGTTCCCGGGGCTGGAAAATCTGGCGCTCATCCCGGGCACGGTGGGCGCCTCGCCCGTGCAGAACATCGGTGCCTATGGCGTGGAGCTGCAGGATCGGTTTGAATCGCTCGACGCCCTCGATCTGGCCACCGGCCAGTCGTTCAGCCTGGATGCTGCGCAATGCGGCTTTGGCTACCGCGACTCCGTCTTCAAGCATGCGCCGTCTGAAGCACCCGACGGCAGCGGGATGCCGCGCGGCATGGGCCTGGCGGGGCGCGCGGTCATCACCCATGTGCGGTTTCGGCTGCCCAAGCCCTGGAAGCCCGTGCTGGGCTACCTCGATCTGGAGCGCCGCCGCGCCGAGGCGGGCGTGGAGCACCCCAGTGCCCAGCAGATTTTTGACTGGATCTGCGACATTCGCCGCGCCAAGCTGCCCGACCCTGCCGTGGTGGGCAACGCAGGCAGCTTCTTCAAGAACCCCACGGTGTCGCCCGACCAGTGCGCCGACATCATCGCGCGCGAGCCCAAGATCGTGCATTACCCCATGCCCGACGGCAGCATCAAGCTGGCGGCGGGCTGGCTGATTGATGCCTGCGGCTGGAAGGGCAAGTCCATCGGCAAGGCGGGGGTGTACGAAAAGCAGGCCTTGGTGCTGGTCAACAGGGGGCACGGCGCCGACAGCGTGACGGGCGGCGAGGTGATGACCCTGGCCAAGGCCATCCAGACCAGCGTGTACGAGCGCTTTGGCATCCGGCTGGAGCCCGAGCCGGTGGTGGTTTAGACCAGCAGCCAACCTTCTCCACAAAGAAAAAAGCCACCGTTTCCGGTGGCTTTGCTCATATATATGTAGCTGCTAGCGCTTGATGGGTAAGCGCTAGAGCCATTTTGACCCATATTCTGGGTCCAAGGTTTATTTGCGGTCGTTTTCCAGCTGCGCCAGTGCCGCGTTGCCACCCAGCGACAGCAGGCCAGCGCGCGAATACACACCCAGCTTGTCGCGCGTGTCCGAGATGTCCAGGTTGCGCATGGTCAGCTGGCCAATGCGGTCCAGCGGGCTGAAAGGTGCGTCTTCCACCTTCTCCATCGACAGGCGTTCGGGCGCGTAGGTCAGGTTGGGCGATTCGGTGTTCAGCAGCGAATAGTCGTTGCCACGGCGCAGTTCCAGCGTCACGGTGCCGGTCACGGCGCGGGCCACCCAGCGCTGGGCGGTTTCGCGCAGCATGATGGCCTGGGGGTCAAACCAGCGGCCCTGGTACAGCAGGCGGCCCAGCTTGAGGCCATTCATGCGGTACTGCTCGATGGTGTCTTCGTTGTGGATGCCCGTCACCAGGCGCTCGTAGGCGATGTGCAGCAGCGCCAGGCCCGGGGCTTCGTAGATGCCGCGGCTCTTGGCTTCGATGATGCGGTTTTCGATCTGGTCGCTCATGCCCAGGCCGTGGCGGCCGCCGATACGGTTGGCTTCGAGGATCAGCTCCACCGGGTCGTTGAACTCCACGCCGTTCAGGGCGACGGGCTGGCCTTCTTCAAAGCGGACCGACACTTCCTCGGCCTTGACGGCGACTTCTTCCTTCCAAAATGCCACGCCCATGATGGGGTTCACGATGCGGATGCCGCTGGAAAGGAACTCCAGGTCCTTGGCCTCGTGCGTCGCGCCCAGCATGTTGCTGTCGGTGCTGTAGGCCTTCTCGGCGCTCATCTTGTAGCCAAAGCCGGCTTGTGTCATGAACGCCGACATCTCGGCGCGGCCGCCCAGCTCGTCGATGAACAGCTGGTCCAGCCAGGGCTTGTAGATCTTGAGGGATGGGTTGGTCAGCAGGCCGTAGCGGTAGAAGCGCTCGATGTCGTTGCCCTTGAAGGTCGATCCGTCGCCCCAGATGTTGACGTCGTCTTCCTTCATCGCAGCCACCAGCATGGTGCCGGTCACAGCGCGGCCCAGGGGCGTGGTGTTGAAGTAGGTGAGGCCGCCGGTGCTGATATGGAAGGCGCCGGCCTGCAGGGCAGCAATGCCTTCGTGCGCCAGCTGTGTGCGGCAGTCCACCAGGCGAGCCTTCTCTGCGCCGTATTCCATGGCCTTGCGCGGAATGGCTTCGTAGTCGGGCTCGTCGGGCTGGCCGAGGTTGGCGGTGTAGGCGTAGGGCACGGCGCCCTTGAGCTTCATCCAGTGCAGGGCTGCGCTGGTGTCCAGGCCGCCGGAAAATGCGATGCCGACCTTTTGGCCGAGGGGAAGGTTCTGGAGGATGGTTGCCATGGAATGCTTGTTCAAAAATGATAGCTGCTCGGGCTTATTGGATAAGCGCTAGAAGCCAAAAACAGTCAAATTTCGGCCGTCAGATCAACCGAAATGGCAGATGTAGTGATAGGCCTCGGTCACGCGGATGTCGAACTTGGAGTTGCCGGGCACGCTGAATTTGTCGCCCGCCGCAGACTTGACCCAGGCGTCGGTGCCGTCGAGCTTGTATTCGCAGGACCCTGCCACGCATTCCATGATCTCGGGCGCGCCGGTGTTGAAGGTCAGCGTTGCGGGCAACACCACGCCCACCGACTTCTTGGTGCCGTCGGCAAACGTGATGCCGTGGCTCACGCACTTGCCGTCAAAGTACACATTGGCCTGGGTGGTGACGGACACGCCGTCAATTTTTTCGGTGGTCATGGGTGCGCTGGATAAGGTAGAGGGAAACACGGGATTTTAGGGCAGGGGGCGGGGAGCGCCGCCAAAGCGGGCCTCTGAAAAATCCCCATCAGCCGTTGGGCGCAAAAAAAAGAGCCCCGAAGGGCTCTTGGTGATGCTGGCATGCCGAGGCTTAGCGCCAGTAGGGGTTGCGGTGGTGCGGGTAATGAGGACGGCTGTCGTAGCCGTACTCGATCACCGTGACGGGCGGCGTCACATAAGTGGGTTGCTGCTGGTACACCGGTTGCGCAGGGTAGGTGGAGGTCACCACGCCCGGCTGGCTGTACACACCTTGTGAGGCGTAAGGATCAGGCTGGGTGGAATAGGTCTGGCCTGCAGGCTGCACGCTCAGCGGGATCCAGCGCCCTGGATCGTTCTGGGTGCGGGTGGTGTACTGGCGCCCTGCATATTCATACACCACGTCGTAGCCCACTGTGCGATTCTCGTAATACGTCTCGGTCGTGCAGCGCTGTACGTTCTGGTACTGCGGCTGGCCACCTTCGATCTGGTTGCCAATCACGGCGCCACCGATCAGGCCAATGGCTGTGGCGGCGGCGCGGCCACTGCCTTTGCCAATGGCGTTGCCGGCTGCGCCACCCGCAATTGCGCCCATCACGGCGCCTGCTCCGGTGGTGCGGTTACCGCTATAGACGGTCTCGTTGCCACACACCTGCTGCGGCGTCGCGACCTGCTGGACGATGGGGGTGGCCGAGAGCACGCGGCCCTGTTCCTGGGCGTTGGCCATGGTGGCGATGGCTGCCATGGCGGAAAAAATGACGATCTTTTTCATGGAGAAACTCCTTTCGGGTCGGTACATAACGCACCAGACTGCAGAAAAGTTTAGGCCCGCACGGTCAATTCAGGGCCTGCCCGCCGTAAATCTGCGTAAAGATTTGTGCAATTTCTCCGGTCCTGGCGATTGATTCACGTGCCGGTTCAGGTGCCTGCAGCCCGTCCCAACCACATCTGCCATTGGTCGGGAGCAAAACCCACGGAAATGTGCACCTGGCCACCGTGCTGCCACTCCACCACCGGGCGTTTGATGACGCTAGGTTGGGCCTGCATCAGGGCGCTGGCGGTATCGTCGTTGGTGACAGCTGCCTGGGCTTGCGCGTCCAGCTTTCGCCATGTGGTCCCCTGCCGATTGACCAGTTTTTGCCAGCCTGCTGCCGCCATCCAGTCGGGCAGGCGGTGGGCGGGCACCCCTTGTTTCTTGAAGTCGTGAAACTGGTAGTCCACGCCGTGTTCAGTCAACCAGGTGCGGGATTTCTTGACGGTGTCGCAGTTGGGTATGCCGTAAACGGTGATGAGTGAGGTTGTCATGCCGCGCATCATCCCCGAACTTGTGGCTGGGCGACAATCCCGCCCTGTATGCATACCAAAATCCACACCCTGGAAGGCTGGCTCCGCCACTGCGAGCAGCTTCATCCCCGCAACATCGAAATGGGCCTGGACCGTGTCCGTGAAGTGGCACGCCGCATGGTGCTGCGGTTTGACTGCCCCGTGATCACCGTGGCGGGCACCAACGGGAAGGGCTCCACCTGCGCCATGCTGGAGGCGGTGGCGCAGCAGGCGGGCTACCGCACAGGCGTGTACACGTCGCCCCACCTTGTGCATTTCGAGGAGCGCTGCCGCGTTCACGGTGAAATTGTCAATGCTTCTGATTTGATAGCGCACTTCGAAGCTGTGGAAAGCGCCAGGGTCCAAAATGGCAATGAAATCTCCCTCACCTACTTCGAATTCACGACGCTGGCCATCCTGCGCCTCATGAGCCATGCGCGGCTGGACTTGGCCATCCTCGAAGTGGGGCTCGGCGGGCGCCTGGATGCCACCAACGTCATTGATGCCGACTGCGCCATCATCACCAGCATCGACATCGACCACACTGAATTCCTGGGACCAGACCGCGAGAGCATCGGCCGGGAGAAGGCCGGCATCATGCGCACGGGCCGCCCCGTGATCGTGGGCGATCCGATGGCTCCCCAGAGTGTCATCGACCATGCGCTGGAAATCGGTGCCGATTTGTGGCGTTTCGGCAAGGATTTCAATTTCTCCGGCGACAAACAGCAGTGGAGCTGGGCAGGGCGGGGCCGCCGTTATGCGGGGCTGGCCTATCCGTCGCTGCGCGGCGCCAACCAGCTGATCAATGCCTCGGGCGTGCTGGCCGCGCTGGAGGCCCTGCGCGAGCGCATTCCCGTCACGGCCCAGGCGGTGCGCAACGGGCTGGCATTGGTGGAGCTGCCGGGGCGGTTCCAGATCGTGCCAGGCCAGCCTACGCTGGTGCTCGACGTGGCGCACAACCCGCATTCAGTGGCTGCACTCACTGCCAATCTGGATGCCATGGGGTTTTTCCCCACGACGCATGCGGTGTTCGGCGCCATGGCCGACAAGGACCTGGGGCCCATGCTCGCCAAGGTCGGCCCGCTGGTGGACCGCTGGTATTTCACCAACCTGCCGACCCCACGCGCCGAGACTGCTGCCGTCCTGCAGCAGAAGTGGAACGCCGTGCAGATGGTGGCGGGCGGGCGCCGCGATGTGACCTCCAGTCTGCACGCAGACCCCATGGAGGCCCTGGAGGCGGCGGTGGCCGCAGCAGACCCCGCTGATAGAATCGTGGTCTTTGGCTCGTTTTACACGGTGGGTGGTGTTCTGATCAACGGAACACCTCGCCTGCACGCCAAACATCTGGGCCAATAGACAGGTTCTGAGGTCCGAACGAGTCGTTACTCCATGGCATTTTTCAAGTTTCGGTGGCCCGGTCAGGGTGAACAAGCTCAGGCCGAAAAGCCGTCCAAGCGCCCGCGCACCCCGCAGGCCGAGAGCATCGAGGTGATGCGGCGGCGTGCTCGCCATCGGTTGATCGGCGCCGCAGTGCTGGTGCTGATTGGGGTGATCGGTTTCCCCATGCTGTTTGACACCCAACCCCGGCCGATTCCGGTGGATATTCCCATCGAGATCCCGGACCGCAACAAGGTGGCCCCCTTGGTGGTACCCGCTCCGGTTGCTGAGGCGCCAGCGGCTGCCAAGCCTTCGACCCCGTCTTCGCAGGACGTGGCCACCGCACCGCGCCCCACGCCCCAGCGCAACAACAGTGCGGTGGGCAATGGGCTCGCGGATGGCGAGGAACTGGTGCAAGGATCGCGTTCCGCGGCTTCCAAACCTGCCCCTGCAGCGCCAGCCAAACCGGAAATAAAACCCGAACCGAAGCCAGAGCCCAAGCCGCCGGTGCCCAGCGAGCCCAAGCCTGTGCAGCGCCCGGACGAGGCTGCCCGCGCGCGTGCGCTGCTGGAAGGCCGGTCGGCAGAGCCCGCGACTGCGGCTGCCACCGCAGAGGAAGCCCGGTTCATTGTGCAGGTGGGTGCTTTCGCAGACGCAGACAAAGCCCGTGAAGCGCGTACCAAAGTGGAGCGTGCGGGCATGAAAACCTACACCCAGGTGGTGGACACCAAGGAGGGCAAGCGCACACGGGTTCGTGTGGGGCCTTTCACCAACCGGGCTGAGGCGGACAAGGCTGCGGCGCGCATCAAGGCGCTGGATCTGTCGGCCTCTGTGCTGACTCTGTAGGCCAGCGCCAAGGGGTTTTTGTATCCATGGCTGCGCTGGACTGGATTTTTGCGGCGGTGCTGCTGGCATCGATGCTCGTAGGAGCCTGGCGCGGGCTGGTGTTCGAGGTGCTGTCTCTGGTGGGCTGGGTGGTGTCTTTTTTTGTGGCGCAATGGTTTGCCGAGGACATGGCGGCGTTGTTGCCTATGGGCGAGTCGGCCGAAGCATTGCGCTATGCCGCAGGGTTTGTGGTGGTGTTTGTTGCGTCGGTGTTTGCCTGCGGTTTTTTGACATGGCTGGCAAAAAAGCTGGTGGATGCCATCGGCCTGCGGCCTGCAGATCGTACTTTGGGGGCGGCCTTCGGGGTGTTGCGCGGGGTGGTTTTGCTGCTGGCGGTGGCCGTGGTGGCGGGCCTCACGCCCCTGCACGAAGCCTTGTGGTGGCAGGAGTCCCAAGGGGCCCCGGTGCTGGCTGAAGTGCTTCGGGGCTTGAAACCGGCGCTGCCGGAAGAATTTGGAAGGCATCTGCCTTCCTGATAGCGATGCGGTTGCGGCCAGAAGCCGTTGCCGCTGGGTTGCCGCGGGGCTGTTCCCGCAAACGGATGGAATACAACTATGTGTGGAATCGTCGGCGTCGTCAGTCCAGCGCCCGTCAATCAGCTGATCTATGACGCCTTGCTGCTCTTGCAGCACCGTGGTCAGGACGCAGCGGGCATCGTGACCCAGCAGGGCCGCAAGTTTTTCATGCACAAGGCCAAGGGCATGGTGCGCGATGTGTTCCGCACGCGCAACATGCGCGCGTTGCCTGGCAATGTGGGTCTGGGCCAGGTCCGCTACCCCACCGCAGGCAACGCCTACAGCGAAGAAGAGGCGCAGCCGTTCTATGTCAATGCACCGTTCGGCATCGTGCTGGTGCACAACGGCAACCTGACCAATGCGCGCGAACTTCGCACCGAGCTGTTCCTGACGGACCACCGCCATACCAACACGGAAAGCGATTCTGAAGTTCTGCTGAATGTGTTCGCGCACGAGCTGGAGCGCGCCACCCGGGGTGTGCCGCTACAGCCTGAAGACGTCTTCACGGCGGTACGTGCGGTGCACAAACGCATCAAGGGCTCTTATGCCGTGATCGCGCTGATAGCAGGCCACGGCCTGCTGGCCTTCCGCGACCCGCACGGCATTCGCCCGCTGGCCATGGGGCGCAGCCAGGATGGAACTGTGATGGTGGGCAGCGAATCGGTCGCCCTGGAGGGCACATCGCATGTGTTCGAGCGCAACATCGACCCCGGTGAGGCGATCTTCATCACGCTCGACGGACAGGTGCATGCCCGCCAATGCGCCGAAAACCCGCAGCTCAACCCCTGCATCTTCGAATTCGTGTACCTGGCGCGCCCGGACTCGGTGCTCGACGGCATTTCGGTGTACCAGGCGCGTCTGAACCTGGGCGAGGCCCTTGCCAAGCGCGTGGTGTCTACCGTGCCACCCAACGAAATCGACGTGATCATCCCGATCCCCGAGTCCAGCCGCCCCAGTGCCACGCAATTGGCTCACCTGCTGGGCATCCCATACCGCGAAGGCTTCGTCAAGAACCGCTATGTGGGCCGGACCTTCATCATGCCGGGGCAGGGTGTGCGCAAGAAGTCGGTGCGCCAGAAGCTCAATGTGATCGGCAGCGAGTTCAAGGGCCGCAACGTGTTGTTGGTGGACGATTCCATCGTGCGTGGCACCACCAGCCGCGAGATCGTGCAGATGGCACGTGACGCCGGCGCGCGCAAGGTGTACCTTGCCAGCGCTGCACCGCCGGTGCGTTACCCCAACGTGTACGGTATTGACATGCCCACCAGCAGCGAACTGGTGGCCCATGGCCGCACCGTGGAAGAGATTCGCCAGGCGATTGGCTGCGACGCACTGATTTATCAGGATGTGGACGGCATGAAAAAGGCGGTGGGCGCCCTCAATAGCGCCATCGTAGGGTTTGATGCGTCCTGCTTTGATGGTGTTTATGTGACCGGAGACATTACCGCCGAGGGCATCGCCAGCCTGAACGAGGGGCGGGTGGGGGTGGAGGAGGGAGAGGAAGACACCTCCCGCCTGGCGCTGCCGAATGCCCAAGAGGTTTAGGCATAGGATCGTTGCAGGTCGCCTTGTCCTGGATGGCGACCTGGCAGCAAGCTTTGCCCCCGCTCTCTGGATTGATTGAATCTTGAAACTGGCCCCGCGAGGGCCAGAACTTATTGACATGACTGATACCACTGCTTCCGGCGCGGGCCGCGTGCGCACCCGTTTTGCCCCGTCTCCCACGGGATTTATCCACCTGGGCAACATCCGCTCTGCGCTGTATCCCTGGGCGTTTGCCCGTGCTACGGGCGGCGATTTCATCCTGCGCATTGAAGACACGGACCTGGAGCGTTCCAGCCAGGCGGCGGTAGACGTGATCATCGAAGGCATGGCATGGCTCGGGCTGGACCACGACGAAGGCCCGTTCTACCAAATGCAGCGCATGGACCGCTACAAGACTGTGTTGGCAGAGCTGCAGGCCGCAGGCCATGTGTATCCCTGCTACATGAGCGTGGCCGAACTGGATGCCTTGCGAGAGAAGCAGATGGCCGCCAAGGAAAAGCCCCGCTATGACGGCACCTGGCGCCCCGAGGCTGGAAAAACCCTGCCGCCCGTGCCCGAGGGGGTATTGCCCGTGCTGCGTTTCAAGAACCCGCAAGGCGGTGTGGTGGCGTGGGACGACAAGGTCAAAGGCCGCATCGAGATCAGCAATGACGAGCTCGACGATCTTGTGATTGCGCGCCCGGACGGAACACCCACCTACAACTTCTGTGTGGTGGTGGACGATATCGACATGGCCATCACCCACGTGATCCGGGGTGACGACCACGTGAACAACACGCCGCGCCAGATCAATATCTTCCGCGCTCTGGGCAAGGAGCCGCCCGTGTATGCCCACCTGCCCACCGTGCTCAACGAGCAAGGCGAGAAGATGAGCAAGCGCAACGGTGCCAAGCCCGTCACGCAGTACCGCGATGAGGGCTATCTGCCAGATGCCATGGTGAACTACCTGGCGCGCTTGGGCTGGAGCCACGGCGACGATGAGATCTTCAGCCGCGAGCAATTCCTGCAGTGGTTCAACCTCGACCACCTGGGTCGCAGTGCGGCCCAGTTCGACGAAGCCAAGCTGCGTTGGGTGAACGCCCAGCACCTCAAGGCCATGGCCGACGATGCACTGGCCGCGCTGGTGGCGCCTCAGCTGCAGCAGCGGGGTGTATCTGCCGAAGCGCTGGCAGATAGACGGCTTGCGCGGATTTGCGCCTTGTTCAAGGATCGCTGCGACACCACAGTGGCGCTCGCCGATTGGGCGCATGTCTTCTACGGTGAGGTAACGCCCGTGGATGCGGAGCGCAGCCAGCACGTTACCGAAGCCATTGCACCCGCGCTGGATGCTTTGGCCGATGCGCTGTCGGCCTGTGCATGGGACAAGGCTTCCATCAGCGCTGCGTTTAAGCAGGTGCTGGCTAGCCAGGGCCTGAAGATGCCCCAGCTGGCCATGCCCGCACGGGTTCTGACCGTGGGTACGGCCCACACGCCCTCGGTGGATGCCGTGCTGGAATTGGTCGGTCGTGAAAAAGTTGTAGCGCGTTTGCGAAACCGCTAAAAATCTGTCTATAATTCAAGGCTCAGATGATGACAACAAACACGGTGTGTTTCGAGTCATTAAGTGGGGGTATAGCTCAGCTGGGAGAGCGCTTGCATGGCATGCAAGAGGTCATCGGTTCGATCCCGTTTACCTCCACCAAAGTTTGTTAACGGTTAGTTCCAAGGTTTTGACCCTATCGTCTAGAGGCCTAGGACATCACCCTTTCACGGTGAGTACCGGGGTTCGAATCCCCGTAGGGTCGCCAAGTTGTAGCGCTTGGCTTGTGTTGAAAAGATGCAAGCAAAAGCTGCCTGCCAGGAGTGGTAGTTCAGTTGGTTAGAATACCGGCCTGTCACGCCGGGGGTCGCGGGTTCGAGTCCCGTCCACTCCGCCAGTCAAAACCCTTGCAGGTCTTTGATATGCAAGGGTTTTTCTTTGGTGTAAGCCAGAGAAATTTTGGGGGTATAGCTCAGCTGGGAGAGCGCTTGCATGGCATGCAAGAGGTCATCGGTTCGATCCCGTTTACCTCCACCAAAGTTTGTTAACGGTTAGTTCCAAGGTTTTGACCCTATCGTCTAGAGGCCTAGGACATCACCCTTTCACGGTGAGTACCGGGGTTCGAATCCCCGTAGGGTCGCCAAGTTGTAGCGCTTGGCTTGTGTTGAAAAGATGCAAGCAAAAGCTGCCTGCCAGGAGTGGTAGTTCAGTTGGTTAGAATACCGGCCTGTCACGCCGGGGGTCGCGGGTTCGAGTCCCGTCCACTCCGCCAGTCATCAACCGCTGCAGTCGCAAGGCTGCAGCGGTTTTTTTTGCGCCTGCGTTCCTGGTTTGTGGCTGAAGACGGGGTGTGCAAGAATGTGTAACGGCATGGCCGCACTGAGGGTGGGGCACATCAAAGAGACACGGCGCCCATGACTCCCTCTCGGTGGCAGATCCATTCCCAACATACCGCCAGCTTCAGAAGTGTGGCTCCTGTGTTGTGGCTGCTGACCGGGGCTGCAGTTGCCGCCTGGGCGTATTTCTCGATGGCGACTCCCGAACGAGTGCGGCATTTCCTGGTACTTCACCAGGGGCTGGAAACGCTCTCTATTGTGGTGTCGGCACTGGTCTTTGCGGTGGGCTGGAAGGCGCACAGCATCAATCCTCAGCGGAACGTGTTCATCCTCGCCTGCGGGTTTTTGGGTGTGGCCCTGCTAGATTTTTCGCACATGCTGTCGTATGCCGGCATGCCCGATTACGTCACGGCCAATTCGGTGGCCAAGGGCATCAATTTCTGGCTGCCTGCGCGTTACCTGGTGGCTGTAAGCCTGCTGTGGGCGCTGGGGCTGCACTGGCATGCGCCTGGGGATTCGGCATCTGCGGGGCCGGGGCGATTTGCCGTGCTGGCGCTGGTCCTGGGCGTTGTCGCAGCGGTTCACGTGCTGGTTTTCTGGTACCCGCACTGGTATCCCGAAACCTACGGATCAACAGGCCTTACCCCGTTCAAGATTGCGGCTGAATATGGCGTGATTGCCTTGTATGCCGCGTCGCTGGCTCTCTTGTTGCGTCTGGCGAGAGAGCGTACATCGTTTGATGTGGCTCGCCTTTTCGCTGCGGTCTGGGTGATGGCCCTGAGCGAGTTCTTTTTCACTTTCTACGTTACCGCCACTGATCCTTTCAACCTGCTGGGCCATGTCTACAAGGTGGTGGGTTACTACTATCTGTACCGGGCCATTTTTGTGGGCACTATTGAGGCGCCATACCGCGCATTGAAGCAGTCCGACAAGGCCTTGCGTGCGGTGCTGGACGCGGTTCCCGATCTCATGTTCGAGGTGACGCGCGGTGGTCGTTATGTCGAGATCCATACGCGCCAGCCCGAGTTGCTGCTGTTGCCGGCCGAACAGGTTCTGGGTCGCACCATTCACGACATTCTTCCACCGCAGGCTGCTGCGGTGGCACAGCGTGCCATTGACGCGGCTGCCGAGCACGGGGTTGCCCGTGATTTCCAGTACACACTCGATCTGCCAGATGGCAAGCACTGGTTCGAACTCTCCGTGGCCCGCAAAGTGATGGATGAGGCGTCAGAGGCGCATTTTGTGGTGTTGTCCCGTGACATCACGCAGCGGGTGCAGACGCTCGATACTTTGCGCAAACTGCGCCATGCCGTAGAACAGGCTCCCAATTCGATCTTCATCGCTGGAGCCGACGGCAACATTGAATATGTGAATCCGGCTTTTTCCGTCACCACCGGATACAGCCTTGCCGAAGTTGTCGGGCGCAACCCGCGTCTGCTCAGCGCGGGGGGAACCCCGCTGTCTGTTTATGCCGACCTTTGGGCGCATCTGTCATCGGGGCGTGTCTGGCGCGGCGAGTTTCTCAACCGCCGCAAGGACGGTCGTGAGTACTATGAGTCGGCCATCATTTCGCCGCTGCACGATGAGCAAGGGCGTATCACGCACTACCTGGCCGTGCAAGAAGATGTGACCGAACGCAAGCGCGACGAAGAGCGTATCCGCAAGCTGGTCAACTTTGATGCGCTTACGGGCTTGCCCAACCGTACGATGTTTGCGTCGCGGTTCAGCCAGGCGCTTGCGCTGACCCAGCGCAGCGGACAGCATCTTGCATTGCTGTACTTGGATCTGGACCATTTCAAGAATGTCAATGACTCCCTGGGCCACCAGGTGGGCGATGAGTTGCTGGTGGAGATCGCACACCGGCTGCAGTTGGTGCTGCGCGAGGAGGATACCGTGTCGCGCCCTGGGGGAGACGAGTTCATCATCGTGCTGCCATTGGCGGATGCGCAGCATGCAGCCCATGTGGCCGAGAGCCTGCAGTCGGAGGTGCGTCGGGTCTGCAGGTTGGGCCACCATGAGCTGGTGGTGACGTCGTCCATCGGCATTGCTTTGTATCCAGAGGATGGCCGTGAGTTTGAAACCCTGGCACAGCGTGCTGATGCGGCGATGTTCCGTGCCAAGGAGACGGGGCGTGACACCTACCGGTTTTTCTCTGCCGATATGCAAGCCCATTCATTGCGGGTGTTGCAGATAGAAAATGCGTTGCGCAGTGCGGTGGTGCAAAACCAGTTGGCATTGCACTACCAGCCCCAGATCCGCTTGCGCGACCGCAGGCTCACTGGGGTCGAGGCACTGCTGCGCTGGACCCATCCGGAACTCGGCTTGATCAGCCCCGCAGAGTTCATCCCCGTGGCGGAAAGCAGTGGGCAGATTCTGGGCATTGGCGAATGGGTATTGCGCACTGCATTGGCACAGGCACGCGCGTGGTGCGAAGCGGGCCATACCGGGTTCACGGTGGCGGTCAATCTGTCGATGGTTCAGTTTCGCCATCCCGGTTTGGTCGAGATGGTGCAGCAGGCACTGGCTGACAGCGGGGTGTCGCCTCAGATGTTGGAGCTGGAGCTGACCGAGAGCATTGCCATGGACGCCCCCGAAAAGGTGATCGCCATTGTCCAGCAGCTGTTCGACCTGGGGGTGCAGCTGTCCATTGACGACTTTGGCACAGGCTACTCGTCGTTCAGCTACATCCAGCGCCTGCGGGTTCACAAGCTCAAGATTGACCAGTCCTTCGTGCGCCATCTTGGCGAGGATGGCAGCGCCCAACACATCGTGCGCGCCATCATCGGCTTGGCGCAGAGCCTCGACCTGGAGTCCATCGCCGAAGGGGTCGAGACGGCCACGCAGTGTGAAGCTTTGTTGTCTTTGGGTTGCAATACCGGCCAGGGGTATTACTTCAGTCGGCCGGTTCCGGCGGCGCAACTGGATGCCTGGATGACAGAGCGTCGCGTCACCCTGGTTTGAGAGCCTGCTTACGACCGTGCGAAACCGTGAACAGGCTGCTGATGACAGCCGTCTACCTTCCTGGCAATGACAACCTCCTCCTCAGGAGGTGCGAAAGGTAGAAGTTTGAAGAAAATGGCCTGTAGCACTTTATATGAAAGCATTGTTTGCTATATATTTAATAGCAAATAAGGTGTGACGCTGTCGGCACCACAGGCCATTGTTTCAGCGTGGTGCCAAGCGGATGGCTCCGTCGAGGCGAATCACTTCGCCATTGAGCATGTCGTTCTCAAAGATGTGCTGCACCAGCTTGGCATAGTCCTGCGGCGTGCCCAGGCGGCTGGGGAAGGGCACACCAGCGGCCAGCGCGTCCTGAACTTCTTGCGGCATGCCAAACAGCATCGGTGTGCCGAAGATGCCGGGGGCAATCGTCATATTGCGGATGCCGTTGCGCGCCAAGTCGCGGGCGATCGGCAGTGTCATGCCGACCACGCCGCCCTTGGATGCGGCATAGGCTGCCTGGCCAATTTGGCCGTCATAGGCCGCGACGCTGGCCGTCGAGATCAGCGCACCGCGCTCGCCGGTGGATTCGGGTTCGTTCTTGCTCATGGCTTCAGCGGCCAGGCGGATCATATTGAAGCTGCCGATCAGATTGACCGTGATGGTCTTGCTGAACAGCGCGAGGGCATGGGCGCCGTTCTTGCCCACTGTTTTTTCTGCGGGGGCAATGCCAGCGCAGTTGACCAGGCCCATGAGCTTGCCCAGCGAAACCGCCTTGGCCACTACCGCCTGGCCATCGGCCTCGTTGCTGACATCACATTTCACAAAGGCGCCGCCGATCTCCTTGGCCACGGCTTCGCCTTTTTCGGCCTGCATGTCGGCAATGACCACGGTGCCGCCCTGGGCCGCCAGCATGCGTGCCGTACCTTCACCCAGGCCCGATGCGCCGCCGGTGACGATGAATACCTTGCCCTTGATGTCCATGTGCTGTCTCCTGTAAGTGACGTTAACGTAAACGTCAATTATGGCGCATCGAGGCCGACTTTCTGCAGGCGAAAAAAAGCCCGGCCAGGCCGGGCTTGTCAGGAGCCGGGCGGGCTTACTGGAAGCCGACGCGGTCCAGCATCTGCTGCACCTTCGTGGTGTTGGCGCCCACTGCGCTGATAGGAATGGTCTCGCTCTTGAAAGGCTGTCCACCCGTCATGGCCTTGAGGGCAGGGTTGTCCAGGGTCACACCCTTTGCGGCAGGCCACTCGTTGTTGCCGTTGGCAAAGTAGTTCTGTGCTTCGGGGCTGGCCAGGTATTCCAGAAACTTGACCGCGTTGGCCTGGTTCTTGGAGTGCTTGGCCACAGCGCCGCCCGCGATGTTCAGGTGGGTGCCCCAGGATTCCTGGTTGGGGAACACCACGCCCACCTTGTTCACCACAGCCACATCTTCAGGCTTGGTAGAACGCATCATGCGGGCCAGGTAGTAGCTGTTGGTCACGGCGATATCGCATTCTCCAGCAGCCACTGCCTTGATCTGGTCCGTGTCGCCACCTTTGGGAGGGCGCGCCAGGTTGGCCACCAGGCCCTTGAGCCAGGCCTCGGCCTTCTGCTCGCCCATGTGCTCTGTCACGGCGCCAAAAAGGCTCAGGTTGTAGGGGTGCGAGCCGGAGCGGATGCACAGCTTGCCCTTGTTTTTGGGGTCGCCCAGCTCTTCGTAGGTATCGATGTCCGCCTTTTGCATCTTGACCTTGTTGTAGACGATCACGCGGGCGCGGGTGGAAAGGCCGAACCAGGCGATGCCGCCGTCAGCGGCTGGCTTGCTGCGCAGGTTGGCGGGGATGGCGTCGTTCAGCACCTTGGACTGGATGGGCTGGAAGAGACCGTCAACTTCACCCTTGTACAGACGTGCGGCGTCCACCAGCAGGATCACATCCGCGGGCGAGGCAGCGCCCTCGGCCTTCAGGCGCGCCAGGATGCCGGCGTCGTCGGCATCCACGCGGTTGATCTTGATGCCAGTGGCCTTGGTGAAGCCGCTGTACAGCGCTTCGTCGGTGGAGTAGTGGCGGGCCGAGTAGAGGTTGACGACTTGTTCCTGGGCATGGACAACGCCTGCAGCGGCGGCCAGGGCACAAGCACTCAGCAAGGCTTTCACGGTCTTCGACATGGATGCATCTTTCGGGGTTGTAACTCCGCCAATGATAAAGCAAACACGAATTATTCTTAATAAATGCCCGAGAGAGAGCGGGATTTGGTGCAAGCGTCTGATGCAGCGCAAAGGCGAGGCTGCCCGCCGGGGAGGACGGGGCGGGTATTTTCGACAAGGCCGCCACAACGGGGCCCCGCCGCCCGCCGAACCGGCCGCTGAAGCCGCGCAAAGCCAGTTCCAGTGCGCTGCGCGAAGGTCCAGGCAAAAAAAAGCCCGGTCATGAACCGGGCTTTAAAAGGATCCCTGAAACGGGGGTTTCGAGAGGATCCAAGGAGACAACTGGTGCACTGCGGAGGGAGTCCGCAGCGCGTGGTTGAATTATCAGGGTATTCCCTGAATGCGGCCTAGAGGTTGCACTCCAGACCGCAGGTACTGGACTTAGCGCTTGCGGGGAGCCGCAGTCTTGGCGGCGTTGGCAGCGGTATTGGCCACGGCGTTGAAGTTGGCTTCGGCTACATCAGACGCTTGCTTGACGGCCTTTTGAACGGATTCAAAAGCGTTGTTGGCAGCGGAGACGGCGCTCTTCATCACGGCCACAGCAGTTTCGGAGCCGGCAGGTGCGTTCTTGGCGGCGCTGTCGACCAAGTTGGTGAAGCTCTTCTGAGCATCAGCAGCTTGCGATTCAAAAGCCTTGCCGAATTCGGCGCCGGTGCCCGAAGCGATGTCATACAGGTGACGGCTGTAGGCGGCGGTCTTTTCAGCCAGGGGCTGGAACAGGCCGGCTTGCAGGGCCAGCAGTTCTTGTGCGTCCTTCACGCCCAGGACAGCCTGGGTGTGGGTAGCGGCTTCCGACAGAGCGGCGCGCGAAGCGGTCACGTTCAGTTCAACCAGCTTTTCCACGCCTTCGAAGGCCTTGGTGGTCAGACCAAACAGGGTTTCGATGTTGGCTTTGTGCGAGGCCAGGATTTGTTCAGCGGTCAGCGTCATGTCATATCTCCTAAAAATGAGGGCCTTGAAGGCCAGGTGGTTCACAGACATCTGCGCTGGCCCTGACTCGGTAAGTCATGTTGCAGTGCAGCATGGTTTGAATTTTAGGGGCTTCGTTCGCGATTGCAAGGGTTTTTTGTTGCGGTGCAGCAAATTAGGGACGGCCACCCAGAAATCCGCCCTTCGCCACAATCGCGTCATGCACGCCTATTACGCAGACCATTTTGTGCTGCCCTTGCCCGAAGGCCATCGGTTTCCCATGGCCAAGTACAGACTGCTGCGCGACCGGATTGCCCAACACCTGCCGGGTGTGTCGCTCCAGGTGGCCTTGCCCGCATCCGACCGCGAATTGGCGCTGGCCCATGCGCCCGACTACATCGATGCGATTGCCGACGGCACGCTGCCGCCCCTGGCCCAGCGCGAGATTGGGTTTCCCTGGAGCGAGGCCATGGCCGAGCGCGCGCGGCGCTCTGTGGGCGCTACCGTGGCCGCAAGCCGCGTGGCGCTGCACGAAGGGGTGGCGGGCAACCTCGCGGGGGGCACCCACCACGCCTATGCCGACAAGGGCAGCGGGTTTTGTGTGTTCAACGACGTGGCGGTGGCCGCCCGGTTGATGCAGGTGGAATGGGCGCGGGGAGACGGCGGGCGCACCGCCCGGCCGCTCCAGGTGGCGGTGATTGACCTGGATGTGCACCAGGGCAACGGCACGGCGCACATCTTCCGGGGAGACCACAGCGTGTTCACGCTGTCGCTGCACGGGGCCCGCAACTTTCCGTTCCGCAAGGAGCCCAGCGACCTCGATGTCGAGCTGCCCGATGGCTGCACGGACCCTGACTATCTACAGGCCCTGGAGCAGGCGCTCGATACCCTGGAGCAGCGGTTTGCGCCCCAGCTCATCTTCTATCTGGCAGGTGCCGACCCCCATGAAGGTGACCGCCTGGGGCGGCTGGCGGTGACGCACGACGGGCTGGAGGCGCGCGACCGGCGTGTGTTCGACTGGGCGTGGCAGCGGCGCATCCCCCTGGTTTTTGCCATGGCCGGGGGTTACGGCCGCAACCTGGACGACACGGTGTTGGCCCAGCTCAACACCTGGCGCGTGGCCTGGCAGTACCACCAGCGCTGGCAGAATGTGCGGCCATGACTTCTGCCGCCAGCACCACCCCAGCCGCTGCGTCCGCACCGGCCGCCCGCCCGTCCCCGCAGCCGCGCAGCGCCTACCAGGCCTTTCGCTCCATCACCACACGCTGGGCCGACAACGACGTGTATGGCCATGTGAACAACGTCGTGTACTACAGCTGGTTTGACACTGCGGTCAATGCCCACCTGATCGACCAGGGCGTGCTCGATATCCATGCGGGCGGCACCATTGGCCTGGTGATCGAAACCCAGTGTAATTACTTTGCCCCGCTGGCGTTTCCGCAAACGGTGGAGGCGGGCATCCGCGTGGCACGGCTGGGCGGCTCCAGCGTCAGGTATGAGGTGGGCCTGTTTGCCCAAGGCGAGCCACTGACCGCTGCCGCTGGCCATTTCATCCATGTGTATGTGGACCGTGAAACCCGCCGACCGGTGCCCGTGCCCGAGGCGCTGCGCACCGTGCTGCAAGCTCTGGTGGTGCTCGGCTGACCGCGTTCAAACTGGCTGGTATGGTTTTGATAGCGCGTAACGCAACACCGATAGGTGCTGGCGCACCACAGGGCACTCAACCAGGCCAGGCGCTGTGCGGCGGCTGAAACCTGGCTGACGCCGCTGGCCTTGCGCGGTGCCAGGGCTCCCGATGGCCTACACTTTGTGGCTTCGTTGCCCGGTCTGAGGCCTTGGGAACGTGTTCGCGATTTCTGAGGCTTGCCCTGTCCATGATCATCACCAGCCTGCTCGACACCGACCTGTACAAGTTCACCATGATGCAGGTCGTGCTGCACCAGTTTCCGGGGGCGCAGGTCGAATACAAATTCAAGTGCCGCAACCCCGGCGTGCAACTGGCACCGTTTGCCAACGAAATCCGCGACGAGATCCGGTCGCTGTGTTGCCTGCAGTTCCAGGATGCCGAACTGGCCTACCTGCGGTCCCTGCGTTTCATCAAGAGCGACTTCGTGGATTTTCTCGGGCTGTTCAAGCTCAACGAGAAATACATCACCGTCACGCCCCAGCACAACGGCGAGATCGAAATCTCCATCCGGGGGCCGTGGCTGCACACCATCCTGTTCGAGATCCCGGTGCTGGCCATTGTCAATGAGGTCTACTTTCGCAACACGCAGAAAGTGCCCGACTTCCTGGAAGGCCGCCGCCGCCTGGATGCCAAGATTGCGCTGCTGCAGGGTGACGGCCTGTCGGACCTCAAGATTGCCGACTACGGCACGCGCCGGCGTTTTAGCCGTGCCTGGCACGAAGAAGTGCTGCGCGTGCTGGTGGCCCGCCTGGGCACGGGCGACCGCCGTCCCGGCGCACCGGCAGGCCCCGGCCAGTTTGCGGGCACCAGCAATGTGCTTTACGCCATGAAGCTGGGCGTGACGCCCTTGGGCACCATGGCGCATGAATATCTGCAGGCCTGCCAGGCGCTGGGCCCGCGCCTGCGCGACAGCCAGGTCTTTGGCTTTGAAATGTGGGCCAAGGAGTACCGGGGGGACCTGGGCATTGCGCTGTCGGACGTCTACGGTATGAGCGCCTTCCTGCGCGACTTTGACCTTTACTTTTGCAAGCTGTTTGACGGCGCGCGGCATGACAGCGGCGACCCGTTCGCCTGGGGCGAGCGCCTTTTGGACCACTACCGCAAGAACCGCGTGGACCCGCTGACCAAGACGCTGATCTTCAGCGATGCGCTCACGGTGCCGCGCACCATCGAGCTGTACCAGCAGTTCCGGGGCCGCTGCCAGCTGGCGTTTGGAATTGGCACCAATCTCACCAATGACCTGGGCAGCCCGCCAGCGCACGAGCCGCTGCAGGTGGTCATCAAGATGACGCGCTGCAACGACCAGCCTGTGGCCAAGCTGTCGGACACGCCGGGCAAGGGCATGTGTGATGACGAGAAATACCTCGCCTACCTGCGGCAGGTGTTTGACATCCCTGTGACAGCGTAGCCGCGCTGGCGCTCGGAAGCGCCCACAGGTTCCGTGATGTTCCGTGAAGTGCCGCGATGTGCTGTGAAGTACGTCAAACCGCCGTGAGGCGACCCGATTTTTATAACTGGATGGAGACACAACCCATGAAACTCTCGCGCGGGCTGGCAGTGGCCGGTCTTTTGGCGGCACTGCCCGGCTGGGCCCTGGCCGCCGACATCGATGGCAGCACGCTGTCCGTCCTCTGGGGCGTTCCATTCGCGGGCATTCTGCTGTCGATTGCCCTCATGCCGCTCCTGGCGCCGATCTTCTGGCACCACCACTTTGGCAAGGTGGCGGCAGCCTGGGGGCTGGCGTTTCTGGTGCCGTTTGCCATCACATTCGGCCCCGGCATGGCGGGCGTGAGCCTGGTGCATGCCCTGGTGGCGGAGTACATCCCGTTTGTGATCCTGCTGACTGCGCTGTTCACGGTGGCGGGCGGGATTTTCATTCGCGGCAACCTGCACGGCAGCCCGGGGCTCAACACCACCATCCTGGCCATTGGCGCCGTGCTGGCCAGCTTCATGGGCACCACCGGGGCGTCCATGCTGCTGATCCGCCCCCTGATCCGCGCCAACGACAACCGCAAGCATGTGGCGCATGTGGTGGTGTTCTTCATCTTCATCGTGTCCAACGCCGGGGGCTCGCTCACGCCGCTGGGCGATCCGCCACTGTTCCTGGGCTTCCTGAAGGGCGTGGATTTCTTCTGGACGGTGAGCCACATCTTCCAGGAAACGCTTTTCCTCGTGGGTGCGCTGCTGGTCATCTTCTTTGTGTTCGATTCCTGGTACTACCGCCGCAGCGAAGAGGTGGTCACGGCCGACCCCACACCCGACAGCCGGGCCATCGGCTTTGATGGCAAGGTCAACTTTGCCCTGCTGGGCGTGGTGGTGGCGCTGGTGCTGGTCAGCGGCTTCTGGAAGTCGTCGGTGGTGTTCAACATCGCGGGCACCGACGTTGGCCTGCCTGGCATCGTGCGCGACGTCGGTTTGGTCATCGTCACCTTTGTATCCCTGTGGCTCACGCCCAAGAAGGTGCACGAAGACAACCAGTTCGGCTGGGGGCCGATGCAAGAGGTGGCCAAGCTGTTTGCGGGCATCTTTCTCACCATCATCCCGGTCATCGCCATGCTCAAGGCGGGCGTCAACGGCCCGTTTGGCGCCGTTGTGTCGGCCGTGACCCGCGCAGATGGTTCGCCCGACCCGGCCATGTATTTCTGGGCCACGGGTGCCCTGAGCTCGTTCCTGGACAACGCCCCCACCTACCTCGTGTTTTTCAACACTGCCGGTGGCGACCCAGCGGTGCTGATGACCACCCTGGCGCCCACACTGGCCGCCATCTCGGCGGGCGCGGTGTTCATGGGCGCCAACACCTACATCGGCAACGCGCCCAACCTCATGGTCAAGGCCATCGCCGAAGACCGGGGCGTGAAGATGCCCAGCTTCTTTGGCTACATGCTGTGGTCGGGGGGGCATCCTGGTGCCGCTGTTTGTCGTCATGACTTTCATCTGGTTTAGGTAGTGACCATCCCCTTGAGCGGCGCGCCGCGTCCCCCTTCTCTCATCGCTGCGCGATGGGAAGGGGGACGCCACCAGTGCGGCGGGGCTGCCCTTGCACGGTGGCCGCTGGTGCGGGCCGCGCCAGTTGCAAGGTAGGGCAGCCGTATCGATACATTGGAGACTGAAGATTCATGAGCAAACCCCGCATCCTGGTCGCGCGAGCGATCTTCCCCGACATCGTGGACCGCCTGCGCGCGCACTTCGACGTGGAGGACAACCCCGACGACGTGATCTGGACCCCAGCCGAGTTGGCCGCGCGCTTGGCGGACAAGGACGGAGTGCTGACCACCGGCAGCCAGCGCGTGGATGCCGCGTTACTGGCTGCGGCGCCGCGTCTCAAAATCTGCGCCAACATGGCCGTGGGCTACAACAACTTTGATGTGGACGCGATGACGGCGGCGGGCGTGTTGGGCACCAACACTCCCGACGTGCTGACCGAGACCACGGCCGACTTCGGCTTTGCGCTCTTGATGGCCACGGCGCGCCGCATGACCGAGAGCGAGCATTACCTGCGCGCTGGCAAGTGGACGAAGTGGAGCTACGACATGTTTGCGGGCAGCGACATCCACGGCAGCACGCTGGGCATCATCGGCATGGGTCGCATCGGGCAGGGCATTGCCAAGCGCGGCGCGCATGGCTTTGGCATGAAGGTGGTTTATCACAACCGCTCGCGCCTGTCGGCTGACCTGGAAGCCGAATGCAAGGCCACCTACGTGGGCAAGGAAGACTTGCTGCGCACGGCCGACCATGTGGTGCTGGTGGTGCCGTACAGCGCAGCCTCGCACCACACCATTGGCGCGGCCGAACTGGCGCTGATGAAGCCCACGGCCACCCTCATCAACATTGCGCGTGGCGGCATTGTGGACGACGCGGCTTTGGCCGTGGCGCTGCGCGAAGGCCGCATTGCCGCGGCGGGTCTGGATGTGTTTGAAGGCGAGCCCAGCGTGCACCCCGACCTGCTTACCGTGCCCAACGTGGTGCTCACGCCTCACATCGCCAGCGCCACGGTGCCCACGCGCCGCGCCATGGCCAACCTGGCGGCGGACAACCTGATTGCCTTTTTGGGCGGGCGTGCCCCCCTCACTCCGGTGAACCAGCCCGTGCCTGGCCTGCGGGCGCAGTAACGCCGGATTTATTAAGAGAAATTGGCCGCTAGCGCTTGATAGATAAGCGCTGGCAGCTATCGAAACCATAGTAATCCTTCCTTGACTACCGATACCCTCGTTCTGCTGGCCGCACTGGCCCTGGTGTTCATCGCGCTCGCGCTGCTGGCGCTGCGCCGCCCCCGCGTGGATTTGCCGCCCGAATGGCTGGCCCGCCTGCAGGCGCTGGAGCGCACTGCTCAGGCCACCCAACTGGCCGTGGCCAAGAACGATGGCGCGCTGGATGGCATGGGCCAGCAGCTGCGCGGCTTCACCCAAACCACGCAGACCACGCTGGAGGGGCTGCGCCACGCGGTCGATGAGCGTTTGACGCAGGCGGTGGCCGAATCGCGCAACGGCCGTGCCGAGCTGTTGGCCGCCTTTGGCGTGTTCGAGGCGCGGCTGGAGCAGCGCCTCACGGCCCTGGACGCAGCCACGCGCCTCACGCTCGATTCGCTCAAGAGCGACACCCAGTCGCAGCTGGGGGTGATGTCACAAGCGCTCAAAGACCAGCTCGAAGCCAACAGCTTTCAGATCAAGAACCAGTTTGCGGTGCTGCAAGACGCTGTGTCGCAGCAGCTCACCGGGCTGGTGCAGGGCAGCCAGCACAACGCCGAGCAACTGCGCACCGCGCTCAACGAGCGGCTGGCCGCCATCCAGGCCGACAACGCCACCAAGCTCGAGGAAATGCGCCGCACGGTGGACGAAAAGCTGCACGCCACGCTGGAGCAGCGCCTGGGCGAATCCTTCAAGCTGGTGAGCGACCGGCTGGAACAAGTGCACAAGGGCCTGGGCGAGATGCAGACCTTGGCCGGCAGTGTGGGCGACTTGAAGCGTGTGATGACCAACGTGAAGTCACGCGGTACCTGGGGCGAAATGCAGCTCGGCGCCATCATCGACAACGTGCTTACCCCCGAGCAGTTCGCGCGCAACGTCAAAACCGTGCCAGGCAGCGATGAGTTGGTGGAATTTGCCATCCGCCTGCCGGGCAAGAGCGACGAGCACCCCGTGTGGCTGCCCATCGACTCCAAGTACCCGGTGGAGCAATACCAGCGCCTGATGGATGCGCAGGACGCGGCCGACAAGGCGGCCATCTTGTCTGCGGGCAATGCGTTCGAGACCTCGATCAAGCTCGAAGCCAAGAAGATCTTCGCGAAGTACGTCTCGCCCCCGCACACCACCGACTTTGCCGTGCTGTACCTGCCCACCGAAGGCCTGTTTGCCGAGGTCATGCGCCGTCCGGGCCTGGTCGAGGCCGTGCAGAACGATTGCCGCGTGATGATCACCGGCCCGGCCAATCTGGCCGCCATGCTCAACAGCCTGCAGATGGGTTTCAAGACGCTGGCGATTGAAAAACGCTCGTCAGAAGTGTGGAGCCTTCTGGGCATGGTCAAGACCGAGTTCGCCAAGTTTGGCGACGTGGTCGAGGCCACCAAAAAATCCATCGACGCCGCCGCCAAGAAGTTTGACGAGGTGGGCGTGCGCACCCGCGCCATCCAGAAACGCCTGCGGGATGTGCAGGACCTGCCCGCGCCAGCGGCTACCACCGTGCCGTTGCCGGGGCTGGACCCGGAGGACGATCCGCTGTGAACTGGGCACTGGCCCGGCTGATTGCCGCGCAGATCTGTGTGCACGGCAGCATGGCTGGCATGCGGCTGGCCGCGCCCCTGCTCGCGCTGCGCGAGGGCTACAGTGTGGCGGCGGTGGGGTTTCTGGTGGCGCTGTTCGCGCTCACCCAGGTGTTTCTGGCCCTTCCTGCGGGCCGGTTTGCAGACCGCCACGGCCTCAAGCGTCCGATGGCTTATTCGGTGGCTGTGGCGTGCATGGGCGCAGGGCTGGCGGTGGTGTTTCCGACCTATGCGGTCTTGTGCGTTGCGGCCTTGATGACAGGGGCGGGCGCAGGGGGCGCCACCATTGCCGTGCAGCGCCACGCGGGCCGCGCCGTGCATGACGCCACCGAACTCAAGCAGGTGTTCAGCTGGCTGTCGATAGGCCCGGCGGTGTCCAACTTCATCGGCCCATTTGCGGCGGGGCTGGCCATCGACCATGCGGGTACCACCCCGGGCAGCCTGGAAGGCTACCGCGCGGCCTTTGCATTGCTGGCGTTGCTGCCCCTGGTCAGTTGGTGGTGTGTGCGCAGCACGCAGGATCTGCCCGCTGCGGCTGCAGCCTCCGCCAAAGATGGCCCGCCACAGCGCGCGTGGGATCTGCTGAACGACCCACCGTTTCGCCGCCTGCTCATCGTGAACTGGCTCATCTCGTCGTGCTGGGATGTGCATGCCTTTGCGGTGCCGCTGCTGGGGCATGAGCGCGGCTTGTCGGCGGCGGTCATTGGCACCATCTTCGGGGCGTTTGCGATTGCGGCCACCGTGATCCGCGTGCTCATGCCCTTTGTGGCCAAGCACTTGCGCGAGCGGGGCGTGATGGCCGGCGCCATGCTGGTGACGGCCGTGTTGTTTGCGGTGTACCCCATGCTGCAAAGCGCCTGGGCCATGGGGCTGTGCTCGGTGTTGCTAGGCCTGGTGCTGGGCACGGGGCAGCCCATGGTGATGAGCCTGCTGCACCAGATCACGCCCTCACATCGCCAGGGCGAAGCTCTGGGTCTGCGCCTCATGGCCATCAACGCATCCAGCGTGCTGATGCCCCTGATGTTCGGATCGGCCGGGGCGGTGATTGGCGTGAGCGGCCTGTTCTGGGGGGTGGGCGCCGCAGGCCTGGGCGGCGCCCGGCTGGCGTGGCGCATCGGGGGCGAGAAAAAACAGCCGGGGCAGGGGCCGCGCTGAGTGCCGCTTGCCGTGCGGAGCCAGTAGGCAAAGAAAGGCCTACAGCTGGTAGAACGACTTGATCAGCTCCCACGCTTCTTGCGGGTCGTCGGTGTAGTGAAAGAGCTTGAGGTCTTGGGCGGAGATCGTGCCTTCTTCCACCAGCACCTCGAAGTTGATCAGCCGCCTCCAGTAGTCGGTGCCAAACAGTACGATGGGCACGGGCTTGGCTTTCTTGGTCTGCACCAGCGTGAGCACCTCGAACAGTTCGTCCAGCGTGCCAAAACCCCCCGGGAAGGCCACCAATGCCTTGGCGCGCATCATGAAGTGCATCTTGCGCAGCGCGAAGTAGTGGAACTTGAAGGAGAGCGAGGGCGAGATGAAGCGATTGCCGCTTTGCTCGTGGGGCAGGGCGATGTTCAGGCCCACGTTCAGTGCACCGGCTTCGTGGGCACCCCGGTTGGCGGCCTCCATGATGCCGGGGCCGCCGCCCGTGCAGATGTAGATGCGGTCTGCGGGGCGCTGGTGCTCGCTGTATTCCGCCACCACCTTGGCGAACTGGCGGGCGAGGTCGTAGTAGCGGGCGTTGCGCACGGCCTGCTGGGCACGCTGCAGGCGCACCTCGTCGCCACTGGCCTCGGCCTCGGCCAACTGGGCTGCGGCCTCGTCGGGTGCCACAAACCGGGCGCTGCCGTAGACCACCACGGTGTTCTCGATGCCTTGCTCGGCCTGGCCCAGGTCGGGCTTGAGCATTTCCAGCTGAAAGCGGATGCCGCGTGTCTCGCGGCGGAACAGGAATTCCGGGTCGGCAAACGCGAGGCGATAAGCGTCTGCATGCAAGGGGTTGCCGTTGACTGCGTGGTTCTGCAGTTCCGCCCAGGCATCGGCCAGGCGGCGTTCGTTGAGTTGGGTATTGGCGTCCATAAGAGACTCTTCGTGTCGGTCTGTAGGGGGAAAAGGGGTGGGGCGAATGCTGCGGCCACCGGCTTGGGCAGCGTAATGCAATGGAGGATGAGGTGTAGAGAAAAATGGGCCCTTGGGCAAGTCTACAATGCGCGGGCTGCTATGAAATATGAAGCACTTTGTATGCCAAGCGCCGTCAGGCATAGCGACCCGAACAGGTGCAGTGCTGTAGTGCCCAGGGCCATGGCGTAGCGTTGCACCATCAACATTTCAACCACCTCGGCCGAGAAGCTGGAGAACGTGGTGAGTGCGCCCAGAAAACCCGTGACCAAGGCCAGCCGCCAGACGGGATCGATCTGGGGCAGGGCGTGAAAAACAGCCACACACACGCCGATGAGATAACCGCCCACCAGGTTGGCTGCCAGGGTTCCCCAGGGAATCAAGCCGCCCGGGCTGAGCCACAGGCCCAGGCGCCAGCGCGCCAGTGCGCCCACACAGGCGCCGATGCAGATGGCCAGAACATTGAGCATGGGGGGATTGTCACAGCAAATGAAGTCCCCCTGGGTCGCTTCGCGCCTTCCCCCAAAGCGCAAAACGGAGTGGCCCTGGTCTGGACCACACCCGTTTCGCATGCTGGCGGCTTAGCGCGCCGCCATCTGCTGCGGCAGCCAGGTGACGATGCCGGGGAAGATATAGAGCAGCGCCACGGCCGCGCACATCAGCAGGAACATGGGCAGGGCCGCCTTGGCGATCCAGGGCAGCTGGCGGCCGGTCATGCCTTGCAGCACGAACAGGTTGAAGCCCACGGGCGGTGTGATCTGCGCCATCTCGACCACCAGCACGATGAAGATGCCGAACCAGATGGGGTCGATGCCTGCCGCGTGTACCGTGGGCATGAGCACGCCCATGGTCAGCACCACCATGGAGATGCCGTCCAGGAAGCAGCCCAGGATGATGAAGAACACTGCGAGCGCCGCAATGAGCTGGGCCTTGTTGAGCCCCAGCGACGCAATCCATTCAGCCAGGTGGCGCGGCAGACCGATATAGCCCATGGACAGCGTGAGAAACGCGGCACCGGCCAGGATCAGCGCAATCATGCAGTACAGGCGCGTGGCGCCCATCAGCGATTCCTTGAAGGTGCTCCAGCTCATCGAGCCCTGCACGGCCGAGAGCACCAGTGAGCCGACCACACCCACGGCTGCGGCTTCGGTGGCTGTGGCAAAGCCGGTGTAGATGCTGCCCAGCACCGCCGCAATCAGCAGCACCACCGGAATCAGGCTGCGCGACTCGGCCAGCTTTTGCGCAAAGGTCAGGCGCACGTCGGCGGCGGGCACTTGGTCGGGGTGGCGCAGCGCCCACAGCATGATGTACCCCGAAAACAGCGCCGCCAGCAGAATGCCCGGCAGCACGCCCGCAATGAACAGCTGCGAGATGGACACTTCGGCCGATACGCCGTAGACGATCATGATGATCGACGGCGGGATCAAGAGGCCCAGCGTGCTGGCACCGGCCAGGGTGCCCACCACCATGTGCTCAGGGTAGCCCCGGCGTGTCAGTTCGGGCAGTGTCATCTTGCCAATGGTGGCGCAGGTGGCGGCACTCGACCCCGACACGGCCGCAAAAATCGTGCAGCCCACTACGTTGGTGTGCAGCAGGCGGCCCGGCAGGGCCTGCACCCAGGGGGCGAGGCCCTTGAACATGTCTTGCGACAGCCGCGTTCGGAACAGGATTTCCCCCATCCAGATGAACAGGGGCAGGGCGGTCAAGGTCCAGCTGGAGGCGCTGCCCCAGATCGTCACCGCCATCGCATCGCCCGCTGGGCGCGACGAGAACAGTTGCATGCCGATCCAGGCTACGCCCGAGAGGGTGAGGCCGATCCACACACCGCTGCCCAGAATCAGGAACAGCGACAGGACCAGCAGGCCGGTAATGGCGAGATCACTCATGGTAGGTGGACCTGGTTGTCTTATTCATTGCGCAAGGCTTCGCCGGGATGGGCTTCGGCGCGTTTGTTCATCACCTCCAGCACCAGCTCGTCGATGGAGGCGATGGCCAGAATCACCGTGCCCACGGCCATGGCGATCTGGGGAATCCACAGGGGGGTGGCATCGCTGCCGGTGGAGATGTCGTGGAACTCGTGCGATTGCCAGGCCAGCTTGCAGCTGTACACCGCAAACAGCACGGCCAGCAGCGTGGCAATGGCCAGGGCCCAGATCTCAAAGGCCTTCTTGGCGCCGCCCTTCAAAAAGTTGAGCAGCAGCGTGACGCGGATGTGTTCGCCGCGCTTCAAGGTGTGGGCCAGCGCCAGAAAACCCGCAGCCGCCATCAGGTAGCCCGCATAGGCATCGGTGCCCGGCACGTGGAAGTGGAACTGCCGGCTGGCGATGGACAGCAGCACCATGCCCAGCAGGCCGACCATGAAAAGCGCCGCCAGGGCGGCGGCGCTGTCGTACAGAAAGTCCAGCAGACGACGCATTGCGCAGGTGCCCTGGCTTACTTGCGGTAGGCGTCGATGAGCGCCTTGCCTTCAGGACCGGCCTTGTCCAGCCATTCCTTGAGCATGGTGTCGCCCACCTTCGCCATGTCGGCCTTGAGTGCGGCGGGCGGCGCTTCTACCGCCATGCCATTGGCCTTGAGCTTGGCGATGGTGTCGGTGTTGACCTTGGCGCTGGCGGCCCAACCGCGTGCTTCGGCGTCGGCACCGGCCTTGAGGAGGGCGTCCTGGCTGGGCTTGTCCAGCGCGTCAAAGGCCTTCTTGTTCACCAGCACGGCGTTCTTGGGCAGCCAGGCCTGGGTGTCGTAGTAGAACTTGAGGTGCTCGTACAGCTTGCTGTCCACACCGGTGGCGCCCGAGGTCATCGTCGATTCGACCACACCCGTGGCGAGGGCCTGCGAGAACTCTGCGGCCTGCACTGTCACAGGCTGTGCGCCCACCAGTTCGGCAATGCGGGCGGTGGCGGGGCTGTAGGCGCGCCACTTGATGCCCTTGAGGTCGGCGGCCGAGGCCAGGGGCTTCTTGGTGTAGATGCCTTGGGGAGGCCAGGCCACGGCATAGAGCAGCACCATGCCTTGTTCGGCCAGCTTCTTTTCAAGGAAAGGCTTTTGCGCGGCGTAGAGCTTCTTGGAGGCGTCGTAGCTGTCGGCCAGGAACGGCAGGCCGTCCACGCCAAACAGTTGCCATTCGTTCTGGAAGTTGGCCAGCAGGATCTCACCCATCTGCGCCTGGCCGCCTTGCACCGCGCGCTTGATTTCGGGGGCCTTGAACAGTGCGGCGTTGGCATGCACCGTGATCTTGAGCTTGCCCCCCGTGGCCTTGTCTACATCGCCGGCCAGCTGCACCATGTTCTCGGTGTGGAAGTTGGTGGCTGGGTAGGCGGCTGCCAGATCCCACTTGGTCTGGGCGAATGCCGAGGTGGCAGACAGGCCCGCCGCCAGGGTCAGGGCAAGTGCGGTCACGGGGAAGATTCGACGCTTCATGGATATTGCTCCGCAGGGTTGGATGTAACAAATCACTGTATCGGAAGCCGATCCGATTGCGATAGGTGTTTTGCCTAAACGCTGACAAATTGCCAACAAATTACCATCGACTTGCCTACAATGCCCCATGCATATCCCGTGCCAATGACAGAACCCACAGGCCCGAACCCGCCATGAAATCTGACGCCAAGCCCAAGGCCAAAACCGACTCCGGCCCCATCGTGTCTTCGGCGCATCTGGTGTCGGCACAGAGCGCAGAGATGAGCGAGTTCGAGTTCGGTCTCATCGTGGCGGGCAATGCCTTCCACCGCTGGGTGGTGCACTGCATGGCGGCGGCGGGGCTCAAGGACCTGACGCCGCTCGACGTGGTGGTGCTGCACCATGTCACGCACCGCGCGCGCGACAAACGCCTGGCCGACATCTGCTTCATCATGAATGTGGAAGACACGCACCTGGTGAACTACGCACTGAAAAAGCTGCAGAACCTGGGCGTCGTGGCCTCGCAAAAGAACGGCAAGGAAGTCACCTACGCCGCCACCGATGTGGGCCGTGCCTACGTGCAGCGCTACCGTGAGATCCGCGAGAGCTGCCTGATCGACGCCCTGAAAGCCGACGACGCGCTGAACCGCGACATCGGAGAGCTGGCCCGGTTGCTGCGTGTGCTCTCAGGCATGTACGACCAGGCGGCGCGCTCGGCGGCATCCCTTTGATCGGCGCAGAATTCTGAATAAAACCATGCTCTAGCGCTTATCTGATAAGCGCTGGTAGCTATCAAAAAGATAGTTATTCATGTCCCACCAAGTTTCACCCATGTCCCGCTGGCAGTTCTGGATCGACCGGGGCGGCACCTTCACCGACGTGGTGGGCAAGCGGCCGGACGGCACGCTGGTCACGCACAAGCTGCTGTCAGAGAACCCCGAGCAGTACAAGGACGCGGCTGTCGCAGGCATCCGCCACCTGCTCGGTTTGAAGCCCGGTGAACCCGTGACGCCCGAGCTGGTGGAGTGCGTGAAGATGGGCACCACCGTGGCCACCAACGCGCTCTTGGAGCGCAAGGGCGAGCCCACGCTGCTCATCACCACCAAGGGCTTCAAGGACGCGCTACGCATCGCCTACCAGAACCGCCCGCGTCTGTTCGACCGCCACATCGTGCTGCCCGAGCTGCTGTACGAGCGCGTGATCGAGGCCCAGGAACGCATGGGCGCACATGGTGACGTCATCGAAGCGCTGGACGAAGCCCACCTGAAGGAACGTCTGTGGGCCGCCTACGACGCGGGCCTGCGCAGCGCGGCCATCGTGTTCATGCACGGCTACCGCTACACCGCACACGAAGAAGCCGCCGCCCGCATTGCGCGCGAAGCGGGCTTCACACAGGTGAGTGCATCCCACGCCACCAGCCCCATGATGAAGCTGGTGAGCCGGGGTGACACCACGGTGGTGGATGCCTACCTGTCGCCCATCCTGCGCCGCTATGTGGACCAGGTGGCGAGCGAAATGCCAGGCGTGAAGCTGTTCTTCATGCAGTCGTCGGGCGGCCTCACGGATGCGCAGGTGTTCCAGGGCAAGGACGCGATCCTCTCAGGCCCCGCAGGCGGCATCGTTGGCATGGCGCGCACCGCAGGCCTGGCGGGCCACGACAAGGTCATCGGCTTTGACATGGGCGGCACCAGCACCGACGTGAGCCACTACGCGGGCGAGTTCGAGCGCGAGTTCGAGACCCAGGTGGCGGGCGTGCGCATGCGTGCGCCGATGATGAGCATCCACACCGTCGCGGCTGGTGGCGGCTCTATCTTGGGTTTTGACGGCGCACGCTTCCGCGTCGGCCCCGAAAGCGCGGGCGCGAACCCCGGCCCTGCCAGTTACCGCCGGGGCGGCCCGCTGGCCGTGACCGATGCGAACGTGATGGTGGGCAAGATCCAGCCCGCGCACTTCCCCAAGGTGTTTGGCCACGCAGCCAACGAGGCGCTCGATCGCGATGTAGTGGGGCAGAAGTTTGCGCAGCTGGCGGTGCAAAGCGGCCGCTCGCAAGAAGACGTGGCCCATGGCTTCATCCAGATCGCCGTGCAGCAGATGGCCAACGCGATCAAGAAGATCAGCGTAGCGCGTGGGTATGACGTGACGCGCTACACGCTGCAATGCTTTGGGGGCGCGGGCGGCCAGCATGCGTGTTTGGTGGCCGATGCTTTAGGCATGACACGCGTGTTTGTGCACCCGCTGGCGGGCGTGCTCAGTGCTTACGGCATGGGCCTGGCGGACCAGAACGTGATCCGCGAACAGGCGGTGGAAACCAAGCTCGCGCCCGAAGCGCTCGCAGGCATCGAAGCCACGCTGGACCAACTCGCCACCACCGCGCGCACCGAGCTGGAGCGCCAGCAGGTGGGCGCGGGCACTGCGGTGGTGCACCGCCGCGTGCATGTGCGCTACGAGGGCAGCGACTCGGCACTCATCGTGCCGTTTGGGTCGCTGGCCGAAATCACCGCCGCGTTCGAGAACGCCTACCGCCAGCGTTTTGCCTTTCTCATGCAGGGCAAGGGCTTGGTGGTGGAGGCCGTGTCCGTCGAGGCCGTGGTGTCCGGCGATGCACCCGTGGAGCCGCGCCACGCGCTGCAGCCCGCGCGCGAAGTGCCGCGCCGCAGCACCGTGCGCATGTACACCGGCGGGGTGGATGGCGTTGCAGCATGGCACGACGCCGCCCTGGTGGTGCGCGAGGACCTGCGCCCCGGCGATGTGATTCCCGGCCCGGCCATCATTGCCGAGAAGAACGCCACCACCATCGTGGAGCCCGGCTGGGAGGCCGCGCTGACCGACCTGGACCACCTGCTGCTCAACCGCCGCGTGGCCCGTGCCGTGCAACACGCCGTGGGCACCACGGTGGACCCGGTGCTGCTCGAAGTGTTCAACAACCTGTTCATGAACATCGCCGAGCAGATGGGGCTGCAGCTGCAGAACACGGCCTACTCGGTGAACATCAAGGAGCGGCTGGACTTCAGCTGTGCGCTGTTCGACACCGCAGGCAACCTGATTGCCAATGCGCCGCACATGCCGGTGCACCTGGGTTCGATGGGCGAGAGCATTAAAACCGTGATCCGTGAGAACCAAGGCAAGATGCAGTCCGGCGATGTGTTCGTGCTCAACGACCCGTACCACGGCGGCACGCACCTGCCGGACATCACGGTCATCACGCCGGTCTACATCGCCGATGAGGCCACGCCCACGTTTTACGTCGGCAGCCGGGGCCACCACGCCGATGTGGGCGGCACCACGCCGGGCTCCATGCCACCGTTCTCCACGCGCATCGAGGAAGAGGGCGTGCAGATCAACAACGTGAAGCTGGTGGAGCGCGGCGTGCTGCGCGAAGCCGAGATGATTGCGCTGCTGGAGAGCGGCGAATACCCCAGCCGCAACCCTCAGCAGAACATGGCCGACCTCCGGGCTCAGATAGCCGCCAACGAAAAGGGCCAGCAGGAGCTGCGCCGCATGGTGGCCGAGTTTGGCCTCGATGTCGTGTTGGCCTACATGCGCCACGTGCAGGACAACGCCGAAGAGTCCGTGCGCCGCGTCATCACACGGCTCAAGGACGGTGCGTTCACGCTGCCTCTGGACAACGGCGCACAGATCAGCGTGGCGGTGAAAGTGAATGCAGCGAGTCGCAGCGCCACCATCGATTTCACCGGCACCAGCGCGCAGCAGACGAACAATTTCAACGCGCCTACGGCGGTGTGCATGGCGGCGGTGCTGTATGTGTTCCGCACGCTGGTGGATGACGACATTCCTCTCAATGCGGGGTGCCTGAAGCCGCTCAACGTGATCATCCCGCCGGGCAGCATGCTCAACCCCAACCCGCCAGCGTCGGTGGTGGCGGGCAATGTGGAAACGTCCACGTGCATCACCAATGCGCTGTATGGCGCCTTGGGTCTGATGGCGGCGGGGCAGTGCACCATGAACAACTTCACCTTTGGCAGCACGCGCTACCAGTATTACGAGACCATCTCGGGGGGCAGCGGCGCGGGCGGCGTGTGGGATGCCAACGGGCAGCTCACTGGCGGCTTTGCAGGCACCAGCGTCGTGCAATGCCACATGACCAACTCGCGCCTCACGGACCCCGAGGTGCTGGAGTTCCGCTTTCCGGTGCGGCTGGAGGGCTACGAGATCCGCAAGGGCTCGGGCGGCGCCGGGCAGTGGAAGGGTGGTGATGGCGGCATCCGCCGTGTGCGCTTTCTGGAGCCGATGACGGCCAGCATCTTGTCCAACGGCCGCCACCATGGCGCGTTTGGCATGGCGGGCGGCCGGCCGGGCGCTGTGGGTATCAACAAGGTGGTGCGCAGCGATGGCCGCGTGGAGTTGCTGGACCACATCGGCCAGGCCGAAATGCTGCCGGGCGACGTGTTTGAAATCCACACGCCGGGCGGCGGCGGTTTTGGATCTTCAGACCAAAAGTAGGAATCAAAATGGTTGCTTGCGCTCGTCCATCAAGCGCAGGCAGCTATCAAATCAGGAGTCTTTGCCTTCTGCGGGAGCCTTGGGCTGGCTGAGGCTGGGCGGCACGTCCAGCCCCATCTGCCGCGCGCGGAACAGCGCCGCGCGCATCAAGAAGATCGACATGATCGGCACCGTGATAGCCACAAACACGGCGATCAGCAGCGCATGCAGCGCCAGGCTGCGGTCGGCCACCGAGAAGTACAGCACGGTGCCATGCATGATCAGCCAGCAGCCCAGCGTGGCGATGATGGCGGGCGCATGCACACGCTCGAAAAACGTGGGCAGGCGCAGCAAGCCGGTGGAGCCCAGCAGAGCCAGCCCGGCGCCCGCCAACACCAGCAAGGCCACGATGACTTCAAGCCAAAGCGGCAGCACGGCGGCGGCAGTGGTAGCGGCTTCGGTCATTCGATCACCTCGCCACGCAGCAGGAACTTGGCCATGGCCATGGAGCCCACAAAGCTGAACAGCGCCAGCAGCAGCGCAGCTTCGAAGTAGTTCTTGCTGCCATACAGCAGGCCCAGCACCAGCATCACCAGCATGCCGCTCAGGTACATGCAGTCGAGCGCCAGCACGCGGTCCTGCGCCGAGGGGCCCTTGAGCAGGCGGATCAGCGCGCAGCCCATGGCCAGGGCCAGCATGAACAGGGCGATGGGGAGGGCCCAATCCAGTATCGGGGTCATTCAAAAATCTCCATCAAAGGGGTCTCGTAGCGCCGCTTCACGTCGGCGATCAGGGTGGCCGCGTCGTCCAGTTCCAGCACATGCAGCAGCAGCACGCTGCGGTCCAGCGACAGCTCGGCCCAGGCCGTGCCAGGGGTGATGCAGACGATCATCGCCAGCACGGCCAGCGCGTTGGGGTCGCGCACATCGAGCGGGATATGCACAAACCCGGCAGGGTGGCGCCTGCGGCCGGGCGCCAGCAGCAGGCGGGCCACGGCCAGGTTGGAGCGGGTGGTGTCGGCCACCACCGTGAAGGCCAGGCGCAGCACGGCGCCCGGTTTGCGCACGCGCACCGGCAGCGGGCGCAGCCCGGCCGTGAGCAGCGGAATCGCCAGCGCCAGCACGCTGCCCAGCACAAAATGCCCGGCACTCAGGCTGCGGTTGAGCAGCAGCCACAGGCCCAGCAGCGCCAGCGACAGCAGGGGCGCGGGCACCAGCCGCTTGAAGGGCCGGGGCGATGTGGATGTGGGAAGGGGCTCTGGCTTCATGGCAGGTTGCCCCCCGGTGTGGTGGCAGGATGGGGCGGGTTGGGCACAGGCTCAGCGGTCATCACCGCGCGCATGTAGCCAGCGGGCGCGTGCAATGCGTCGGCCGTGGCCTGGGTGTAGCGCATCACCGCGCCGGCCTGCCATGCCAGCGCAGCGCAGGCACCCAGCAGCAGAGCAATGGGCAAGCCTTCCAGTACCAGCAGCTTGGGGGCCGACCGATCATGTGCGGCCCAGAAATGGCGGATGCCTGCACGGGTCAAGGCCACCAGCGCCAGCAGGCCCGAGGCCACCAGCAGGGCCACCAGCGTCCAGCCCGCCGCGCCCAGCTGGAACCCGCTGGATGCGCCCAGCCCCAGCGGGTTGAGCAGCGCATGCACCATGGCGAACTTGCCCACAAACCCTGGCAGCGGTGGCAGGCCCGCAATGACCAGCGTGCAGGCGATGAAGGCCAGACCCAGGAAGGCAGCGGCCGCAGGGATCACCTCGCCGATGAGCGCCTCCTCCTTGTCGTCGAGGTTCATGCCTTCCGTGGGCACCAGATCGGCCGACAGAAACGGCGCATCGTCCGTCTGCTCGTAGGGGGCGAGGTTGAAGCCGTCGTTGCGCCAGCGGTCGATCAGGTCGGTCAGCAGGAAGAGGGCGCTCACCGCCAGCGTGGAGCTGAGCAGGTAGTACAGCAGCCCGCCTGTGAGCAGGTTCTGGCCGAAGCCTACGGCCGCCAGCAGCGTGCCCGACGACAGGACGGCGCTGAAGCCTGCCAGGTGCCCCAGGCGCTGCGAGCCCAGCATGCCGATAGCGCCGAAGGCCATGGTGAGCAGGCCCCCGCCGATGAGCCACTGGCTGCCAAACTGGGCCGATTCACCGGCCTCGGGGCCAAACAACAGCGTCCACAGCCGCAGCACGCTGTACACGCCCACCTTGGTCATCAGCGCAAACAGTGCGCCCACGGGCGCCGTGGCCGCGCTGTAGGCGGGTACCAGCCAGAAGTTGAGCGGCCACACAGCGGCCTTGATGAGAAAAGCCACCGCCAGGATGGCCGCCGCCGCATGCAGCAGGCCTCGGTCTGCAGGCGCAATGCCTGCAATGCTCTGCGCCAGGTCGGCCATGTTGAGCGTACCGGTGATGCCATACAGCATCGACACACCGATCAGGAACAGCGACGAGGCCGCGAGGTTGATGGCGATGTAGTGCAACCCCGCCGACACGCGTGGGCGTCCCGAGCCATGCAGCAGCAGCCCGTAGGAGGCGGCCAGCATGATCTCGAAGAAAACGAACAGGTTGAACAGGTCGGCCGTGAGGAACGCGCCTGCCAGCCCCATGAGCTGGAACTGGAACAGCGGGTGAAAGTGCACACCCGCCCGGTGCCAGCGCGCGGCCGAGAACAGCACCGTGGCGAGCGCCACTGTGCTGGTCAGCACCAGCATCATGGCCGACAGGCGGTCGATGACCAGCACGATGCCGAACGGCGCCGGCCAGTTGCCCGGCAGGTACACGCCCAGGCTGGTTTGCACGCTGGGCTCCTTGGCCTGCACCAGCAGCAACACAGCCACCACCAGGCCGACCAGGGTCGATGTGATGTTGAGCGTGACCTTGGTGCGCTGTCGTTCTTCGCGCAACAGCAGCATGAGCCCGGCAGTGAGCAGGGGCAGCGCGATGGGGGCGAGGATCAGGTGCGGCATGAGCGATGCCGCGAGGGAGGCAGTGAAACCGGGTCCCGTCATGGCATTTCCTGGGCGTCTTTCGAGCGGCTGCCATCCACATGGTCGGTGCCCGCCATGCCGCGTGAGGCCAGCAGCACCACCAGGAACAGCGCCGTCATGGCAAAGCCGATGACGATGGCCGTGAGCGTGAGTGCCTGGGGCATGGGGTCGGCATAGTGGGCCAGGTCTTGCGGCACCCCGGGCTGCAGCACGGGCTCCTTGTCAATCGCCAGGCCCAGGCGGCCCATGCTGAAGATGAAGAGGTTGACGGCATACGACAGCAGCGACAGGCCCATGATGACCTGGAAGGTGCGTGGGCGCAGCAGCAGCCACACACCCGAGCCGGTGAGCACGCCAATGGCCAGGGCCAGTATCAGTTCCATGCAGTTTCTCCCCGGGTGGTGGGCACCGCGGCGGCAGCGGCCTGTTCTGCCGCCTCGTCGTCGGCGCGCGCATTGTTGTAGCGGTGGCTGCGCACCGACTGGTGGGCAATGCCGGTGAGGATGAGCATGGTGGAGCCCACCACCAGGGTGAACACGCCAATGTCGAAGAACAGCGCGCTGGCCACATGGATCTCGCCCACCACAGGCAGCGCAAAGTGCGCGGTGTGGCTGGTGAGGAACGGGTAGCCCCAGGCCAACGCCCCCAGTCCGGTGGCCAGTGCCGTCAGCAGGCCCATGCCGATCCAGCGGCGTGGGTACAGCGGCAGGTGGGCCTCGACCCACGAGGTGCCCGAAACGATGTACTGCAGCAGCAGCGCCACCGAGAACACCAGCCCCGCCACAAAGCCGCCGCCGGGCTCGTTGTGCCCGCGCATGAAGAGGTAGACCGCGACCAGCGTGGCAAAGGGCAGCATCAGCCGCACCAGCACGGCGGGCACCATGAGGTAGCCCACGGCGGTGTCAGCAGTCTGGCGTGGGTTGGCGAGGTCGGTGTCCACATCGGCGGGCAGGGCGCGCTGCTGGGGTGGCAGGTCCATCACTTCGCGCGCGGGGCGGAAGCGCCGCAACAACGCATACACCGTGAGCGCCACTATGCCCAGCACCACGATCTCGCCAAAGGTGTCAAAGCCCCGGAAATCCACCAGCATGACGTTGACCACGTTGGTGCCGCCTCCTTCGGTGAGTGCGCGCTCCAGGAAGAAGGTGGAGGTGCTGTCAGGGAAGGGGCGGCTCATCATCGCGAACGACAGCAGCGCCATGCCTGCGCCCGCGCTCAACGCCAGTGCCAGGTCCCGGTAGCGGCGCAGCTGGGTCCGGCGCTCTTCGGCCAGGGTGGGCACGCGCAGGCTTTCGTCGCGGCGGGGTAGCCAGCGCAGGCCCAGCAGGATGAGGATGGTGGTCACGATCTCCACCACGATCTGTGTGAGCGCCAAGTCGGGCGCCGAGAACCACAAAAAGGTCAGGCACACACACAGGCCCGAGCCGCCCAGCAGTGTGAGTGCGGCCAGTCGGTGGTACTTGGCCTGCCAGGCCGCCGCCACGGCGCACACGGCGCCCAGCAGCCACAGCAGCGCAAACGTGGGCGACAGTGGCAACTGCACGCGGTCGCCAATTGGCAGTCCCCGCGCCCACAGGGGCAGGGTACCCGCCACCAGGGCCGCTGCGGCCAGCCACAGCATCTGCCACTGCAGGCGGCTGGTGCCCAGCAGGCGGCGGCCGTTGCGGCCCGCCAGCGTGAGGGCGGCCAGCAGGTGCTCAAACATGCGCTGGCCGCTCAGGTGGTGCATGAGGGGCGGTGCATCCAGCATGCCGCGCGCGCGCTGGCGCCGCAGCAGCGCATACAGCGCAATGCCACCGCCCAATGCCACCAGGCTCATTACAAACGGGGTATTAAAGCCATGCCACACCGCTAGGCTGTACGTGGGCAGCTCGCCGCCCACCACGGGCCGTGCGGCGGCGGCCAGGTAGGCACCCACCGACCAGGCGGGCAGCGTGCCCACCACCAGGCAGGCCAGCACCAGCAGTTCGACAGGAACGCGCATCCAGTGCGGCGGCTCATGGGGCGGGCGCGGCAGGTCGGTAGCGGGTGGGCCAAAGAACACATCCACCGTGAAGCGCAGCGAGTACGCCACGCTGAACATGCCGGCCACTGTGGCGGCGACGGGCAGCAGCCATTCGAGCATCGGCGTGGTGTTCACGTACACCGTCTCGGCAAAGAACATTTCCTTGGACAGGAAGCCGTTGAGCAGCGGCACGCCCGCCATGGCCGCGCTGGCCACCATGGCCAGGGTGGCGGTGATGGGCATCATCCTGCGCAGGCCCGACAGGCGCCGTATGTCGCGCGTGCCGCTTTCATGGTCCACGATGCCCACAGCCATGAACAGCGAGGCCTTGAAGGTCGCGTGGTTCATGATGTGGAACACGGCGGCCACGGCAGCGAGCGGGCTGTTCAGGCCCAGCAGCAGGGTGATGAGGCCCAGGTGCGAGATGGTCGAGTAGGCCAGCAGGCCCTTGAGGTCGTTCTGGAACATGGCCGCGTAACCGCCCACCAGCAGCGTGGCCAGGCCCGCACCGCCTACCAGCCAGAACCACTCTTCCGTACCCGACAGTGCGGGCCACAGCCGGGCCATCAGGAACACACCGGCCTTCACCATGGTGGCCGAGTGCAGGTAGGCCGACACGGGCGTGGGCGCAGCCATGGCGTGGGGCAGCCAGAAGTGGAACGGGAACTGTGCGCTTTTGGTGAGCGCGCCCAGCAGTATCAGCACCAGGGCCGTGAGGTACAGCGGATGGTTCTGGATGAGCTGCCCGGCCGCGAGCACATGGTCCAGGTCGTAGCTGCCCACGATGTGGCCCAGCACCAGCATGCCCGCCAGCATGGCCAGCCCGCCTGTGCCCGTCACCGTGAGCGCCATGCGTGCGCCGCGCCGCGCATCCTTGCGGTGGTGCCAGTAGCCGATCAGCAGGAAGGAAAACAGGCTGGTCAGCTCCCAGAAGAACGCAATCTGGATGATGTTGCCCGACAGCACCACACCCGCCATAGCTCCCATGAACGCCAGAAAAAACGAGAAGAAGCGTGGCACCGGGTCGGCGGCCGACATGTAGTAGCGCGCATACAGCACCACCAGGCTACCCACGCCCAGCACCAGCATGCAGAACATCCACGCAAAGCCATCCATGCGGATGACGAGGTTCAGGCCCAGGGCAGGGAGCCAAGCCAGCTCTTGCCGGAGCACGCCGCCGTCTGCAATCTGTGGGAAGTAGAGCGCCGCCTGCACCGTGCAGAACAAGGCAATGAGCCCGGCGAGCGTGGACTCGGTGTTGCGGGCATTGGCGGGCAACACTGCCGCCAGCAGGCTGCCGATGAAGGGGAGGAGGATGAGAGTGATCAGGGGCATGCGCGAACAATTTTAGGGGCAGCCCCTAAAAACCCTGCCCAGCCCTTGCTGCCGAGCTTGTGGTGGGTGAAAAAAAAAAGCCCGCTGGAGCGGGCTTGCTGCTTGTGAAGTCTGCTTAGTTTTTGCTAGCGCTGGCTGCTGGGGTAGCGGCAGGGGCGGGGGCTGCAGGTGCCGCTGTTGGTGGTGTGGCTGGTGCTGCGGCGGTCTTGTCTGCGCTGCTGCGGGCCTTGCGTTCGGTGCCCTCGTGGCTGGCGGTTTTTTCTTTCTCTTTCTGTTTGCTCTTGGCTTCCGCCTTGGCGGCGGCCGCTGCGCTGTACTTCTTGCCGTTGACGGTCAGGCCCTCCTTGGAGAAGTTCACGGCGCTTTTGTTGCCCACGCCACCCACGCGGCCAATGAAGTCGGCCCAGTCCTTGAAGGGGGCGCTCTTGCGTTCTTCCAGGATGCGGCCCGACAGGCCGGGCCCGATGCCCTTGATGCCGTCGAGTTCGGCCTCGGTGGCGGTGTTCACGTCCACGGCGGCCCAGGTGGCGGTGGCGAGCAGCGTGGCAACCAGCAGGGTCAGCAGTTTCTTCAGCATGGCAAGGGTTTTACAGCGTTGGGGATGAAGGCTTGGGTCAGAGTTCTTCGACCCGGCGTGCGGGGTAGCTGTCCCAGGTCTGGCAGCCGGGGCATTGCCAGAAATGCTGGCGGGCCTCGAAGCCACAGGCCGCACAGCGGTAGCGGGTCAGGGGCTTGACCGCGTGGTCCAGCGCGCGCTGGATCTGGGGGTGAAATTCTTCGTGTTCCAGCTTTTCAGTGGCCAGCCATTTGGCAGCGGCGACCAGCGAGCGCTCCTTGTCCAGGTGCTCCACATAACGCTGGCGGGCGGATGGGCGGGTGGTCTCGTCGGCGGCTTCCATGGCCACGATGCTTTCCAGCACGTCCAGCGAAGGCGCTTGCGCATAGTGCGCCTGCAAAAGGGCATGTACTTCCTGGGTGCGGCCGGTAGCGGTGGCAGCCTCGACCATCAGCGGGGCGGCCAGGGGCAGCGCTGCGGGGTTGCGCTCGCCCAGCGCCTTGAGCGTGGACAGCACGGCAGCCGGCTGACCCATCAGGCGTTGCAGGCGCGCCAGTTCAATGCGCGCGCGTGCAGCTTCAGGGGCGGCGGCCACGGCCTGTTCCAGCAACGCCTGGGCACCGGGCAGGTCGCCCTGGGCACTCAGCGCCAGCGCCTGCTCGCACAGGTAGTGGGCCTGCCGGGTGCTGAAATCGCCCTGGTCGGCGTCGTGCATCTTGCGGGCAATGGTGGCGGCGTGTGGCCAGTCGCGCGAGCGTTCATAAATGGCCAGCAGGGCCAGGCGGGCCTGGGCCTCGAAGGGCGTGCCTTCCAGGCGGCGCAGGGCGTCTTCCGCGCGGTCGAGCAGCCCGGCCTTGAGGAAGTCGAGCGCCAGCGCGTGCTGGGCACGTTCGCGGTCGGTGCGGGAGAGGTCGCCGCGCGAGAGCAGGTGCTCGTGCACGCGCACGGCGCGGTCGTATTCGCCCCGGCGGCGGAACAGATTGCCGAGGGCAAAGTGCAGTTCAGACGTATCGGGATCGTTCTGCACGGCCTCGATGAAGGCGTCGATGGCCTGGTCCTGCTGCTCGTTGAGCAGGAAGTTCAGGCCTTTGAAGTAGGCCTTGGGCGCGCGGCGGTTTTCTGCACGCAGTTGGCGCAGGTCAAAACGCGAAGCCAGCCAGCCCAGCACAAAGGCCACGGGCAGACCCAGCAGGATCCAGGTCAGGTCAAATTCCATGGGCGGAAGGCAGGTCGGGCGGAGGATGCCACAGGCGTGGGCGCTGCCACCGCGGCATGGGCGCGTCGCGCTGCGGTGCGGTGCCTCCACCAGCGCGGCACCATGCCCAGCACTCCCACGGCCAGGCCCGCTGAAAATGCGGTCAACACCACCAGCACCAACGGCGCGCGCCATTGTGTGCCAAAGAAGAAGTGCACGGTGGCGTCCTGCTGGTTGTTCAGCGCGAAGGCAAACAGCGTAAAAAAAATGGCTGCCTTGAGCAGCCACAGGAGGTATTTCATCGGTCTCCCCAGTGGTGGGGCGATTCTAAGAGCTTGTGCCTGCTGGGCCGCATGGCCCTTGCAGGATGAGAATTCAAGTCAAATAGGCCTCTAGCGCTTATCTGTAAAGCGCGAGCAGATATTATTTTTGAATGGTTGTGCTGCTGGCGGCACCGGAGTTTTCTTCCATCTCGGCGGTGCGCTTGTCCACGGCTTCACGCAGGGCCTTGCCAGGCTTGAAATGGGGCACCCGTTTTTCGGGGATGGCCACGGCCTCGCCGCTGCGCGGATTACGTCCCATGCGGGGTGGGCGGTGGTTGACCGAGAAGCTGCCAAAGCCCCGGATCTCGATGCGGTGCCCACGCACCAGGGCCTCGCCCACGGCGTCCAGGATGGTCTTGACGGCGTATTCGGCATCGCGATGGGTGAGCTGACCAAAGCGCGCGGCCAGTTCTTCAACGAGGTCTGAGCGGGTCATGGAATCTTGGGGCATGGGCAGGCTGCGGGTGGGCAGGTCTTTGCTGAAAAAAGAGCGGGCGCCGAGGCGCCCGCTGTCTGACCGTACAAGGAGCTTACCGCGCAATGTGCGCTGAGGCTCCTCAACGGGTCAGCGCTTTACTTTTCCGAGTTGTCCAGCTTGGCGCGCAGCAGGGCGCCCAGGCTGGTCGTGCCGGCGCTTTCGCGGCTCGATTGCTGGCTCAGGTTGGCCATGGCGCCTTGTTCGTCAGCCATGTCCTTTTGCTTGATCGACAGCTGGATGTTGCGGGTCTTGCGATCCACGTTGACCACCACGGCCGTGACTTCGTCGCCTTCCTTGAGCACGTTGCGGGCATCTTCCACGCGGTCGCGGGAGATTTCCGAAGCGCGCAGGTAACCCACGATGTCTTCGCCGAGGTCGATTTCAGCGCCACGGGCGTCCACGGTCTTGACCTTGCCGGTCACCGTCTGGCCCTTGTCGTTCACCGTTACGAAGGTCGTGAATGGGTCGCCGTCGAGCTGCTTGATGCCCAGCGAGATGCGTTCGCGGTCCACGTCCACGGCCAGCACGATGGCTTCCACTTCCTGGCCCTTCTTGTAGTTACGAACTGCGGCTTCGCCGGCTTCGTTCCACGACAGGTCAGACAGGTGAACCAGGCCGTCGATGCCGGCAGCCAGGCCCACGAACACGCCGAAGTCGGTGATCGACTTGATAGGACCCTTCACGCGGTCGCCGCGCTTCGTGTCCTGTGCGAATTCTTGCCATGGGTTGGCCTTGCACTGCTTCATGCCCAGGCTGATGCGGCGCTTGTCTTCGTCGATTTCGAGGACCATGACTTCGACTTCGTCGCCCAGCGAAACCAGCTTGGCGGGAGCGATGTTCTTGTTGGTCCAGTCCATTTCAGACACGTGCACCAGGCCTTCGATGCCGGGTTCGAGTTCGACGAACGCGCCGTAGTCGGCAATGTTCGTGATCTTGCCGAACAGGCGGGTGCCTTGGGGGTAGCGGCGGTTCACGCCCATCCATGGGTCGTCGCCCATTTGCTTCAGACCCAGGGACACGCGGTTCTTTTCGGTGTCGAACTTCAGGATCTTGGCCGTGATTTCCTGGCCAGCCGTCACCACTTCGGAGGGGTGACGCACACGGCGCCACGCCATGTCGGTGATGTGCAGCAGGCCGTCGATGCCGCCCAGGTCCACGAATGCACCGTATTCGGTGATGTTCTTGACCACGCCTTGAACGATGGAGCCTTCCTTCAGGGTTTCCATCAGCTTGGCGCGCTCTTCGCCCATGGAGGCTTCCACCACAGCGCGGCGGCTCAGCACCACGTTGTTGCGCTTGCGGTCCAGCTTGATGACCTTGAATTCCATGGTCTTGTTTTCGTACGGCGTCAGATCCTTGATCGGACGGGTATCGATCAGCGAACCGGGCAGGAATGCGCGGATGCCGTTGACCAGAACGGTCAGACCGCCCTTGACCTTGCCGCTGGTCGTGCCAGTGACGAATTCGCCGGATTCCAGGGCCTTTTCCAGGCTCATCCACGAAGCCAGGCGCTTGGCGGTGTCGCGCGACAGGATGGTGTCGCCGTAGCCGTTTTCGATGGAGCCAATGGCCACCGACACGAAGTCACCCACTTGGACTTCGACTTCGCCCTTGTCGTTCTTGAACTCTTCCAGCGGCACGTAGGCTTCGGACTTGAGGCCAGCGTTCACGACCACGAAGTTGTGCTCAACGCGCACGACTTCAGCGGTGATGACTTCGCCTGGGCGCATTTCCGTGCGCTGCAAAGATTCTTCAAAAAGGGCGGCAAAAGATTCGGACATGTGTTTCCTTGCCACAAACAGGATTCCAGTAGCACCATTGCTACTGTTTTTATAGCTGCTTGCGGTGGTTTTTTGCGGTAGAACCGCGGGTTAGGTTATCGATCCACACAACCTGTGCGCTGGCGCGCGAGAGGAGTTGCGTGGGCCTGTGGCAAGGCCTTTCAGCATTGCCTGTGGAGCCCGTTCTAAAAAAGGCTCCACACGTTTCAACCCTGCGCAGACCCTGCGAAAGGTTGACGCTCCTGCCACCAGGCCAGCACCTTTTCAACGGCTTGTTCAATCGTCAAATCGGAGTTGTCCAGGACCAGAGCGTCCTGCGCGGGCTTGAGAGGTGCAACGCTGCGGGTGCTGTCCCGGGCGTCGCGCGCTTCCAGATCTGCGCGGAGGTCTGCGATACTAGCCGAAAAACCCTTTGAAATCAACTGTTTATAACGGCGCTCGGCGCGGCAGGCGGCGCTGGCCGTCAAATAGACCTTCAAAGGGGCGTCCGGGAAGATCACCGTGCCCATGTCCCGGCCGTCGGCCACCAGCCCCGGCAGACGCTGGAAGCTGTGTTGCAGATCCACGAGCGCCCCCCGCACGGCGGGCAGGGCAGAGACGCGGGATGCGTTCATGCCGGCCTCTTCGGTGCGGATGGCTTCCGTTACATCGTCGCTGCCCAGCCACACCCGGCCCCCTTCGAAACGCACGGGCAGCGTCTGCGCCAAGGCGGCAATGCGGGCCTCGTGCTCGGGGGTGATGGCCAGGCCAGCGCGCAGGGCGGCGAGGGCCGTGATGCGGTACATCGCCCCAGAGTCCAGGAACCGGTAGCCCAGGCGCTGCGCGACCGCAGCCGCCACGGTGCCCTTGCCCGAGGCGGTGGGGCCGTCGATGCAGATCACCGGGATGTGGCCAGTGGCAGTGCTTGCCACCGAGAACAGGGCTTCAAAGTAATCCGGGAAGGTCTTCGCCACGCATTTGGGGTCTTCAATGCGCACGGGCAGGCCCGCCGGGTTGAACGCCGCCAGCGAGAAACACATGGCCACGCGGTGGTCGTCGTAGGTGTGGATGCTGGCTGCTTTCCAGTCTTGGACTTGGGCAGGTGGCGTGACGCGGATGAAGTCCGCCCCTTCTTCCACCGTGGCTCCGAGCTTGCGCAGTTCGTTGGCCATGGCGGCGATGCGGTCGGTTTCCTTCACGCGCCAGCTGGCGATGTTGCGCAGCGTGGTGGTGCCCTCGGCATACAGCGCCATCACGGCCAGCGTCATGGCGGCATCGGGGATGTGGTTGCAGTCCAGATCAATGGCCTTGAGCGGCCAGCCCTGGCCCGGTTCACCCCGCTGGATGTGCAGCCAGTTGGGGCCACCGGTGACCACGGCACCCATGGCACGGGCGGCATCGACAAAGCGGATGTCGCCCTGGATCGAATCGAGGCCCACGCCTTGAATTTTGATGCCACTTTGGCCGCCAGCGCTTGATGTGATTGCGCCAAGCGCTATGAAATAGCTAGCAGATGATGCGTCGGCCTCGACGTGGATGGTGCCGGGCGACTGGTAGCGGCTGCCCGCCGCAATCGTGAACCGCTGCCAGTTCTGGTGCTCGACCACGATGCCGAAGCGCGCCAGAAGCTGGAGGGTGATGGCGATGTAGGGCTTGGAGATCAATTCCCCCACCACATCGATCACGATGTTCTGAGTGCCGGCCGCCAGTGGCAATGCCATGAGCAGAGCGGTCAGGAACTGGCTGGACACATCGCCGCGCACGCGGATGGGCTCTGCCAGTGCCAGCGCAGGGACGCCATTGGCGTGGGCGATGCGCAGCGGCGGGTAGCCGTCGTTCCCCAGGTAGTCGATCTGGCAGCCCAGCTGGCGCAGTGCATCCACCAGGTCGCCAATTGGGCGCTCGTGCATGCGCGGGACGCCCGACAGCTCGAATTCACCGCCCAGCAAGGCCAGTGCGGCCGTCAGCGGGCGCATGGCAGTGCCAGCATTGCCCATGAAGAGCTTGGCCGGCGACTGCGGTGCGCGGCCGCCCAGGCCCGTGATGTGCACGGTGCTGCCCGCCTCGTCCACGGTGCAGCCAATCTGGCGCAGCCCGTCGAGCATGACGCGGGTGTCGTCGGACGCCAGCAGGTCGTGCACGGTGGTGGTGCCGTTGCTCAGCGCCGCCAGCAGCAACACGCGGTTGGAAATGCTCTTGGAGCCCGGCAGGTGGACTTCACCTGCAGCGGCTTGCAAGGGGGGCAGGTCAATAAATGCGGTGCTGTACATCGGTATCTTTCGTCCATTGGTCCAAGCGCCCGCCATTACTGGCGCAGGCCCATCCCAGTGCACCCGTGGAACTGGCTTTGCCAGGCCACTGGGTGCGTCCCCCTTGGGGGAAGGCGCCGCAGGCGACTCAGGGGGTTACTTTCTCTTCGCACCCATGCGCCAATGCGCCCGGGTCTCGCTGGCCAGCGTCAGCATGTCTTCCAGCGCCTGGGCATCGCCCTTTTGCATGGCCTGCTCGATGGTGTGCAGTGCCTGCTGGAACAGTTTGGACTGGGCGATCAGCTCGTCGCGGTTGGACAGCAGGATGTCGCGCCACACCTTGGGATCACTGGCTGCAATGCGCGTGAAGTCCCGGAACCCCGGGCCCGCCAGCGACAGGAAATCGTCTCCGGTGTCCTGGCCCGTGATGCTGTTCATCATCGCAAAGGCGAGCACATGAGGCAGGTGACTGACAGCTGCAAACGCCGCATCGTGCGACTCGGGCGACATGCTGGTCACACGGCTGCCCAGGGCCGTCCAGATGTCCTGGGCTTTTTGCAGCTGCGCGGTGAAGGTGCGTTCGGTGGGCGTGAGGATCACCTGGCGCCCGCTGTAGAGATCGGCCTCGGCATGTTCCACGCCCGACACTTCGCGCCCTGTGATTGGATGTGCAGGCACAAACGAGCCCACTTGGTCGCGCAAGGCGCGGCGTGCGGCCTGCACCACATCGGCCTTGGTGGAGCCCACGTCCATGATCAGCATCTGGGGGGTGACCAGGTGCTTGATGGCCTTGAGCGTGGCTTCGGTGGCGGCCACGGGCACGGCCACCAGCACAATGTCAGCGCCAGCAACGGCCAGCAAGGCGGACGGCGCCTCGACATCGATCACACCCAGCTGGCGGGCGCGGTCGGTGGTGGAGGGTGATTTGCTGTAACCCACCACGCGTTTGACCAGGCCGGCCTTCTTCATGGCCAGGGCGAATGAGCCTCCCATGAGCCCGCAGCCGATCAGTCCCAGTTGTTCGAACATGGCGACGGCTCCTTATGACGAGACAGGGTAGGTGCCCAGGACCTTGTAGAACGCGCACAGGCTGCGCAGTTCTTCCAGCGCCCTGGCCACATGGGGCTGGGCAGGATGGCCGTCGAGATCGATGTAGAAGTAATACTCCCACTGGCCGGTGCGGGCGGGGCGCGATTCGAAGCGCGTCATGGACACACCATGCGTCTTGAGCGGCACCAGCAGGTCGTGCACGGCGCCAGGGCGGTTGGGCACCGACACCACAAGGCTGGTGCAGTCCTTGCCCGAGGGTGGTGGCGTCTGCAGCGTGTGCGGCAGGCAGATGATGGCGAAGCGGGTGCGGTTGTAGGCGTCGTCCTGAATGGCGTGGGAGACGATGTGCAAGCCGAACTGAGTGGCTGCACGTTCGCTGGAGAGGGCCGCCCAGGCAGGGTTGGTGGTGGCCAGGCGTGCGCCTTCGGCATTGCTGGACACCGGGCGGCGCTCGGCATGCGGCAGGTGCTTGGACAACCAAGCCTGGCATTGTGCGAGCGCTTGCGGATGGGCCAGCACCACCTCAATGCCATCCAGTGAGTTGCGGGTGCGCAGCAGGTTGTGGCGCACGAGCAGGCTGACTTCGCCCACTACGTGGGTGGGGGTGTGCAGGAAGAGGTCGAGCGAGCGGGTGACCACGCCTTCGGTAGAGTTCTCCACGCCCACCACGCCGTACTGCGCGCTGCCAGCGGCTGTGGCGTGGAACACTTCGTCGAAGTTGGCGCAGTACATCAGGTCGGCCGCGCCGCCAAAGAACTCGATCGCTGCCTGCTCGCAGAACGTGCCCTCGGGGCCCAGCACGGCCACACGCTGGGGCGATTCGAGCGCCAGGCAGGCGGACATGATCTCGCGCCAGATGGCAGCGACGTGCGCGCCCTTGAGCGGCCCAGGGTTGGCGTTGGTGATCTTGTCGATGACCTGGGCTACACGGTCGGGTCGGAAAAAGGGCGTGCCTTCGCGCTTCTTGACTTCACCCACCTGTTCGGCCACGAGCGCCCGTTGGTTCAGCAGCGTGAGCAGTTGCTGGTCGATGCTGTCGATCTGCACGCGCAGGCTGGCGAGGTCGGGTGAGGCTTGCGGAGTGTTCATGGATGGGAAAATATCGGTGCGCTGTCGCGAAAACGTGGGTGGGCCGTAGTCCGCTCAGGCGTGTTTTTGTTCAAATTCTCGCATGTAGTCCACCAGCGCCTGCACGCCCGCCAGGGGCATGGCGTTATAGATGCTGGCTCGCATGCCGCCCACGGACTTGTGGCCCTTGAGCTGCAGCAGGCCGCGCTCCTTGGCGCCGACCAGGAAGGCTTCGTTGCGGCTTTCGTCGCGCAGGAAGAACGGGATGTTCATGCGCGAGCGGCAGTTGGCAGCCACCTTGTTCACATACAACTGCGAGCTGTCGATGGCTTTGTAGAGAAGATCCGCCTTGGCCATGTTGCGCTGCTCCATGGCTGCCACACCGCTCAAGGCCCCTTCGGTCTGGCGCTTGAGCCACTGGAAGGTCAGGCCTGCAACGTAGATGCCCCAGGTGGGGGGGGTGTTGAACATGGATTGGTTTTCTGCCACCACGCGGTAGTCAAACGCGCTGGGGCACGCGGGCAGGGCGTGGCCCAGCAGGTCCTCGCGCACGATCACCAGCGTGAGGCCTGCAGGCCCGAGGTTCTTCTGCGCACCGCCAAAGGCCAGTCCGACACGTGACCAGTCCACCGGCCGCGATGCGACATGGGAAGAGAAGTCAATGATCAGTGGTGCATCGCTGCCCAGGGCCTTCAGGTCGGGCAGCTCGTGGAACTCGGTGCCATTGATGGTTTCGTTGCTGCAGATGTGCAAATAGCTCGCACCCCGGCTCACCGTCCAGGAGGCCGGGTCGGGCACGGTGGTGAAGCTGGTGTCTTCGGAGGAGGCAACGATGTTCACTTCGGATGCGTATTTGCGCGCTTCCTTCTGCGACTTTTGGCTCCAGCTGCCAGTCACCACAAAATCAACCACGCCGGCCCGCGAGAGATTGAGCGGGACGATCGCGTTCTCGGCCAGGCCACCGCCCTGCATGAACAGGATCTTGAAGTTGGCGGGCACGGCCAGAAGCTCGCGCAGATCGGCTTCCGCCTGTTCGTAGATGGACAGGAACTCTTTGCCCCGATGGCTCATTTCCATCACGCCCATGCCGCTGCCATGCCAGTCCAGCATCTCGGCGGCGGCCTGCTCCAGGACTTCGGTGGGTATGGCGGCCGGGCCGGCCGAGAAGTTGTATGGGCGTTTCATTTTTTTGGTCAAAATGGCTGCTAGCGCTTATCAGATAAGCGCTAGCAGCTTCAGTTTTAATAGCGCAATGGGTGCTGCGCCGTCGGGGCAGCACCCGCTGGTCTGACTCAAGCGTCTGGTGGTTCCGGGGTTTCGGCGGCTGGCGGGTTTCCGTCGTTGGCGTTGCCTTCGGTTTCGCCCTCAGCCACATTGGCATCGTTTTCAACAATACGTTGCAGCCCGCTGAGCTTGGAGCCTTCGTCCAATGCGATCAGTGTGACACCCTGCGTGGCGCGGCCCAGTTCGCGGATCTCGGAGACGCGGGTGCGCACCAGCACGCCCTTGTCGGTGATCAGCATGATCTCGTCGTCAGCATGCACCAGCGTGGCGGCCACCACCTTGCCATTGCGCTCGCTTTGCTGGATGGCGATCATGCCCTTGGTGCCCCGGCCGTGGCGGGTGTATTCAGTGATGCTGGTGCGCTTGCCATAGCCGTTTTCGGTGGCGGTGAGCACGCTCTGGGTTTCGTCCTCGGCGACCAGCATGGCGATCACGCTCTGGCCGTCTTCCAGCATCATGCCGCGTACGCCACGTGCCGCACGGCCCAGTGGGCGCACGTCGTTTTCATCGAAACGCACGGCCTTGCCGCCATCACTGAACAGCATCACGTCGTGTTTGCCATCGGTGAGGGCGGCGCCGATCAGGTAGTCGCCGTCATCCAGGTTGACGGCGATGATGCCGCCCTTGCGCGGGTTGCTGAATTCATCCAGCGCCGTTTTCTTCACGGTACCCATGCTGGTGCCCATGAACACATAGCGGTCGGCCGGGAAAGTGCGCATGTCGCCGGTCAGTGGCAGCACGACGTTGATTTTTTCGCCGTCTTGCAGCGGGAACATGTTCACGATGGGGCGGCCACGCGATCCGCGCGAGCCGGCGGGCACTTCCCAGACCTTGAGCCAGTACAGGCGGCCTCGGTTGGAGAAGCACAGGATGTAGTCGTGCGTGTTGGCGATGAAGAGCTGGTCGATCCAGTCGTCTTCCTTGGTCGCTGTGGCCTGCTTGCCGCGTCCGCCGCGCTTCTGGGCACGGTATTCGGACAGGGGCTGGCTCTTGATGTAGCCAGTGTGGCTGAGCGTCACCACCATGTCGGTGGGGGTGATCAGGTCCTCGGTGGAGAGGTCCTGCGCGCTGTACTCGACGATGCTGCGGCGAGCACCCAGCTTGTGCTGGCCGAACTCGGTCTTGATGGAGGTGAGTTCGTCGCCAATGATGGTGGAGACGCGCTCGGGCTTGGCCAGGATGTCCAGCAGGTCTTGGATGACCGCCATGACCTCCTTGTACTCGGCCACGATCTTGTCTTGCTCCAGGCCGGTCAAGCGCTGCAGGCGCATCTGCAGGATTTCCTGGGCCTGCGTTTCCGACAGGCGGTACAGGCCGTCCTGGCCCATGCCGAATTCTTTTTCGAGGCCGTCGGGGCGATAGTCGTCAGCATTGATCACGCCACCGTCGGCACGCGTGCGGGTGAGCATCTCGCGCACCAGCTTGCTGTCCCAGGGGCGGGCCATCAGCTCGGCCTTGGCCACCGGCGGGGTGGGTGCGTTGCGGATGATGGCGATGAAGTCGTCGATGTTGGCCAGCGCCACGGCCAGGCCTTCGAGCACGTGGCCACGGTCGCGCGCCTTGCGCAGCTCGAACACTGTGCGGCGGGTGACCACTTCACGGCGGTGCTGCAAAAAGACGCTGATCAGGTCGCGCAGGTTGCATAGGCGGGGCTGGCCGTCGATCAACGCCACCATGTTCATGCCGAACGTGTCCTGCAGCTGCGTCTGCTTGTACAGGTTGTTGAGCACTACCTCGGGCACTTCGCCGCGCTTGAGCTCGATCACCAGGCGCATGCCCGACTTGTCAGACTCGTCCTGGATGTGGCTGATGCCTTCGATCTTCTTCTCGTGCACCAGCTCGGCCATGCGCTCCTGCAGCGTCTTTTTGTTGACCTGGTAGGGCAGCTCATCGACGATGATGGCCTGGCGCTGGCCCCGGTCGATGTCCTCAAAATGGCACTTGGCGCGCATGATCACACGCCCACGCCCCGTGCGGTAACCGTCTTTGACGCCGTTGATGCCATAGATGATGCCGGCCGTGGGGAAGTCGGGCGCGGGAATGATCTCCATCAGCTCATCAACCGTGGCATCGGGGTTGCGCAGCATGTGCAGGCAGCCATCGACCACTTCGTTGAGGTTGTGGGGCGGGATATTGGTGGCCATGCCCACGGCAATACCGGCCGAACCGTTGACCAGCAGATTCGGGAGCTTGCTGGGCAATACCAGCGGTTCCTTTTCGCTGCCGTCGTAGTTGGGACCGAAATCGACGGTTTCCTTATCGATATCGCCCAGCATTTCATGCGCGATTTTGGCCAGGCGGATTTCGGTATACCGCATCGCTGCGGCGTTATCGCCATCCACCGATCCGAAATTTCCTTGGCCGTCTACCAGCATGTGGCGCAGCGAAAAATCCTGTGCCATCCGCACGATGGTGTCGTATACAGCGGAATCACCGTGTGGGTGGTATTTACCAATCACGTCGCCTACGATACGGGCCGACTTTTTATAAGGCCGGTTCCAATCGTTGTTGAGCTCGTGCATCGCAAAAAGCACGCGGCGGTGCACTGGCTTCAAGCCGTCACGCGCGTCGGGCAGGGCCCGGCCCACGATCACGCTCATCGCGTAATCAAGGTAACTGCGCCGCATCTCTTCTTCGAGGCTGATCGGCAGGGTTTCTTTGGCAAACTGGGTCATTGGGGACTGCGGTGGCGGCGAAGGAGAACCATTTTAGAGGTAAGACCGTGTAGCGACCACGCAACATATCGAAGCAATTCCGGTTTTGTCCTACGGGCCCCAGGCGGGTGCCCCCGCTTTTGCCCTGTTACGTATGGCACAATCGTTTGAACGCTTTGGGTGATGGTCACTCCAAGCGTCCTGATTCGCAGCGCGGCTGCGGCTTTTTCCCCAAGAGGAGAACCATGAAGAAACTGAACAAAGTGGCGATGTTGTTTGCCTCTGCAGCGCTCGCAACCGCCGCTGGCGCACAAACCGTTGACAACTGGAGAAACGCTTCTGGCATCGTCTGGAAGAACGGCACCAACGAATACTGCTGGCGCGATGCCAACTGGACGCCTGCAACGGCTGCTCCTGGCTGCGATGGCGCTATCGCTGCTCCAGCTCCTGCTGCTGCCGCTCCTGCTGCTGCCCCAGCTCCTGCTGCCGCTGCTCCAGCTCCTGCCGCTCCAGCTCCTGCTGTGGCTACCAAGGTGACCTACGCTGCTGACGCATTCTTCGACTTCGACAAGTCGGTGCTGAAGCCAGAAGGCAAGGCCAAGCTGGATGACCTGGTCTCCAAGGTCAAGGGCATCAACCTGGAAGTGATCATTGCCGTGGGTCATACCGACTCCGTGGGCTCCGATGCTTACAACCAGAAGCTGTCTGTGCGTCGTTCCGAAGCCGTGAAGGCTTACTTGGTGTCCAAGGGCATCGAAAAGAACCGCGTTTACACTGAAGGCAAGGGCGAAAAGCAACCCGTGGCTGACAACAAGACTGCCGAAGGCCGTGCGAAGAACCGTCGCGTGGAAATCGAAGTGGTTGGTACCCGCGCTTCCAAGTAATCCTCGGATTGCTTCCCAAAAAAGCCCCGTTATCGGGGCTTTTTTGCGTCTGGGGTTTTTTGTTCATTGCCTTTCGTCGTGGAGAATCAGTGCATGAGTGAAATCGTCAATGCAGATCCGGCCGAACTGGCCAAGTTTTCGGAATTGGCCCATCGCTGGTGGGATCCCGAAAGTGAATTTCGCCCCTTGCACCAGATTAATCCTTTGCGGCTTGACTGGATCAATACGCAGTGCAGCCTGTCAGGCAAGCGCGTACTGGATGTTGGCTGTGGCGGCGGTATTTTGGCCGACTCCATGGCCCGCAAAGGCGCGGACGTGTTGGGTATTGACCTGGCTTCCAAGGCACTGCGAGTGGCCCAGTTGCACGCTCTGGAGGCACAGACCACCAACATCCAGTACCGGGAAGTCAGTGTGGAGGCGCTCGCCAAAGAGCAACCCGCCAGCTTTGACGTGGTGACCTGCATGGAAATGCTTGAGCATGTGCCTGATCCTGCATCGGTTGTGCGAGCCTGCTCTGAGCTCGTGAAGCCGGGCGGATGGGTGTTCTTTTCGACCATACACCGAAGTGCCAAGGCTTTCATGCTGGCCATTGTGGGCGCTGAATATGTATTAAACATGCTGCCCCGTGGAACGCATGAATACGCCAAGATGATTCGACCCAGCGAACTGGCCGCCAGCTGCCGCAGTGCGGGCCTTGATGTGCAGACCACCCGAGGCCTGGAGTACAACCCCCTTACGCAACGTTACTGGTTGAGCAGCGACACCAGTGTGAACTACCTGTTTGCCACTCGGCGCGCAGCCTGAGGCCGAGCCAATGTTTCAGAATATCCGCGCGGTGCTGTTTGACCTGGATGGAACACTGATTGACAGTGCCCCTGATTTAGGCGCTGCTGCCGACAAGATGCGCACGGACCGTGGTTTGCCCTCCCTGCCGCTGGAGCGCTATCGTCCGATGGCAGGTGCCGGTGCCCGTGGCATGTTGGGCGAGGCATTTGGCATGGCGCCTGACCATCCCGACTTTCTGACCATGCGCGAGGAGTTCTTTGTGAACTATGAGTCGTGCATGACAGAACGCACCAGCATTTTTGAGGGGGTCCCGGAGCTGGTATCCCAGATCCTCCGCCGCAATCTGGCGTGGGGCGTGGTGACCAACAAGGCGACCCGCTTTACGGACCCTCTGACCCGCGCCATTCCGCTGTTTGCGACCGCAGGAGCGGTGATCAGCGGAGATACCACTCCCCATGCAAAACCCCATCCAGCCCCTCTGCTCGAAGCGGCGTCGCGCTTGAAACTGGAGCCGGGGCAGTGCATCTATGTTGGGGACGATGAGCGCGACATTCTTGCAGGCCTCGCTGCGGGCATGGGAACTGTCGCAGCAACCTACGGATACCTGGGGGCCAAGACCAATCCGACGGAGTGGGGCGCCCATGCTGCAATTAAATCTCCGGTCGAGCTCTTGCAATTGCTTGTACGCACCTAAAATAGAGGGTCTGGGGCTGTCCTGGTTTCGACGTGGGTTCGGAATCGGTGTGGTGCATGTCGAGCTTGAGTCACGCTCGTAAATCTCGATTTAAAAAACTAACTGCAAACGACGAACGTTTCGCACTCGCTGCTTAATTGCCAGTGAGCCTTGCAACAGTTGGCCGATGGGCTGGGCAAGGGGGTTCTGAGCAATCAGTGCCTCCCGGCTGCAAGGATAATTACATGGGCTGGCTCTGATCCGGGTACCTTGGGTTGGAGTGAGAAAATAGGGTGCTGGCGGCCTGTGTAGCGTGCGACTGCGCGACACAGGCGGCGAGACTCAAATCAGATCGCTAAACATGTAGATCTGCCCGATGAAGGCTTGCGGACGCGGGTTCAATTCCCGCCAGCTCCACCATTACGACGTCCAAGGGCGTTCACCAACATCCGGTGAACGCCCTTTTTCTTTGGTAAATCAATGGGTTACGGTGTGGAGACGTCCGGGGCGATCTCCTGGCAGCCAGGCTGAGGCGGGGGAACAGACGGGGGAACAAAATCCGAAAAGGGTAGACTGGCGGCGTTTGTTCCCCCGTTTCAGAGGGGAAATCCTAGTGAAACCTCTGGAGGTGTTCCCCCATGTTGACCGACGCACAGTGCCGCAACGCCGTCTGTTCCCCCACATCGAAGCGGGAGCGTTTATCGGATTCGGGAGGCTTGTACCTGGAAGTCGCTCCCGGGGGATCGAGGCGCTGGTTCTGGAAGTATCGGCATGAGGGCAAGGAAGGGCGCATGGCTCTGGGCAGCTATCCCTCGATCAGCCTGACGGCGGCTCGCAAGGCTCGTGATACCGCCAGGCTGCAGAAATCGACAGGAATAAATCCTGTGCATGCCAGAAAGGTGGAAAGGCTGAAGGCTTCTGCCAGTGCCGGGGATACCTTCAAGGCTGTCGCTCTGGAGTGGTACCACAAACAGAAGCCTCTATGGAGTGATTCTCATGCCGAGCGCTCGCTGCGCCAGTTCGAACGTGATCTCTTTCCTTGGCTAGGGGGTCGTCGCCTAGCTGAGATTGAGCCGGTGGAACTGCTGGCAACCCTGCGCAAGGTGGAAGAGCGCGGGGCTGTAGAGACGGCCGATCGTGGATTGATGTTGGCTCGCCAGGTCTGGCGCTATGGCGTCGCCACCGGTAGGGTGGGGCGGGATATCACGGGAGACCTCAAAGGCGCGTTGTCTCCGTACCGGGGTAAGCACTTCGCTGCCATTACCGAACCGGTCAAACTGGGTGAGCTACTGCGTGCTATCCAGGCTTACAAGGGCGGGCCTATCGTGCGGGCGGCACTACAGTTGGCACCCTTGTTGTTTCAGCGTCCTGGCGAATTGCGCGGTGCAGCTTGGGCCGAGGTTGACCTGGATGCTGCCCTCTGGACGATTCCGGCTATCCGGATGAAGCGAGGCAAGGACGGGAAGGAAAACGGGGATCCACATCTGGTGCCTCTTTCAACCCAGGCTGTGAAAGTGTTGCGAGAGCTGTATCCATTGACGGGGCACAGTGCCTTGGTGTTTCCCGGTGAGCGCAACCACAGTCGACCTACTTCAGAGAACTCAGTGCGAACCGCGCTCATCACCATGGGCTATACGCCGGAGATCCAAACATGGCATGGCTTTCGCGCCACGGCGCGAACAATGCTGGCGGAGCGATTGGATGTGGACCCGTTGGTGATTGAGGCGCAGCTGGCTCACGCCGTGAAGGACGCCAATGGGCGCGCTTACAACAGGACACAGTACCTAGCCCATCGAACGAAAATGATGCAGCGGTGGGCAGACTATCTGGACAGACTGAGGGAAGGCAAAGCAGCAGGCAAGACGACTTCCAAAACTCTTGACGATGCAAGTACCTGATCTGCCATTTCGCTGGACTTGGTCATTGCGGTGGGTTGCCATGAATCGATGGCAGTTTCTCTTCAATTGAATGCTGAGACCCTGTCGGCAAAGCGTGTGAGCTTGGCGGTGTAAATGGCCGTTCTGCAGCGGAAGCAGACCTTCGGGCTATGCTAGCGGTCGGCCGCTGTCGGCCAAAAGCAGCCGCCGCCCATCGCTGGCGGGGTAACCGTAAGTGCACATTCACGAGAGCCAGCTGCTCACTCATCAGCCCTTGAATGCTGGTCCAAGTCCAGCGCGGAGGTGCGACCGACGATAGCATCATGCGACACGTGAGTACGCTGCACCATTCTCAATCAGACGGATCCCAACTGCGATGTCCATCGCGACTAGAAGCCTCTTCGAACGATGGTATTCGGTGAGACTGTCTGCGCTTTTGAGGTCGGCTTCTTGCTGGAGCCATATGGGGGAGCTCCTCATGCCGACCGGGCCTGCAATAGCTTTTACAGTGCCGCCGGGGGGCTCATACGGCCATCGTTGGGCGGGTTAGCTGGAACTCCCAATGTGCCAGCACGTCGGCGCGCGGGATGGACAGCGGGCAACAACGTGCTTGTCGACGACTGGTCAGCAGGCTCATCGCCCGACGCCGCCAGAAGGCGTCAAAAAGTCTTCTCGAAGAAGGGGCGTGTCCGAATTTTTGTGTAAACGGTTCGGACTTCAGTTGACGGAGATGCGGTCTCCGAACTGAATGGTAAATCGGGTCAGCGCTGCCTTCCAATCCCGAATCGGCATGGTCCACTTCTGACTG
>NZ_JAMXAX010000080.1 GCF_023913775.1 Acidovorax facilis
CATCCAAGCCGTCATTGACAGGACGGCTGTCGCTGTCTTCGGCCAGCTTCAGCAACTGCTGCACTTCTTCGCGCAACTGTGCCTCGATCTTGTTGGCGTGCTCCCAGGACAGCGCCTTGTGCTTGCTCGCATTGGCTGCGATCTTGGTGCCGTCCAGCGAGATGTTGCCCAGCTTCAGGCACTTCATCTCGCGCGCCAGCACCAACACCTGCACGAACAGCGCCTCGATCTGAGGCAGAAAGCGCCGCCGGAACGTGGCGATGCTGTCGTGGTCGGGCTGGGTATTGGCGGCTATGAAGCGAAATGCCACCGAGTCGTGGCAGGCCCGCTCGATCTTGCGGCTCGAGTGCACCCCGGTGGCGTAACCATAGACCAGCAAGCCCAGCAGCATTGCCGGGTGGTACGCATTGCTGCCGCGTCCCGCGTATTGCCGCACCAGCTCACTCAGGTCCAACTGGTCGATCACCTCCACGACAAAGCGGGCCAGGTGATCCTGCGGTAGCCATTCATCAACCGACGGCGGCAGCAAGTAGGCGGTGTCTCGATCTACGGCGATGAAGCGGCTCATGCAGGGGAGGTCTTTTTAAACTGGCGCGATTTTCCAGGCCGCCGCCCACTCGCGGTAGGCGGGAAAGCCCGACAAGCTCCTAGACTGCGGCTTCCGCCCGTTACCGCCCTTGTTGGCCCCCTCTTCTTTCACCCTGGAGAAACCGATGCTCACTGAAGACCTCCACTCCGACGCACGCGCGCTTTTGCCTGGCCGCACCACCGAGGCGGGCGCCACCCGACGCACGGCGCTACAGACCGCCCTTGGCCTGGGCTATGCGGCGGCAGCCGCACCCATCATGGCGCAGACGGCCATCGCCACGCCCAGCGACGGCCTGACGGCCGGGGAGGTGAGTTTTACGGTCAACGGCTTCAAGGTGCCCGCCTACCGCGCAGCACCTGCCGGCAAGACCGGTCTGCCCGTGGTGCTGGTGATCCAGGAAATCTTTGGCGTGCACGAGTACATCGCCGACACTTGCCGCCGCTTTGCCAAGGCAGGCTACCTGGCCATTGCGCCCCAGCTGTATGCGCGCCAGGGCGACCCGTCGCAGTACACCGACATTGCCAAGCTCATGGCCGAAGTGGTCTCCAAGGTGCCTGACGCCCAGGTGATGGCCGACCTCGATGGTGCGGTGCAATGGGCCGCTGCCAACGGCGGCGATGCCGCGCGCATGGGCATCACCGGCTTTTGCTGGGGCGGCCGCATCACCTGGCTGTACGCAGCCCATGGCCCCGTGAAAGCGGGCGTGGCCTGGTACGGCAGGCTGGTGGGCCAGGCCAGCGAGCTCACGCCCAAGCACCCTGTGGAAATCGCCCCCATCCTCAAGGCCCCCGTGCTGGGCCTGTATGGCGAAAAAGATACCGGAATACCCCTTGACACGGTTGATAAGATGAAAGCTGCCCTGGCCAGTGGCTCGCCGCAGGCCAAGGCATCGGAATTTGTGGTGTACCCCGACGCGCCCCACGCCTTCCATGCCGACTACCGCGCGAGCTACCGCAAGGAAGCCGCCGAAGACGGCTGGAAGCGGGCGCTGGCCTGGTTCAAGACGCACGGCGTAGTCTGAGAGGCTGAGAGTCTTTTGCCTATGCCCGCCTTGCGCGCCAAAACACCGCTGCTCGTCGTTGCAAATGCTCGCCATAGCCCGAGCTATGGCTGCGCTTTGCGCCTCGATCAGCTGCGTTTTGACGCACCTTTCGGGCTCGGGCAAAAAACTCTCGGCCTCTGAGCCGGTACCCTGCAATCCGCCCGCAGCCGCCCCCTCATCGGGGCGGCTTTTTTAATCTCGCGTCCGGGGCGTGGGATTTGAACGAAAATAAGCTCTGTGGCTTATCTATAAAGCGTAAGAAGCTATGACTTTAGTAGCAATCATCTTGGCCACGCTGGCTGCGGGCATTGGCAGCGTGTGGCTGGCCGCACTGCTGATGCGGCTGGGCCTGGGCGGGCGCACCGACAGCGTGGGCCCCCAGCACCTGCTGAGCCTGGCGGCGGGCGCCCTGCTGGCCACGGCCTTCATGCATCTGCTACCCGAGGCGTTCGAGAGCCAGGCGGGCGCTCACGACCTGTTTGCCACCTTGCTGGTGGGCGTGGTGTTTTTCTTCTTGCTGGACAAGGCCGAGCTGTGGCACCACGGGCATGAGCACAGCCACGCACAGCCCTCCACCCACGGCCACGTCCATGCAGACCACGATCACGCCCATGACCACGCCCATGACCGCGGCCATGCGCATCACCATCACCACGGGCCGCGCTCTGGCGGATGGGCGGTGCTCACGGGCGACAGCGTGCATTGTTTTGGCGACGGCATCCTGATCGCCTCGGCCTTCCTGGCCGACATCCGCCTGGGGGTGATCGCCGCCGTGTCGGTGCTGGCGCATGAGGTGCCGCACCACATGGGCGACCTGGTGGTGCTGCGCCAGACCAGCCCCAACCGCCGCATGGCGCTGGTCAAGGTGTCGCTGGCGGGCGCCGTGACGGCGCTGGGCGGCGTGGTGGGCTACTTCCTGGTGGGGCAGCTGCAAGACTTCTTGCCCTACTTCCTGGCCGTGGCATCGAGCAGCTTTGTGTATGTGGCGCTGGCCGACCTGATTCCCCAGCTGCAAAAGCGCCTGACAGCGCGCGAAACCATTGCGCAGATCGCCTGGCTGATTGCGGGCATGGTGATCGTGACGCTGGTGAGCGGGGCGGCGCACGCGCACTGACGCCCTTGACCTGGCTCAAGGCCGCGCCAGGTGGTTGTGCCATTCTGGTGAAATGACCTCCACACACGCCGCCACCGTCACCCTGGGCCTGCTCGCCCAGCCCACGCGTTTTCTGTTTTTTACGGGCAAGGGCGGCGTGGGCAAGACCTCGCTGTCCACGGCTGCGGCCATTGCCCTGGCGGATGCCGGTCGGCAGGTGCTGCTGGTCAGCACCGATGCAGCCTCCAACCTCGATGAAATGCTGGGCGTGCCGCTGTCCAACCAGCCGGTGGCCGTGCCCGGGGTGCCGGGGCTGCACATGCTCAACATCGACCCCGACACGGCCGCCGAGGCCTACCGCCAGCGTGTGCTGGCGCAGCTGGAGTCGACGGCCACCAGCGACGAACGCGCGACGGTGCGCGAGCAACTCTCGGGCGCCTGCACCACCGAGATCGCTGCATTTGACGAATTTGCCGCGCTGCTGGCCAGCGAGGGCAGTGACACCGGCCATGTGTTCGACCATGTGGTTTTCGACACGGCCCCCACCGGCCACACGCTGCGCCTGCTGAGCCTGCCCAAGGCCTGGACCGGATTCCTGGCCGGCAATGATCGGGGCGCCTCGTGCCTGGGGCCGCACTCGGGCCTCAAGATGCAGGAGGCGCGCTTCAACGCCGCCCTGGCCGCGCTGAGCGACCCGGCCCTGACCACCGTGGTGCTGGTCACCCGCCCCGACCCCCGCCCCATGCAAGAGGCCGCGCGCACCGCGCGGGAGCTGCGCGCCCTGGGCCTGGCCAACCAGCGCCTGGCCATCAACGGCGTGTTCCATGCCAGCCGACCGGGGCAGGACGCGGTGGCCGACGCCATCGAGGCCCTGGGCCGCGAAGCCATGGACCAGATGCCCGATGCGCTGGCGCATTTGCCCCGCGACGAGGTGCCGCTGCGCGCCTTCGACACCGTGGGTTTGCCTGCGCTGCGGGCCTTGCTGGCGGGTGGCGCGGTGCCGTTGAGCGCGCCCTCTGCCGTTGTCGGCGCGTCGTTGCAGGCCGAACCCCTCTACTGCCTGGCCGATGCACTGGCCGCCAAGGGCCACGGCCTCATCATGGTGATGGGCAAGGGCGGCGTGGGCAAGACCACCATCGCCGCCGCGCTGGCTGTGGGCCTGGTGCAGCGTGGGCACAGCGTGCACCTCACCACCACCGACCCGGCGGCCCATGTGCAAAGCCAGCTCGATGGCAGTCTGCCGGGTTTGAAGGTGGGGCGCATCGACCCGCAGGCCGAAACCCAGGCCTACATCGACAAGATCATGGCCACGCGCGGCAAGGCCCTGGACGACGCGGGCCGCGCCCTGCTGCTGGAAGACCTGCAATCGCCCTGCACGGAAGAGGTGGCCGTGTTCCATGCCTTCAGCCGCGTGGTCAACGAAGCGCGCAGCGCCTTTGTGGTGCTGGACACGGCGCCCACCGGCCACAGCCTGCTGCTGATGGACGCCACCGGCGCCTACCACCGGCAGATGACGCAGCAGTACGAAGGCAGCGCGAACTCGAAGCACATCATCACGCCGCTGATGCGCCTGCAGGACGCCGACATGACCCATGTGGTCATCGTCACGCTGCCCGAAGTCACCCCCGTGAGCCAGGCGGCAGCGCTGCAGGACGACCTGCGCCGCGCCCACATCGAGCCCTGGGCCTGGGTCATCAACAAAAGCGTGGCGGCCACGGGCACCAGCGACCCGCTGCTGCAGGCCCGCCTAGTGGGCGAACAACAGCAAGCCGCGCGCATTGCCAACGGCCTGGCGCAGCGCACTTATGTGCTGCCCTGGCTGGCTACGCCGCCGGTGGGGGTGGCTGCACTGGGCCAACTGGCGTCGGCGCCCCCAGCCACGATCCGTTGAGGCAAACAGGAATTAGGACTAAGGGTACAAGTGCCAAAGAAAAATAGCCGCCAGCGCTTATCAGTAAAGCGCAAGAAGCTATATTTTTAATAGCGAATGCCGGGCGGTGTGCCACCGCCTTGCGGCATTGCTGCGGTCAGAGCATGGTTTCGCGCTGTTGCTCGGCGCGCGATGCGCCAATGGCGGTTTCCACGTTCTTGACCTCTTCGGGAGGGGGCAGCACGGCAGGCAGGCCCAGCGCCTCCAGGGCCAGCTCGCGGCACCAGCCCTTGGTGTGGTACAGGTGGTGGTCCTCGTCTTTCTCCACCGCCTTGTGGGCCGATTTCAACGTCTGGCCCACGTCGCCCGTGGCCACCTCGGCCACCTTGCCCAGCAGCTCCCAATTGGCGTGGTCTTTCGTCTCGGCGTGCACTACGCATTCACAGGCCACCAACTGGGCGGCGGCGGGGTTGCCCCCCTGTTTGGCCAGCAGCATGGCCTTGACCAGGGATTCGCCGATGTGTTTGACCACCGCCCGGCTGGGCGATTGCGCATCAGGGTCCAGCCCCAGGGTGTCGCACAGGCTGCGCACCACATCCTGGTGGGTCAAGGTTTCTTCCAGATAGCTTTCCCATTCCTTCTTGAGATCGGGGTTCACGGCACAGGTGAGCGCGGTGCGGTACACCTGCTCGCCGCCGAGTTCGGTTTCCATCATCTGGAGCACAAGATCATCAAGCTGGTGGCTGTCATAGTGGGCTTTGGGCATGGTTTCTCCTTGGGTGGTGGGGTTGGGAACGGGATGGATGCGTCATGCGAGGGTGCGGACCTTGGGTTCGCGCTCCCACTGGCGGGTCTGTGCGGCGGCGATGAAGCCCTGCGCGTCGGCGGGGTCCACCACGCCTGCGTCGGGCTCGATGCCACCGGCTTGCAGGATGGCCTGGGTGCCCTTGCAGGCGGCAATCGCCTTGAGGTGGCCGAACGCGTCGCGGAACCAGTCCACGGCGGCGGCCTCTTTGGCCAGCAGTGCGCCCATGTCGGGCGACAGGATGGAGGCCACAGCGTCAAACACGACCGATGGTGTGCCTTGCAACTGGCCGTCGGCGGGCAACAGCGTGCCGTCTTTCAGCACGGCTCCGCCCACCTTGGGCGACACGATCTTGACGGTGGCGCCCACCTTCTCCAGCGCCTTGCGCAGGTTGGCCACCGTGTTGCCGTTGGAGCCATCGGCCACCAGGATGCCGATGCAGCGCCCCTGCAGCGTGGGCTTCATGCGGTCGATGATGCGCAGCGCGGGTGAAGGGGGCAGGTCCTGCACTGGCTCGGCGGCAGTCGGGGCGGGGGGCAGCGCCTGCATGCCCAGGCCGTCGGCCACACGCTGGGCGAGGTCGGTGTCTACATGCTGCAGGTGGCCCACCACGGCTTCACGCACATGCACGGTGGCTACCTTGGACAGCTCGAATACCAAGGCCGACGCCATGTGGGCCTGCTCCAGCGGGCTCTGGCTGCGAAAGAACATGCGCGCCTGGCTGTAGTGGTCGGCAAAACTCTCGGGGCGGATACGGCCTTTTCCTCGGCCATCGCCGTCGTCGGCCTGAGCGAAGTGGCGGAAGCCTTGTGCCAGTGAGGCGCGTGGCGTGTCACCCTGCAGGCTGCTGGGTTCGTAGGCAACGCGGCCCTTGGGCACCTGCATCTGCATGTGACCGTCGCGCTGCATGTTGTGGAACGGGCACTTGGGCGCATTGATGGGGATCTGCGTGAAGTTGGGCCCGCCCAGGCGGGACAGCTGCGTGTCCAGGTACGAGAACAGGCGGCCCTGCAGCAGCGGGTCGTTGCTGAAGTCGATGCCAGGCGGCACGTTGGCGGGGCAAAACGCCACCTGCTCGGTTTCTGCAAAGAAGTTGTCGGGCCAGCGGTTGAGCACCATGCGGCCAATGGGCTGCAGGGGCACCAGTTCTTCGGGGATGAGCTTGGTGGGGTCCAGGTGGTCGAACGGGAAGCGCTCGGCGTCTTCTTCGGTGAAGAGCTGCACCGACAGCTCCCATTCCGGGAAGTCGCCCGCCTCGATGGCTTCGAACAGGTCGCGCCGGTGGAAGTCGTTGTCGGCCGATTGCAGCTTGACGGCTTCGTCCCACACCGTGGACTGGATGCCCAGCTTGGGGCGCCAGTGGAACTTCACGAACGTGCTGTCGCCCGCAGCATTGACGAACCGGAAGCTGTGCACGCCAAACCCCTCCATCATGCGCAGGCTGCGCGGGATGGTGCGGTCGCTCATGGCCCACATGATCATGTGCATGGTTTCGGGCATCAGCGAGACAAAGTCCCAGAAGGTGTCGTGCGCACTGGCCGCCTGGGGGAACGCGCGGTCGGGTTCCATCTTCACCGCGTGCACCAGGTCCGGGAACTTCATCGCATCCTGGATGAAGAACACGGGGATGTTGTTGCCTACCAGGTCCCAGTTGCCTTCGGGCGTGTAGAACTTGACGGCAAAGCCGCGCACGTCACGCGGTGTGTCCACCGATCCCGCGCCGCCTGCCACGGTCGAAAAGCGCGTGAACACGGGCGTCTGCACGCCCACCTCCGTCAGCACCTTGGCGGTGGTGTATTGCTTGAGCGAATGCGTGAGTTCAAAGAAACCGTGGGCTGCCGAGCCGCGCGCATGCACGATGCGCTCGGGGATGCGCTCGTGGTCAAAGTGCGTGATCTTCTCGCGCAGGATGAAGTCTTCGAGCAGCGTGGGGCCGCGTGGCGACGGGCGCAGGGAATTCTGGTTGTCTGCCACCGGGATGCCCTGCTGCGTGGTCAGCACCGGGTGCTTGCCACCGGCTTGCTGCTGCAATTCGCCTGCGTTGCCGCGAAAAGAGTCTGACTGGGTGGAAGAGGGCAGGGCAGACGGCGATTTTTTTGCCGCGCCGCGCGAAGTGGGGGTTTGGGCCATGGGCGCTCCTGGGGGTTCTGGGTAATGAAACAAGACCAACCAACATCGTTGGACCCCCGTGCTTTTCGAGGAGTAGGACGCCGCCCCATCCGGGCGTCGTCGTCGTCAGGCAATGGCCCGTTGCCTGTGCGCTAAAGCCTCTCGGTGTTTGCTACGCTTGCGCCCATCCTGCAGGGCCCATTGCCTTGTGGCGCGACCCTCTCCTTTGCCCTTGCCAGACTGATCCATGTTCTACGCCATCCCCCTCGAAAACCGGCCCACCTGGCGCAACCCGCCCTGGATGACGGTGCTGCTGATCCTGGTGAACATGCTCGTGTTCTGGGGCCCGCAGCGCTCCGAAGAAAAGGCGCAGGACCGGGCGGCCGCCTTCTACGTGGCCAGCCCCTTGCCCGCCATCGAAGTCCCGCGTTTTGTGGCCTGGCTGGAAGAGACCGGCGACAAGCACCTCAAAGAGGCCCGCGCCCTGCAAAAGGCGGGCGACCATCGCATGCTGTTGCGCTGGATGGAGCAGGAAGACGGCTTTCAGCAGCGGCTGAAAAGCCCGCGCTTTGTGCCACCCGAAGACCCGCAGTACACCGACTGGAAGGCCGCGCGCACTCAGTACGAAGCCCGGATGCCAGCCCCCTTCACCCGCAAGTGGGCGCAGAACTTTGAAAAAGACGCGGAGTTGCGCCCCGTCACCTGGCTCACGGCCACCTTCTTGCACGGCAGCACCGGGCACCTCATCGGCAACATGGTGTTTTTGTTTCTGTTCGGCTTTTCGGTGGAGCTGGCACTGGGCCGGGGCTGGTACCTGGCGTTTTACCTGCTGGGTGGCCTGGGCGGCTCGCTGCTGGCGGGCTGGGCCTATGCGGGCATGGGCAGCTACGGCCTGGGCGCTTCGGGCGCCGTGTCGGCCCTGATGGGCATGTACGCGGTGCTGTACCGGCTGCGGCGCGTGCGGTTTTTTTACCAGCTGTTTTTCTACTTCAACTACGTGACCGCACCGGCGTTGCTGCTGTTGCCCGCGTGGATTGGCAACGAGTTGCTGCAGCACTGGCTGAGCGGAAAGGGCGTGGCCTACATGGCCCACCTGGGCGGGCTGGTGACCGGCGCATCGCTGATGGCGCTGGCCATGCTGCTGGGCAAGAAACCGATGGAAGTGCCGGTGACGCAGGACGCCGCGCTCGACGACGGCTTTGACGCCCATGTGGCCAACGCCCAGCGCCTGGCGCAGGGCATGAAGTTCGAACAGGCCCTGGCCCAGTGGCGCGCTGCAGCCAAGCTGCGCCCGCAAGACCAGGCGGTGCTCAGCGCCTGGTTCAAAACGGCATCGCTGTGGCCCGACGGCGAAGACTTCCACCGTGCCGCACGCCGCATCTTTCGCCTGCATGCCCACGACGAGCAGACGCTGCAGTTTCAGCACGCCAGCTACCGCACGTATTTTGAAAAGGCCAAGCCCGGTGCCCGTTTGCAGCCGGACGACATGGCCCGCCTCTCACGCCGCTTTGCGCGTGCGCAGCAGTGGGGCGATGCCGAAAAGCTGTTCAACGCCTTGCACATGACTGCCCCCACGCACCCCGAGCTGGGCGACACGCTGGGCATGCTGGTGTCGGCCCTGTGCCATGCGGGGCGGCGCGAGCAGGCGGCTGCTTTGGGGCCGCAGCTGAAGCAGCTGGCGCCTGGGAGTGCGGCGCTGCGGGGCCTGGCGTGAGGATTGTTGTTGGTAAATTTGGTGTTGGCGCTTATTGAGTAAGCGCTAAAAGCTATTAAATTAGTAGCAATTTCCGAAATCGCACTGCTAATTTTTATCGGTTGGGCTGAGCTGGTCGGGGCCTGGTCAACTCGCCCATCAATGCCGATGCGCCACCTGCTGCAGACGCCCGGCAGGCCCCTGGCTGTATCCCCCCATCGGCCCTCCAGGCGCAGTGGGAGGCGCAGCCGGTGGCGCCCGCCGCACGCGCGGCACCACGCTCAATTGCACGGTGTCCAGCACCGGTCCCGGCACCACGTTCAGCGCTTTGCGCGGCAAATCAATCAACTGCTCGGCATGCCACACCCGCACCTGCGCGGCACCATCCGGCACGCCCGCAAAGCGGGCAATGCCATCGGCATCGGTCTTCAGCGTCCAGCCCGAATCCGTCACAAACACATGGCCGCGCATGGAGCCGTGCAGGTGGCACGACAACAGCACCACCCCCGGCGTATCGAGCTTGACCTCAAAGGAGTTGGCAGGCTTGCCGTCGGCCTTGCCCGCCAGGCGCAGTTCAAAACCGCTGTTGGCTGTGCCCGCCGCAGCCGCCAGGCCCGCCGCCGCACCGCGCACGTGGTGGTCCCAGCGGTCCTGGTTGGTAAAGCGCACCGTGGCACCGGGCTCGACCACCGTGACGGCGGGCACAAAGCGCATCTTTTCCTGCTCGATGGTGGGGTTGGCCTGCAGCAGGCTGGGCGATGTGCCGCCCGTGCCACCGGGGTACACCACCACCACGGCTTCGGGCACGGGCTTGCCGTCGCGGTCCAGCACCTGGATTTGAACATTTCCGGCGCTAGCGCTTGCCCACAAAGCGCTAGCAGCTACAAAAATCATAGTATTTTTCATAGGTACATTCTCAGCGGATGGTGATCACATCGCGGTGCATGGGCGCCAGCAAGGCCAGCAGGCGGTTTTGCTGTGCGAACGGTATGCCCTGGGCATCCATGGCGCTTTGCAGCACCTCCACCAGGGCGTTGAAGTGGCCCTTGGTGATGTCCATGTCGGCATGGGCTGATTTCATGTCAGCGCCTTCATATTTGCAAGGGCCACCGCTGAGCTGGCAGATCTGGTCGGTCAGGCTTTCCTTGAGCGCGGCGGGTTTGGTGTCCTTGAAGTGGCCGCCGATGCGTGGGTCCACCACCAGACGGTTCACAAAATCGTTCATCAGGCGCGTGATGCCGGGCTTTTCACCCAGGGCCTGGTAGAGGCCTGCAGGGGCCGTGGCATTGGCGGCGCCGGTCTGGGCCAACGCTGGCTGGGCCAGCAGGCCGCCCAGGGCGAGTGCAAGGGCAATGAGGGTTTTGGGGTGGGTCATGGAAAAATCTCTTCAGAAAGCGACTTGGGCCGACAGGTAGTAGCCCGTCTGGCGGCGGTGGTTGGTGATGCCGGGCACGATGCGGCCCAGGTCAACATAGGCCAGCGTCAGTGACAGGTTCTTGCTGGGCGCCCAGGCGATGAAGATGTCTTTCCAGTCGTCCTCGCGCAACGCGGCGCCCAGGCCGGCGGCGGCGCCCAGCGCCTGCAGGTTGTTGGGTTTGAAGCGGACTTCGGCGCCCACCGCCAGGTTCTTGTTGATGAGGTACGCCACCGAGAACTCGGGCTGCAGGCTGCGGCGGTTCTTGCCGGGTGCGGCAGCGCCAAAGCCCAGCAGGCCGTTCTGGTTGGCGTTGGTGGAGCGCAGCGTGCCGTTGACCAGCAGGCTCTGCGCCAGCAGCAGCTTGGTGGCGCTCACATACACGTCGGTGCCGCTGGTTTGGGTGCCCAGAAAGTCGAGCACCGACCCGATGGAGCCAGGGCGCACGCGCTTGTGCTCCAGCCCCACGGCGATCTGCGGCATCCAGCTGTCGGCGTTCAGCACAGCATCGCCTGCCACCTTGACCTTGATGCCCACGATATCCATCTGGATGTGCTGCCCGGGGGTCACGCCAAACGGCGCAATGCCATTGAGCGCGATGGCGGGCGATGCATCAAAGTCCTGCCGCGCCAGCGACAGCTCCACCCGGTCATGCAAACCCACCGCAACACCGTAGCCATTGAGGCCGTAGTCCTGCGTGGCGGCGCGCGTGGCGTAGCCGGAAAAGCCCACCTCGCCTTCGGTGGCGTTACTGCCGATCACCGCCCAGGGGGTGAGCCCGCCACCGGCCGACCCGGCGATGGTGCTGACGCCCCCTGTGAGCAGCAGTTTGCCGGTGTCGGCATGGGCCGGGCTGGTGGTGGCAAGGGCCAGCGCTGCGGCAACCGCCAGCAAAGTAAATGGGGGCCTGTGTGTCATCGCGGTCTCCGGTGAGAAGGTGGGCGTAAGAAGTTGTTGCAACTTACATACGACCACGGACGCAAACCGGATTCACGAATCCCGAAAATTTTTGACAGGGCTCTCGAGCCCCGTCGCTCAGCCGCTCACAACATCCGCTGAATCAACTCGCCCTTGAACAGCACCGGCCCGGTAGGCCCGGTTTCGCTCGGCACGCCGCCCAGCGGCTCCAGGCTGATGGCCAGCGTGGGCACTTCCTTCACATCACCTTCCTGGGCTACCAGCTTGAGCAGCTTGTCATGCCCCAGCACACCGAGCGAACGAGGCCCCTGGCCCGGTGGCAGTGCCCACAGTTGCAGCGACTTGTCTGCCCCCTCCTGAAAGCCGCCCACGCGCTGCAGCACCAGCTGGTTGTTCTTGGGGTCGAAGGTGACCAGCATCGACGCGTCCGCCTTGTCGTCGGCCAGCACGGCCACGTACTGAATCTGGGGTGTGGCCTGCAGTTGCTGCTGCAGCGTGGCAATCTGCGCGCCTGTGGTGGCACGCAGGCCACCATTGACCTGCACGCCGACCACCACGGCCGCCAGTGTGGCGATGGCCCCCGCAGCGGCAGCACCGCGCCACACCAGCAGGTTGCGCCACCAGCCACCGGGGGCCGCAGCAGCCGGGGGCACACGCGCAGCCTGCATGGCCGCCGCAGCCTTGTCGGCCTGCACGAGGTTGTCGATGCGGGTCCACACGGCGGGGGCGGGGTCAATGGCAGGTTGCAGCTCGGTCAGGCCCGACCAGCGGGTCTGCCACACCAGGGCGGCGGCGCGCACGGTGGCGTGTTCGCGTGCCAGTGTTTCAAAGCGGCGGCGGGCGCCGCCGCGCAGCGTGCCCAGGGCATAGCTGGCGGCCAGGCGGTCGAGCAGGTCGGGGTGTTGGGTGATGTTCATGGTGGACCTTCCGTGCTCAGGCGTAACGCGCCATGCAGGTGCGCAGTTGCTCCAGCCCCCGGCGGATCCAGGTCTTCACGGTGCCCAGCGGCAACTTGAGCTGCTCGGCCAGTTCGCCGTGACTCTGGTCACGCAGATAGGCCAGGCTGACCACCTCGCGTTGTTTGTGGTCGAGCTTGCCCAGGCAGTGGTGCAGTGCAAACGACTGCTCGCTGGCATCGACCGTGTCCATGGGGTTGGGCGAATCGCCCTCCAGCGTCTGGGCCAGCTCGTCGTCCAGCTCGTTCATCAAGTCCGCCCGGTCGCTGCTGCGCTTGCGCAGCGCATCCAGCGCCCGGCTGCGCACGATGAGCCCCATCCACGCCATGGGCGGGCTCAGCGATGCGCGGTAGTTGCTGGCGCCGCGCCAAATGCTCAAAAAAGCTTCTTGCAGCACGTCCTCGGCCACATCGCGGTTGCGAACAATGCGCAAGGCCAGGCCAAAAAGCGGTGACGAGGTGCGCTCGTACAGCTTTTTCAGCGCGGAGTCATCCTGCGCGGCGATGCGGTCAAGAAGGTCCATCAGTTCACGGTCTGGCTGGGGGGTGCTCATGCGCCCATTCTCTGGGATTGGTCGGTTTTCACGGGATTGCAGGGGTTTGCTGTAGGTGAATACGCCACAAACCAACGGACGGATTCAACCCAGTGCCAGAAACGACAAAGGCCGCAGCGCGGCCTTTTCGGCGAGATGCCTATAAAACTCAGGTCGGGTACGTGCCCGGCAGCAGGATCGACCGGTCCACTGTGTTGATGTTGGTGTGGCCGCAGAACGCCATGGTGATGTCCAGCTCTTTCTGGATGATCTGCAGCGCGCGGGTCACGCCTGCCTCACCAAAGGCCCCCAGGCCGTACAAAAAGCTGCGCCCGATCAGCGTGCCCTGCGCGCCCAGCGCACGGGCCTTGAGCACGTCCTGCCCGCTGCGGATGCCGCCGTCCATCCACACCTCGATGTCCTTGCCCGCAGCAGCGGCAATGCCGGGCAGCGCGGCGATGGAGGATGGGGCGCCATCGAGCTGACGGCCGCCGTGGTTGCTGACGATGAGCGCATCGGCGCCGCTGTTGACGGCCAGGCGCGCGTCTTCGGCGTCCATGATGCCCTTCAAGATCAGCTTGCCGCCCCAGCGCTTCTTGATCCACTCCACATCGCCCCAGTTGAGCTGCGGATCGAACTGTTCGGCCGTCCACGACGACAGCGACGACAAATCGCCCACGCCCTTGGCATGGCCCACGATGTTGCCAAAGCTGCGGCGCGGCGTTCCCAGCATGCCCAGGCACCAGCGCGGCTTGGTGGCCAGGTTGATGAGGTTGGCGACGGTGGGGCGGGGCGGGGCCGAGAGGCCGTTCTTGATGTCCTTGTGGCGCTGGCCCAGGATCTGGAGATCGAGCGTGAGCTGCAGCGCTGAGCAGTTGGCGGCTTTGGCGCGGTCGATCAGGCGCTCGATGAAGTCGCGGTCACGCATCACGTACACCTGGAACCAGAACGGGTGGTTGCCCGTGTGCTGGGCCACGTCTTCGATGGAGCAGATGCTCATGGTCGAGAGCGTGAACGGGATGCCGAAGGCCTTGGCCGCCTTGGCACCCAGGATCTCGCCGTCGGCATGCTGCATGCCGGTGAGGCCCGTGGGCGCAATGGCCACGGGCATGGCCACGTCCTGGCCGACCATGGTGGTGCGGGTGCTGCGGCCCTCCATGTTCACGGCCACGCGCTGGCGCAGCTTGATGCGCTGAAAGTCGCTTTCGTTGGCGCGGTAGGTGCCCTCGGTGTACGAACCCGAATCGGCGTAGTCATAAAACATGCGCGGCACACGGCGCTGGGCAATGACACGCAGGTCTTCAATGCAGGTGATTTTGGACAGATCGGGCACGCGGACACTCCAGAAAGGGGTTGCACAGGGGGCAGACAGGACTGCGCCGAATGGTAGGCACTTGCCTGCGGGTGGGCCATCAAAATTATTTGTGCGGGCTGCAACAAATTTCCAAGGCGGTGGGAGAGCGGAGGGCTTGGAGGGGCAAGAATTTCAAAGAAATTGGCTGCTCGCGCTTATTTGGAAAGCGCTAATAGCTATAAAAATTATAGCAAGATCCCACACCAGAGCTCTGGCGGCTTATGGATCCTGCCCAGCCTCCACAGCGGCCAGCACCACCTCGGGCTCGGCGTCCGGGCCCCGGTAGAGCATGAAGCGCATGCGCCCGCCGCGTTTGGCGGCGTACATGGCGCTGTCGGCATGGCGCGAGAGCGCATCGAACGTATCGCCGTGCTGAGGGAAGAGTGCGATGCCGCCGCTCAGCCCCACCTGCAGAAAACGCCCCGCCAGCGCGAAGGGCGCGTCGCACGACGCAAGGATCTTGCGCGCCACTTGGCAGGCGGCCTCGGCGCCGTCCAGCCCCGGCAGCAGCACCACAAACTCATCCCCGCCCTGGCGGCACACGGTGTCGGACGCGCGCACGGCAGCCTTCAGGCGCTGCGCAAACTGCACCAGCAGCAGGTCGCCCACATCGTGGCCCAGGGTATCGTTCACGTCCTTGAAGCCGTCCAGATCCAGGTACATCACGGCCAGGCACTTGCCGTCGCGGCGGGCCTGCGAGATGGCCAGCTGGGCGCGGTCTTGCAGCAGCACGCGGTTGGGCAGGTCGGTCAGTGCGTCGTACTGGGCCAGGTGGGCCATGCGCTCGGCCATGACCACCGATTCGGTCACGTCGCGCAGTACGGCCACGGCGCCGGTCACCGTGCCATGGCGGTCGGTGATGGGGCTGGCGGTTTCCTCCACCTGGAAGCGCTGGCCATTGGTGCGGTGCAACAGCACGCCCCGCACGGGGGGAGTCGCCATGCCGCACTGGATGGCCGCACGCAGCGTGTTGGTCAAAGGCTCATCGTTGTCAGGGCTGCGCAGGCTCACCACCTCGTCCACGGTGTGGCCTGCCGCATCAAACGCCTGCCAGCCCGTCAGGCGTTCTGCCACGGGGTTGAGGTAGGTCACCATGCCCTTCGCGTCCGAGCAGACCACTGCGTCGCCAATGGCTTGCAGCATCAGGCGCACGCGCTCTTTCTCGTCGAACAGCTCGTTCTCCATGTGCTTGCGCTCGGTAATATCCGTCACTTGCACGAAGAGCCCGGTGACCACGCCGCGCGCGTCTGCGTCGGGCAGGTAGGAGACGATACTGTGCCGCGGCTGGCCTTTCGGGTTCTGGTCCGTACGTTCAAAGCGCTGCGGTGCACCCGCCAACGCCAGGTCGTAGTAGGGCTTGCTGGCCGCGTAGCGGGATTCGCTGAGCAGCTCGCTGATATGCCGGCCGCGCACAGGCACCGGGTAGGTGCCGAACTCCTCGAGTGCCGCCCGGTTGGCAAAGCGGTTGTGCATACTGGCATCCCAGTAGGCAATCATCGAAGGCACGTTGTCGAGGATGGTGCGCAGGTCATGCTCAGCCTCGGCCAAACGCGCCGAAACCTGCTGGCGCAGCACCAGCTCACGCACGAACAGCAGCGCCAACCCAAGGCAGCCAGCCATCAACAGCGCAGCAAAACCACCCAGGACCCAGGCACTGCTCCTCCACTTGGCCAAGATGGTGTCGGTGGACTGGGCCACGTTCAGAATCAGGGGGTAGTTGCCCACAGGCCGGAAGGAGTACAAACGCTCCACGCCGTCGAGCGCGGCCTTACCGACAAAAGAGCCTGTGCCCTCGGCCTGAAAACGCAGCAGGTTAGGCGTACCAGCGATGGTTTTGCCGACATCAGCATCACCATACGGAAAGCGGGAGATCACCACCCCGTCCCGCCGAAACATGTTGACCCCGCTGTTGGAGCCCAGGTCCAGCGAACCAAACAGTTCGTTGAAATAACTCAGGCGGATAGCGCCGACCACCACCCCGGCAAAGCTTCCGTCTGCATGGAAGTACGGACGAGAAATGGGAAGGATGTTCAGACCTGTCACCCGTGAAGGCACGGGCTTGCCGAAGAACAGCTCCCGCTCGCCCCGCTCACTGAATGCCAGAAAGTAGTCGCGGTCGCCCAAGTTGGTGCGGCGAGGGGTCAGGGAGCCCGAGTCCAGAATGACGTTGCCCTGAGCGTCCAGCACCAGCACATCGCCCGCGCCGCGCGCACGCAGCGAGTTGTCAAACACCACCCGCGCACGCAGGTCGGGGGGCAGCGCCCATACCTCGGGCCGCGCCACCTCGCGGGCCACGCCCTCCAGGGATTTGTCGAACGAGTCCAGCGACCAGGCCAGGCCCTGCTCCATGGTGCGGGCCAGGTTGGAGTTGGTCTGCACCGCGTAGCTCCATTCGTCGTTGCGAATGGTCCAGATGGTGCGGGCAAACAAGGCACCAATGCCCAGAGCCACCAGCAAAGCCAGCCATATGAGGCGGTGAGAGAAAAACTGGCGAAGGGAGGGCATAGGGATAGTTTGTAACTATTTTAAACAGCCGCCTTAACAGGGACTTGGCCCCAAGTCACACCGTATTCCTCGGACTTGTCAGCGTCAATGCGCACCTGCCCGGAGAGGCTGGGCCACCACACCTGCGCCGCGCACCTCCAAACGGACCTCGTCCAGCACCTTGCCCTGCGCGTCGGTGAGCTGCACCACATGGCGCCCGGGCCAGGGCAACCAGGCCACCCGAGGGCCTCGGCCCAGGGTTTTGCCATCCAGCCGCCACTGCACCGCATTGCCCGTGGCGGTGAACTGCAGGCGCTGGCGCGCCGGGGGGATGTCGGGGTCCAGCGCAATGATGGTGCCCGGGGCTGGGGCGGTGATGCGCGGGGGCAGACCCGCAGGAGATACGGCCGCATCGGGTGCAGATTTTTTAGCATAATTTTGGCCGCTGGCGCTTGATGGGTAAGCGCTAATAGCTACCGAATCAATAGCAAAAAACGCCTGCTGGGTGCCCTGCACAAACCATTCTTCCCGCGCGGCCTCCAGCGGCTGGCCGCCGCCGCGTGGGTCCGGGCTGCCGGGCTGCGGCGCCACGGGCCCAAATCGCACCGCTGTGCGGGCCAGGCCTAGGGGGGCCTTGGGGGCGCGGCTGGGCTCGCGGGCATGCAAAAACCCCATCACCGCCGACCAGATGGGGGCCGCGCCGCTGGTACCGCTCACATCGTGCATGGCGGCGCCGCTGGCGTTGCCCACCCACACGCCCACGGTGTAGCGCTCTGACCAGCCCACGGCCCAGTTGTCGCGCATGTCCTTGCTGGTGCCGGTTTTCACGGCCGTCCAGAAGCGGGTGGCCAGCACGCTGTCGGTGCCAAAGGTGCGGGCGCGTGCGTTGCCGTCCGAGAGGATGTCACCCACGATGAAGGCGGCACGGGCGTCCAGCGCAGGGGCAAAGCGCGGCTTGGCAACATCCGAGAGCGCTACAGCACTCGACCGTCCGCCGTTGGCGAGCGTGCGGAAGGCGTTGGTCAGGTGCAGCAGCGGCACCTCGGGGCTGCCCAGCGCCAGGCTGTAGCCAAAATAATCGCCGCTTTCGCGCAGCGGCAGGCCCACGGCGCCGAGCTGGCGGTGGAATGCGTCGGGCGTGACCATCACCAGCGTGCGCACGGCCGGCACGTTGAGCGAGGCCGCCAGCGCGGTGCGCACCGACACCCAGCCCTTGAACTGCCGGTCGTAGTTCTGCGGGATGTACAGGCCACTGGCAGTGGTGATCTGCGCGGGTGAGTCCTCTACCAGCGAGGCCGCCGTGAGGCGCCGCTCGGCAATCGCCTGCGCATACAAAAACGGTTTGAGCGTGGAGCCCGGCTGGCGCAGCGCCAGCACGCCATCGACCTCGCTGGCCTGGCTCAGTTGCCCTGAAGACCCCACCCAGGCCAGCACCGCGCCCGTTGCGTTGTCGAGCACCAGCACGGCGCCGTCTTCCACATTGCGCCCGCGCAGCTCGCGCAGGTGCTGCTGCAGGCTCTGCACGGCAAAACGCTGCAGCGGCGCGCGCAGGGTGCTGGGCACATGCTCGGGCACGGCGCCGTCTTTGCCAGAGCGCTGGCGAAGCAGGTAGCGGGCGAAGTGCGGCGCCACGCCTTCGCTCGCATCAAATGCGCGGCGCTGCAGGGCGGCGGTGGTGAAGAGGTCCAGCGCATCGCAATCCACGCGGGCCGGGGCTGGGGTGGCGCGCTGCGCGGGGCGCGCGCCGCTGGTGGCCTGCATATCGCGCAGCACCCCGCACGCCCGTTGCGCCACCAGCGCGGGCCGGGCATTGGGCGCGCGCACCAGGGCCGCAGCCACCGCCGCCTCGCGGTCGTCCAGCCCATGGGACGCCTTGCCAAACAGCGTGCGCGAGAGCGCATCAATGCCCACCAGCTCGCTGCGAAACGGCACGAGGTTGAGGTAGGCCTCCAGGATCTGGTCTTTGCGCCAGCGCCGGTCCAGCACCTGTGCGGCCACCGTCTGCCCCAGCTTTTGCACCACGGTGCGCCCGCCAGGGCCCTGGCGCCAGTCACCGTCGAGCAAACCCGCCAGCTGCATGGTGATGGTGCTGGCCCCGCGCGTGCGCTGGTTCCACAGGTTGCCCCAGGCGGCGGCCGAAGCGGCGCGCCAGTCCACGCCGCTGTGCTCAAAAAAGCGCTTGTCCTCGCTCAGCACCAGGGCCGTGCGCAGGGCGGGCGACACCTCCGCCAAAGGCACCCACTGGCCGCGTCGCACGGTGGCATCGGTGCGCAGGCGCTGCAGTACCTCGCCTTCGCGGGAGAGGATGAGGGTGTCGGAGGGCTTGAAGTCGGCTCGCACCTCGTCAAACGCCGGAATCGCCCAGGCGGCCGATGCGCTGACCATCCAGAGAGTCCAGCCAGCGTACCAGCGGCGAACGCCGCCCCCCCGGCGCTCAGCCATTGGGATGCTCCCGGTCAAACCGGGTTTCGGCCTCGCTCAGGTGGCGCAGCAGCACGTGCGAAATCAGGTTGACGCCAATGCCACCAAACACCACGGGCAATACATAGAGCGCGATGGACAGCTCGGAGATGAACACCGCGTCGTCGGCCAGCGACGGCGTGGTTTTTGCCAGGGACGCGAGCGACTGCAGCAGGTACACGTCCACCCCAGCGATCAGCACCAGTGCCACACCAAAGCCGAGTACGGCCACGCGGGAGATGGACCGGGTCGCCAGCAGCAACCCGTAAATGCCCGCAGGCAAAACCAGCGAAAACGCCACCAGCACCCAGAACCGCAGTTCCACAAAAACACTGAGGCTCATGGCGTTGTTCTGAAGGGCAGGCTCAAAACGGAAGGCTGCATGGCGCTGCGGTTTACCGAGCCGCCTCCACCTTTACCCGCGCGTTGGGCACCTCGCCAAACATCTCGGGGGCGTACATGGCCTCCACCCGGCTGGGCGGCAAGGCAAAGTCGCCCACGTTGTTCAGGCGCACGGTGTATTCCATCTTGACCGTGCCCTTGGGCAGGTACTCGTAGTAGCTGCGGAAGGCCTCGAAGCTGCGCTCCTCGAACGCGGGCCAGCCCGCGCCGCTGCGGGCCTTTTCGCCCTGCGTGGCAATGGCCGAATCCCGGCCCAGGCCGCTGCCCAGGATGGTGGCACCGCCCGGAATCGGGTCGGTGATGGCCACCCAGGTCATGTCGGCGCTGGCGTTCACCTCCAGCGTCACACGCAGCACGTCGCCGCGCGTGTACTGGCCTGCGGGCAGCGACTTGTTGGCCTGCTCCACGGGTGTCACGGTCTTGGTGATGGCATATCCCGCAGCAAAGGGCGCCTTGAGCTGGATGGCGGCGACGGATTGCAGGGTGAGCCACGGCTTGCCGGGCCCTTGGTGGGTCACCGCCAGGTTCTCCTTGCCACCGGCCTTGCCCCAGGCCAGGAACATGTCGTTGTTCTTGAGGTTGCCGGGCGATGCGGGCGCGCCGAACCAGGTGGTCTGGTGCGCGGCGCCTGTAGCGTCACTGGCCTTCACGCGCTCGACCTTGCTCCAGTCCACGGTAGCACTGTTGCCAGACATCGTGGCCTTGGTGGTGCCCGAGACTGGCACGGCCTCGAACTTGGCGCTAAATTTTTCCAGCGCCAGTCCACCCCACAGATTGGCGGTGGTGGTGTGCCAGGCGCCCGCCTGCTGGCGGCTGATGAAACCGTTTGCGAGGCGGCCCATGTCGTCCTTCCATGCCGGGTCGTCCATCACCGCGAGCATCAGGCGCGCGGTGTTCACGTCGCCGTTTTGCATCAGCCACCACCAGTAGTCGTCCTGCTCGGTGCTGAAGATGAGCTTGGTGCCCTGGAACGACAGTCGGCTGCGCAGGATCTGCATGGCCTCGGCCAGGCGCTGGTCGCGCTGGGGCACATCGGCCACGCGCTTCAAGACGTTGACCCAGTCGATCACCGTGTGCGTGGGCCACTGGTTGGGCGCGATGGTGATGCTGCTGACCATGCGGCCCTGGGCCTTGCCGTAGCGCGACAGCGCTTCGAGCGCGGCCACCTTGCGCATGTCCAGGTCCTTGCGGGGGCTCCAGAAGCTGCGCTGGATGCGGCCTTCCACAAACGCGATCAGGCCACGCTCCATGGGCGCGCGGGCGGCATCGGGCAATGCAAACGCGGGGTTGATGCTGGCGGCCTCGTGCGTGGCGGCCAGCACGTAGGCCGTCAGCGTGTCGCTTCCCCGGTTGCCATCCCCATCACGCGGTGGGAAGTAGTTGGCCAGGCCGTCGCTGTCGAGGTAGGTGGGCAACTGCGCCACCACGGTCTGCCACAGCGCGCCGTCGCGCAGGCCCACGGCCTTGCTGGTCTTTTGCTCCAGGCAGGCAAAGGGGTAGCGTGCCCACCAGTCGCGCACGCCCGGCAGGCCTTCGGCCAGCTTGGGCTGCAGCGACATCTTGAGGCCGCCCCGGCCGGGGATGGCGTCCGCTGGCGGGTTCACATCCAGGTTGAAGCTGCCGTCCACCTGCACCAGCGTGGCCTGCTGCACCGTGAGTGGCACAGCCGGGATGATGCGCTGGCGCGCCTTGAGCGCATCGCGGGCGCCGCCCACGGTGTCCTTCGCCTCGATCTCCCACAGGATGGACTCGGCGCGGGTCTGCGCCAGTTGCGCTGGCGCCGTCACGTTCCAGGCGACTTCACGCGCTTCTTCGGGCGGTATGTCGATGGTCTGCGGCTTCAGGTCGAGCAGCGTGGCGCGGGGCGATACCTCCACCTTCATCGCCGTCTTGGTGGTGTTGCGCAGCGTGATCTGGGCGCGGAACTGGTCGTCCTCGCGCACCAGTGGCGGCAGGCCGCTGATGATCTGCAAGTCCTGCGTGGCGCGGATGCTGGTGCTGCCGGTGCCGAAGAGGCCCGTGGCGGCATCGGCCACAGCCACGATCTTGAAGGTGGTGAGTGAGTCGTTCAGCGGCACCGTCACCTTGGCCTGGCCGTTGGCGTCGAGCTGGATGGAGGGCTCCCACAGCAGCAGCGTGTCGAGCAGCTCACGCGTCTGCGCGCGCCCCCCGCCACCGCCTGCAGGCACGGCCTTTTTGCCGTAGTGGCGGCGGCCGATGATTTCCATCTGCGCGGTCGATGTCTCCACGCCCCAGTTGCGCCGCTGCAGCATGGCTTCGAGCAGGTTCCAGCTGGTGTTGGGCATCAGCTCCAGCAGGGCCTGGTCCACAGCGGCCAGGGCCACCTCGGCATTGGCAGCGGGCTTGCCGCCCGGCAGGGTCGCGGTGATGGTGACCTGGGCCTTGCCGCGCACGGCGTAGCTTTCCTTGTCCGTGGTCACCTTCACGTCGATCTGGTGGGCCGCTGTGCCCACGCGAATCTCGGCCATGCCCAGACGGAACGCGGGTTTGGACAAGTCCACCAGCGCCGTGGGCGCCTGGTACTCCTTGCCTTCGTACCAGAACGAGGTCCACCACTCGCGCGGCGCCTTGAAGCCCCAGGTGAAGAAGCTGTACCACGGCACCTCGCGCAGGCGGCCACGCAGGGCCAGCACGCTCACGTACACATTGGGGCCCCAGTCGGGCTGCACCTTCAGGCTCACCGTGGGGTCTTGCCCGTTGAGCTGCACCACCTGGGTGTCGATGATGCCTTCGCGTTCGACAGCCACCAGGGCCGTGGCAAAACGGAACGGCATGCGCACCTGGAACTTGGCGATCTCGCCGGGCTGGTAGCTTTTCTTTTCGGGCAGCAGGTCGATGCGGTCGTGGTCTTCGCCGCCAAACCACAGCTCGCCCTGGCGCGTGACCCATACGGAGGATGCGGCCACGCTGGTGTTGCCGTCCTTGTCGGTGGCGGTCACCACCAGTTCCACCTCGCCGGGTTCGTCGAGCTTGGACTCGCACAGCAGCAGGCCGCGTGCATCGCTCTTGCCGCTGCACAGCGTGCCCAGGTCTTTGGTTTCGGTCTGGTTGTCGTAGCTGTAGAAGCCGCCCACCATGCGCTTGCGTGTGCTGGTGGTGATGCGGGCAATGGCCTGCACCTGCAGCGAGGTGTCGGCTGAGGGTTTGCCGTTGTGCTGCAAGGCCAGCGCCTGGTAGCGGATCTTCTGTCGGGCAGACACCCAGCCCTCGGTCTTGATGCCCGCCACCACACCGGCGGGCCACACCGCTTGCGTGCTGCGGATGGTCTGCACCTCGCCATTGGGGTCGGCGTAGGTGGCTTCCAGCAGCAGCTCCTGCGGCTGGCGGGCCTGGGGCACGTTGTCGATGGTGACCTTGCCCGCACCGTCCTTGTTCAGCGTGAGCGGCAGCTTGTCGGCAATCACGCGTGCATCCTGGCGGGCCGCAGCTTCTTCGTCGTCGCTGTTCGCACTTTCCTGCTCGCGCTTGCGGGGCGGTGTGAAGCGGAAGGCCTCGTAGTCGCTGTACTGCAGCGCCTTGCCGCGCACCATGGCCGACACGCGCACCGGCAGGTTGGCGGCCCCGCCGCCCGCCACGTAGTTGATCTGCACATCGGTGGGCACCGAGCGCACGCGCACCAGGGCCTTCTTCTCGACCGGGGTGATGCGCCCCTCCAGCACGGGCAGGCGGAACTCCTCCACCCGGAACTCGCCGGAGCCGAAGCTGCGTTCATCACCGGAATCCTTGCGCAGCTCCACCTGGTACACCCCCAGCTTGGCGGCGGGCGGGATGGCGAAGCTGTTCAGCGCACTGAGGCCACCCGTGGCCGTGTCGCGCCAGACGATGGGCTGGGTGAACTGCTGGCCACTGCCCACATGGGTGATGACCAGGGTTTCGGGCCGTGCCTTGGGCAGCGCAAAACCCTGGCGGGTTTCCGAGCGCAGCACGTGTTTCATCGACACGGTCTCGCCCGCGCGAAACAAGGTGCGGTCAAAAATGGTGTGGGCGCGTTCGCTGGGGCGCGGGTCGCTGTTCGTGGGCACGTTGAAGCGCCAGGGCTCGATGCCGCGCTGCCAGTCGCTCCAGGTGAAAGCCATGTCCTCCACGCCGCCCTCGTCCTTGTGGCGCGCGCTGACGAAGTAGGCGTTGCCGCCGTCGCCGTAGTCGCCGCCGTCGCTGCAGCGGGTGGGGTCGGACGACAGACCTTCGATGCGGGCCACGCCCTGGGCATCGGTCAGCGCGTTGGCCAGCTCATTGCCCTTGCAGTCGCTCACACGCACCGTGGCGCCCTGCACCGGCTGGCCCTTGTCCAGCGTGGTCACCCAGGCCATGGCGTTTTCGCGGCCGAGCTTGAAATGCACGCCCAGGTTGGTCACCAGGGCCGAGGTGCGCACGACCATCGTGCGGGCCTCCCCGTGGCGCTCATCCAGCAGCGAAGCGCCGAGCTTTTGCGAGGCGATCTCCACCACGTGGAAGCCGGGCGAGAGCGGAATGCCCACCACCTCGAACGGGCGCGGGTCGTTGCTCGCTGGCTTGGGCAAGTCCAGTGTCTTCACGCCACCCTTGCCCGCCAGCAGCGAAAGCATGCGTGACTGCACATACTCCTTGTCTTCGTCCAGCACCTTGGGCAGCGGGCCGGTCACGTCGCGCCGCGCCTGCTTGCGATCCACCACGTAGCTGTCGTAGCGCTGCACCTTCTTGAACCACGCAATGATGTCGACGTCGGTGCGCGGCTTGAGCGTGCTCACGGTGCCCGGCTGCAGGCCCTGCACGCGCAGGGCGGCTTCCACGTTGCGCAGTGTCACGGGCAACAGCGCTGGGGGGTTGTCAGAGCGCGGGCCTTCGGAAAAACGCTCGACGATGCCAAAGGGCGCGGCCGCAAACTTGGCCAGGGGCGGCATGCCGCCGGTGGCCACCTTGAGCGGGAAGTTGTCTGCGTTGCGCAGCGGGCGGCCCGAGGCGTCCTTGAAATCCTTGGGCAGCTCCAGCGTGAAAGCCGTGTTTTCGGCCAGGGGCGCCGCAAACTGCACGCTGTTGACCAGCGCATCGCCTTTCTGGCCCTCGGTGTCGCCATCGGTCTGGGGCTTGAGGGTTTCCTTGCCCGACTTGAGGCGGATGGCCGTGGCCAGGCTGCGTGGCACCGGCGTGTTGAAGGACAGCCGCATCGGCCGGATGGGCAGGCAGGCCGCCTGCGCGTTCTCGCGTTCGCAGCTGAACTCGGCCGAGAATGGTTCGCGCACCTTGAAGTCAAAGCGCTTTTCCACCGTGTTGGGCACGCCGCTGGGCGTGGCCACGCCCTTGCCAAACACGATCTGCATGCGCGAGCCCGAGGTGAACCGCCGGTTGCAGGCCAGCGTGGCGTACTGCAGGGGTTCTTTGGCCGCATTTTTTTCCAGGCCCAGCGTCTTCAATATGTCGGCGCGCTGCGTGCCCTCGATCAGGCGCACCGGCACGCGCTCGCCCACGCCTTCCAACGTGCACCATACATGGGCCTGAACGCTGGCAGTGGTGGCGGGCCCGTTGAACTGCAGCACAAAGAACTGCTCTTCGTCGATGTCCTGGTAGGGGTTGGGGCGGATGGTCTGCACAAACGGCCCGCCGCTATTGAACTGATAGCTTTTGGCGCCCGTCAGATCAGCGCCAGAGGCCGATTTGAACCCGGGTTTGACCGTTGCGGTGCAGCGCACGCCGGGTGGAAGGTCACTTTCAAAGTCGAAAACCCACTCGCGCTCGCCTGTCCAGCGGCCCGTGCCCTTGGTGGCGCTGGCATCGCTGCAGCTCAGGTTGATGGGCGCGGGCGCCTTGGGGTCGCCGAAGTTGACGGCCGCCGCATCGAACTTGGCCACCACTTGCCGCACCCGGGCCACTTCGCCCTGCGGTGAAAAACTGGTGATCTGCAGGGCGTGTGCGCCCATCGAAACCAAAGCCCCCGACAACAACACCAGGGCACGTTGCAAGACATTCATTTTTGACATCCCTCTATCCGACTCGACCGCGAGGGTAGCCGATATGCCGGGGACCGCCCCCTGCTGCGATGACACGGAAGGTAACAACTCGTTCGCAGCCCCCGCGCGCCAAGGCTGGCGGGCAGTGCGCACAAACCCCACCGGTATACTGCGCCGCAAAATAAAGCGGGAGAGAGGGAATCATGAAAAAGATCGTCTTGTTGGCGGCCTTGTGCGCGGGCGCCTGGTATTACTTTGTCGGTGGGCGCACATTGGACGAAAAAATGGTGCGCGCCTACTACGACCAGAGCGCGCACGCCCTCTACAAGCGAGACGCTGAGCTGATGTGCAAACAGCTCAGCAGCAAGGCCATCATCCAGGACGAGACGGTGATGAACGGCCAGACGCAGCGCAGCACACTCAACCACGACCAGCAGTGCGAGGCCTTCAAGGCCAGCATGCAGATGTTCGAGCAGATCGGTGACCGCATGGGCGGCATCCTGACGGTGGAGTTCGAATTCCACATCGACAGCATCGAGATCGAACCGGGCCGCAAAAGCGCCAAGGTCAAAGGCACCAGCCTGCTGAAGATGGGAGAAACCGTCATGCAGTTCAGCTCCACCTTCAACGAGCAACTCGTGCGCGAAATGGGGCAAATGAAGCTCCTGCGCTCCGACCAGCGCACCGTGGTGCGCATGGCGGGCGGGCGCGGGATGTCGCAGTCCGACTTCTTCTCCAAATAAGCCCGGGGCACCCCATGCAGCGCGAAACCGCAAAGACGCCCCGTCCGTTCTGGCACCAGATCAACACCTTTTTCGCGTTTCCGCTGCAACCCAAGCCGCTGATGTACAGCGTGCTGCTGGCGCTCTCCAGCTTGCTGTTCAAGCTGGTCTTCTTTGTGCCCGACGCCCTGGGCATCCTGATTGTGGAGATCGGCATCCTGTTGGCCGCATCGCGCTACGGATTCAAAGTCACGGCCCTGGGCTCGCGCGGCATCTACAAGGCCGAAGACTACCCTTCCGAGTTGGACCCTGACTGGAAGAACCTGCCCTGGAAGCTGTTCGCCATCCTGATCGTGCAAGCCATGGCCGTGGGCTGGCTGCAGCGCCTGAACCCCCTGCTGGGCACGCTGGCCTGGCTGGCCATGTGTTTCCTGCTGCCCGCCACGCAGATCGTGCTGGTGCAGACCTGCAGCTTTACCGAAACCCTCAACCCCGCCAACGCCTGGAATGCCGTGCGCACCATTGGCTGGCCCTACCTGCTGCTGTGCCTGTTCCTCTTCCTGCTGAGCCAGGGCACCTTCATTGCGCTGGGCATGCTTGTGCCCATCTTCAAGGGCTGGATCCTGCTGCCCATCGTCAACTGGCTGCTGATCTATTTCAGCTGGGTCATGGCAAGCCTGCTGGGCTACGCCATGTACCAGAACCATGCAGCCTTTGGCATTGACCTGCTGCCCGGCGCAGGCCTGGACGACGACGGCACCCCTGTGGACCGCCGCAGCCCCCGCCAGATCGAGCAAGACGCCACCGACGCACACGTGGCCGCGCTGATCACCGCGGGCGACATGGTCGGCGCCCTGGGCGTAGCCTACGAAGACCAGCGCACCCGCAGCGACGAAGTGCCCGCACAGCGCCGCTACCACCGTGTGCTGACGCTGGCCGAAGGCAAAACCGCCACCCTGCTGGACCATGCCCAGCGCTACATCCCGCTGCTGCTGCGCTCGGGCCAGGGCGGCGAAGCGCTCAAGGTCTTTCAAACCTGCCGGGCCCAGGACGCCCAGTTTGCGCTGCAGGACGCCAACGCCACCCTCAACCTGGCCAAAGCCGCCTGGAATGCCAACAACGCCAAAGACGCGCTGGCCCTGCTGCAGGGCTTTGACCGCCGCTTCAAAAACCACGACAGCGTGCCCGCCGCCTATGAACTGGTGGCCCGCGTGCTGCTGCAAGGCATGAACCGCGCCGACATGGCCCTGCGCGTGCTGGCCACGCTGGAGTCCCGCCACCCGGACACCGAGGCCACGCGGGAAACGCGGTGGCTGCTGCGCAACCATGTGCCGCAGGGGGCTGCGGGGGGTTAAGGATGACCTGCATAACCCTCGCGAGGCGGTGGTAGTGCGGATCGGGATGGGGCACAAGGCGTCTTTTTGCAGCCAATAGCCGCGCTATTGGCAAGAAAAGCAACGCAGTGGACCGCCCGAGACCGCGCTATCACAGACCGCAGGGAGTTATGCAGGTCATCCTTAAGGGGTTTTGGGGATTTCTGCGCCCTGGCGCTTATCCATCAAGCGCGAGATGCTATGGTATTGATAGTGATTGCCGAGTGTTCCATGAACCGGCCGGGCCTCTTCTCTGAACAGGCATGCCTCACACACCAGCAAGCCAGCAAACCAGCCCAGGCTTCGGCAAGTTCGGCCCGAGCGGGTGGGGCAAAAACCCCACGTCCACTACAAAAATAGTAGCTGCTAGCGCTTGATGAATAAGCGCTAGCGGCCTAAAACATCAAAAAATCCAAGACCAAACATCACCCCGGCATCCGCAACCCCGAAGACACCGAAGGCACGTTCGACGGCCGATGCTGCGGCCCCTTTGGCTGCTCCACCCGCACCAGATGCGCGTCTGCAACTCCACCGTTCAGCCCCACCTCCCCACTCGCCGGTGCAT
>NZ_JAMXAX010000081.1 GCF_023913775.1 Acidovorax facilis
AACTCGCGCTTGCGGGTGCGCTTGGTGGTATTGCTCAGGCCCAGGCTGCTTTGCTTCATGGCCTTATTGTCTCGGCTTCAAGCCTTCGTAAGCACATTACGCAGGGATTTGTGCAGAGGGTCCCTAGCGCGTTTCCCACGCCACGGGCAAGGCAACGATGTTCACGCCACCACGACCGTCCCTTTCTAGTGTGGTGTTGCATGCTTGACGGCACATCGAAAACCGATGGATTTTTGGTTCGGGCAAGGCGTAAACCTCAGCGATACCCGTAGGTATCGCGAGGATTTGCAACGCAGCCCTGGCCGAAAAGACGCGGTTTTAACTGCCGGATAGCGTGCAACACCACACTAGCGGGTGAAGGCATTCCAGAGAGTGGGCTGCTCTCAATAGGCAACGATGCTGAATGCGAATAGGTCAAGGGGCATGCGCACGCCACCTTGATCGACGCAATGCGGCTGGAACAAGGTTCGAATGTTGGTCTGTGCTCGTACTGCGACCCATACACCGTCGCCGAGTGGCTCCTTGTTACACGCGTATGTCCGTATGTTTCCAAGATCACCCAGGTTCTAAGATCATGAATCGTTCTGAGGGGGCTGAGAACAGGGGGGACGACCAAGCCATCTTGGAGCGAAAAATCAGCAACTGGAGGCCTGATGAAACTTAGCGATGTTCTGGAAGAGAGTTTCTTCAGCAAGGCGCTGGTTCGCAACAACGGCATCGCGCGCAGGATGATGTTGGCCGTGATCCTTTTCAGTTCGGCCATCACTGCAGTCATCACCGCCGTAGAGCTCTACCTGGACTATCGGGGAGACTTGCATGGAATCAAGGAACGGATTGAGTCGATACGCAAGGTGTATCTACCCACCTTGGTGGAAAGCGTATGGGTGTTAGACACCACCCAGATTCAGAACCACCTCAACGGCTTGTTAAACCTGGGCGACGTCGAATACCTTGGAATCGTTTCCGACGGCCAGACCCAGTGGTCGGCCGGTGCCCAGTCCTCCAGGCGCTATATCGAAGTCGTCTTCCCCTTGAACCACCTTAACGCTGGCGAGAGCGTCGCCATTGGCGATTTGCACGTGGTAGCCAGCGTGGATAACGTGGTGTCGCGCCTGTGGTCCAAGTTCATCGTCATGCTGGTGAGTAACGCCATCAAGACCTTTTTGGTCACCGCCTTTGTCTTGCTGATCTTCCAGGCCATGGTGGGGCAGCATCTGGAACATATTGCAGGCTATCTCCTGCAGTTTTCAAAAAACGTGTCCAGTGAGTTGCCGTTGCAGCTCAATCGCCGGGAGGGCGGTCGCTGGCGGCCCGATGCGCTCGACCACGTGGGAAATGCCGTCAATCAGATGCGCGAAGAGATCAAGCGCTCCGGCACCGAGCTCAAAGCCAGCACTGAACGACTGGAGTCAATGGTGAAGAACTCTCCGCTGGCTATCTATACCACTGACCTGAACAATCTGGTGACCAGCTGGAACCCGGCTGCGCAGAGGATGTTCGGCTGGGCCGCCGAAGAGGCCATCGGTCATAAGGTCCGGTTCATCCCAAAGGACAAGGTGCAGGAGTACGACAGCATTGTTTCCAGATTGCGCAATGGCGAGTCACTCCATCAGGCCGAGTTGGTACGACAGCGACGCGACGGCTCCGCCATTCATATCAGCCTGTCCACCGCACCCCTTTTGACCACGGACGGGCGGCCCTATAACTACCTGTTCCTCGCGGCCGACATTACCGAGCGCAAGCTCGCGGAGCAGCAAATCCAGTTTCAAGCTTTTCATGATGCATTGACCGGCTTGCCCAACCGACTGCTGCTTCAAGACCGTTTCGAACAGGCTAAAGCCCATGCCATTCGGGCGAACGGGAAGGTGATGCTGCTATTTCTGGATATGGACAACTTCAAGAGCATCAACGATACGCTGGGCCACGATAGTGGTGACGGGTTTCTCCAACACATCGCCCGCCGTCTGAGCGCCTGCATGCGTGAAACCGACACCGTCAGCCGCCTGGGCGGTGACGAATTCCTGATTCTTTTGCCTGATTTGACCCAGGCGGACGATGCTGCGCCGCTTCTGGAGAAGCTCATGGAGCAGATGCAGATGCCTTTTTATGTCGATGGGCATGAGATTGCGACTTCGGTGTCCATGGGTGTGACGATCTTTCCCGAAGATGGCACAAGCTTCGAGAGCCTGCTCAAAAAGGCCGATATGGCCATGTACAAAGCCAAGGGCGACGGGCGTAATACCTACCGCTTTTTCGACGACGCGATGGATGTGGAAGCGGTCGAGCACCAGTTCATTCGCAACGGTCTACGCCGCGCCCTGGAGCGCAATGAATTTGTCCTGCACTATCAGCCCCAGATTGATTTGGCCAGCGGCGCCATCACTGGGGTCGAGGCCCTTATCCGCTGGAATCACCCCGAGCTTGGTATGGTGCCGCCTGCACGGTTTATACCGGTTGCCGAAGAGAGTGGCCTGATCGTTCCGATTGGCGACTGGGTGCTACATGAAGCCTGCCGCCAGGCTGTGGCTTGGCAAAACGCTGGGCTGCCTGAACTGTGTATGGCGGTGAACCTCTCCGCTGTGCAATTCAAACGCGGTAGCGTGGAGCAGTCGGTTATTCATGCGCTTCAGGAAACCCGCCTGACCCCCGCATTGTTGGAGCTGGAGCTGACTGAGTCGATCTTGATCCAGAACGTGGAGGGGGTGCTGGACAGCGTCAAGCGCTTGAAGCTGCTGGGTGTAAAACTATCGATCGATGACTTTGGGACGGGCTATTCCAGTCTGTCGTACCTGAAGCGCTTTGACATCGACAAGCTCAAGATCGACCAGTCCTTTGTTCGCGACTTGGGTTCCGACCCAGATGACGCCGCCATCGTGCGCGCGATTATTCAGTTGGCCCGCAGTCTGAATCTGCGCACCATCGCCGAAGGTGTCGAAACCGCCGACATGCTGCGCCAGCTAGGAGCCTTCGGTTGCGACGAGGCACAGGGCTACTATTTTGCACGACCGATGTCGGCGGATGCCGTTGCCAGTTACATCCGGCAAGCATAGACCGCGAGGGTCGGGCCGACGGGGGCTTCATGCAATCCCGGGTCGAGCACTCTCAGTGCATCCCCTCACCATTCCGCAAAACTCCCATCCCGGTGCCGCCACACCGGATTCCTCCACCGGTGTCCCTCCTGCGCCCGCTCGCGCACATAGTCCTCATTCACCTCAATCCCCAACCCCGGCCCGGTGGGGATGGCCACCATGCCATCCTGGTATGCAAACACCTCGGGGTTGGACACATAGTCCATCAGGTCGTTGGCCTGGTTGTAGTGGATGCCCAGGCTTTGCTCCTGGATGAAGGCGTTGTAGCAAACCGCGTCCAGCTGCAGGTTGGCGGCCAGGGCAATGGGCCCCAGCGGGCAGTGCAGGGCCAGGGCCACGTCGTAGGCCTCGGCCATGCTGGCGATCTTGCGGGTCTCGGTGATGCCGCCTGCGTGCGACGGGTCGGGCTGGATGATGTCCGCATAGCCGCCTTGCAGCACGCGCTTGAAGTCCCAGCGCGAGTACAGGCGCTCGCCCAGGGCGATGGGGGTGGATGAGATGCGGGCGATCTCCTTCAGCGCCTCTTCGTGTTCGCTCAGTACGGGCTCTTCGATGAACATGAGCTTGTAGGGCTCCAGCTCCTTGACCAGCACCTTGGCCATGGGCCGGTGCACGCGGCCGTGGAAGTCCACGCCAATGCCCACATTCGGCCCCACGGCCTCGCGCACGGCGGCCACGTTTTGCAGGCAGCGCTCCACCTTGTCGTAGCTGTCCACGTACTGCATTTCTTCGGTGCCGTTCATCTTCACGGCGGTAAAGCCGCGTGCCACGGCGGCTTGTGCAGCGGCGGCTGTTTCGCTGGGGCGGTCGCCGCCGATCCAGCTGTAGACCTTGATGCGGCTGCGCACATTGCCGCCCAGCAGCTCGGACACGGGTACGCCCAGTGCCTTGCCCTTGATGTCCCACAGCGCCTGGTCGATGCCGGCCAGCGCGCTCATGTGCACGCCGCCGCCCCGGTAGAAGCCGCCCCGGTACAGCACCGTCCAGTGGTCTTCGATGTGGCGCGGGTCTTTGCCAACGAGGTAGTCGGCCAGTTCATCGACCGCAGCCGCCACGGTGTGCGCGCGGCCTTCCAGCACAGGCTCGCCCCAGCCGGTGATGCCTTCGTCGGTTTCGATTTTGAGGAAGCACCAGCGTGGCGGGACGATGAATGTGGTGAGTCGGGTGATCTTCATGGGGGCGGGGCAGTCGGTTCAGAAATGCTGGGTTGTCTGGAGCGAGTAGGCGCGGGTCAGGCAGTGGCGGGCGCGGTTCCAAACGACGCCTGCCACGCCCGCGCAAACGCTGCGGCTTTGTGCGCCACCTCGGGGGCCTGGTCACCGGGCCGGTACAGGGCCGAGCCCAGGCCAAAGCCGCTGGCGCCAGCGGCGGCATAGGGCGCGATGCTCTCGGGCACGATGCCGCCCACGGGCACCAGCGCCATGGGCGGCGTGATGACGGCGCGCCAGGCCTTGAGCACATGGGGCGGCAGCGCCTCGGCCGGGAACAGCTTGAGCATGTTGGCGCCGGCTGCCAGGGCAGCATAGGCCTCGGTCAGCGTGGCCACGCCGGGCGCGCAGGCCATGCCTGCGGCGCGGGCAGCGCGGATCACATCGGGGGCGCTGTGGGGCATGACGATGATCTGCCCACCGGCTGCGGCCACGTCGGCCACGGCATCGATGGAGAGCACGGTGCCTGCGCCCACTAGGCAGTCGGCTGGCAGTGCATCGCGCAGTGCGCGGATGCTGGCCAGCGGCTCGGGCGAGTTGAGCGGCACTTCGATGATGCGAAACCCCGCGTCGTACAGCGCGTGGCCGATGGCCACCACCTCGTGCGGCTGCACGCCGCGCAGGATGGCGATGAGCCCGCAGCGCTGCAGGATGTGGAACAGGGTTTTGTCGATGGGGTTCATGCAGCCAGACTCCCGGCGGTGAAGGGGTGTGAGGGGGCGGGTGCGGGCGCAACGACCAACCCTGCCGCCAGCGCGATCTGCCACAGCCCAGTGGCCGTGGCCTGCGTGGCGATGGTGGGGGCGGCAAAGCCACAGGTCTGCAGCGCGATGGCGTAGCGGCGGCACAGGTCGGGCTCGCCGCAGAGCACCAGCGTTTGTGGTGTTGTTGGGGTTTGACCCTGTGCGCGGCTCAGGCTCGCCACCTCGTGCCCGATCAGCAGGCCGGAGAGGTAGTCCGCTTGCGCGGTGGGCGCCAGCGCGCCGGTCAGCCCCAGCGTGCGGGTGCTGAAGATGTGCGAGAGCAGGCCTAGTGCGGCGTCGCTGCTCCGCGCGACTTCCAGACCCCGTGCAAAGGCGTCGTCGTCGGGGGCCGCTGCAGCCTGCATCGTCTTACCCAGAATGGTGTGGCCGCTCAGCGCAGCAAACACCTCGCCGGTCATGAAGGTGTGGAACTGCTCGATGTGGCCTTGCCGTGCCAGCACCCATTTGCTGTGGGTGCCGGGCAGGCCGATGAGCACGGGCGCGTCCGTTGGCGGCGCAAGGCCCGCTAGCACGCCCAGCACCTGGGTCTCTTCACCACGCATCACGTTGGGCAGCGCGCCCTGTTGCAACAGGCCCGGCACGATGTGCAGCGGCGCGCCATCGCGCCGTGCCACCAGCGTCAGGCCCCGCGCCAGTGCATCGAGCGAGGTGGGCGTGGGCAGGTATTTGGCCTCGCGCCAGCCCTGGGCGCTGCCCACCATGCCGCAGGCCAGCAGGGGCAGGCCGGGTGCGGCGGCCAGCCAGTCGCCACAGGTGTCCTGCAATGCGCGCTCAAAGGCGGCGCCGGGCTCGGGGTCGTCCACGCCGTTGGCGGCTGGGGGCAGATTCATGATGCCCCAGGGGCGGTGGCGGGTCTCCTGCACGGTGCCGGTCGCATCCATGCGGAACGCGCGCAGCGCGGAGGTGCCCCAGTCCAGGGCGATGAGGCCCGCTTCAGCGGGCACCAGATAACGCACAGGCGCCATGGGTGCTCCGCTTAACGTGCCCAGCGCAGCACCAGCGGGTCCAGCCGCCGTGCAACGTCGATCAGGCCGCGCCGCACCTCGGAATGCATGGCCGGGAAGGGGTGGCGCCCTGCCTCGCAGGCGATCACGCCGCCTTCTTTCATGAGCGCCTTGGCCGTGAGGATGCCGCCCTGGCGGTTTTCGTGGTTGATGAGGGGCAACCAGCGCTGGTAGAGCGCAAACGCCTGGTCCATGTCACCCTGGCGGTGGGCTTCGATGATGGGGCGAATGCCGTCGGGGAACGCACCGCCCGTCATCGCGCCCGTGGCGCCCGCATCCAGGTCGGCCAGCAGGGTGATGGCTTCTTCGCCGTCCCACGGGCCTTCGATGGCGTCGCCACCCAGGCGGATCAGCTCGCGCAGCTTGCTGGCGGCGCCGGGCACTTCGATCTTGAAGTAGGCCAGGTTTTCAATCTCCTGCGCCATGCGCGCGAGAAAGGGGGCGGACAGCACGGTGCCGCTGGCGGGTGCGTCCTGCACCATGATCGGAATGCGGATCGCGTCGGACACACGGGCATAGAACTCGTAGATCTGCGCCTCGGGCACGCGGAAGGTGGCACCGTGGTAGGGCGGCATGACCATCACCATGGCTGCGCCCATGTCCTGCGCGGCGCGGCTGCGCTCGGCGCACACGCGGGTGCCGTAGTGGGTGGTGGTGACGATCACCGGCACACGGCCTGCCACATGCTCCAGCGATGTGCGGGTGAGGACTTCGCGCTCGGCGTCCGATAGCGAGAACTGCTCAGAGAAGTTGGCCAGGATGCAGACGCCATCCACACCGGCGTCGATCATGAAGTCGAGGCAGTGCTTCTGGCTGTCGAGGTCGAGCGTGCCGTCTTCGTGGAACGTGGTGGGCACCACGGGGAAGATGCCGCGGTAGCGAGGGTTCTGGAGGGAATGGGTGGCTGGCATGGCGGGTGCGGGTAAGAATTTGAGTGAAATATGTCTCTAGCGCTAATCGAATAAGCGCTGGTAGCTATTGAATCTGTAGCATTTGACTGCGGCGAGCGCCTCAGTTGGGGCACATCAATGCGAGTGGCGGGGCACAGCAGCCCCCCGGCAGCCGACCAAGAAGTCAAAGTCGCAACCATCGTCCGCCTGCAGTACGTGGTCCACATACAGCCGCTGGTAGCCGCCGCGTCCGCCGTTGTCCGCGCCAGCCAATGCGGCCAGGCGCGCCGCCAGTTCCTCATCGCTGATGTCCAGGTGCAGTCGGCCGTTTTCGCAGTCCAGCTCGATGAAGTCGCCATCGCGCACTGCGGCCAGCGGGCCACCCGCAGCCGCCTCGGGCGCCACGTGCAGCACCACGGTGCCGTAGGCCGTGCCGCTCATGCGCGCGTCGGAGATGCGCACCATGTCCTTCACGCCCTGGCGCAGCAGCTTGGGCGGCAGGCCCATGTTGCCCACCTCGGCCATGCCGGGGTAGCCCTTGGGGCCGCAGTTCTTGAGCACCATCACGCAGCTGGCGTCGATGTCCAGGTTCTCATCGACGATGCGCTCCTTGTAGTGTTCGAGGTTCTCGAACACCACGGCGCGGCCTCTGTGCTTGAGCAGCTCGGGCGAGGCGGCGGAGGGCTTGAGCACCGCGCCACGCGGCGCCAGGTTGCCGCGCAGGATGCAGATGCCACCGTCGGCAATCAGCGGGTTGTTGATCGGGCGGATCACTTCGTCGTTGTACTGCGGGGCTTCGCGCACGTTGTCCCACAGGCTCTTGCCGTTGACGGTGAGCGCATTGGGGTGGGGCAGCAGGTTGTTCTCGCCCAGGCGGCGCAGCACGGCGGGCAGGCCGCCCGCGTAGTAGAACTCTTCCATCAGGAAGCGGCCCGAGGGCTGCAGGTCTACCAGCGTGGGCGTGCCACGGCCAATGCGCGTCCAGTCCTCCAGGTCCAGCTGCACGCCGATGCGGCCCGCGATGGCCTTGAGGTGGATGACCGCATTGGTCGATCCGCCGATGGCCGCATTGGTGCGGATCGCGTTCTCAAACGCCTCGCGGGTCAAGATCTTGGAGAGCGTGAGCCCTTCGTGCGCCATCTCCACAATGCGCTTGCCCGACATGTGGGCCAGCACATAGCGACGCGAATCCACGGCCGGGATGGCTGCGTTGTGCGGCAGCGATGTGCCTAGCGATTCAGCCATGCAGGCCATGGTGCTGGCCGTGCCCATGGTGTTGCAGGTGCCGGCAGAGCGGGACATTCCGGCCTCGGCCGCAAAGAACTGGTGCTCGTTGATCTCGCCCGCCTTCAGCGATTCGTGCAGGCGCCACACGGCCGTGCCCGAGCCGATGTCCTTGCCATCGAGCTTGCCGTTGAGCATGGGCCCGCCCGTGACCACGATGGCGGGCACATCGCAGCTGGCCGCGCCCATCAGCAGCGCGGGTGTGGTCTTGTCGCAGCCCACCAGCAGCACCACGGCGTCGATGGGGTTGCCGCGAATGGCTTCTTCCACGTCCATGCTGGCCAGGTTGCGCGTCAGCATGGCCGTGGGGCGCAGGTTGGATTCGCCGTTGGAGAACACCGGGAACTCGACAGGGAAGCCCCCCGCCTCGTAGATGCCGCGCTTGACGTGCTCGGCGATCTTGCGAAAGTGCGCGTTGCACGGTGTCAGCTCGGACCAGGTGTTGCAGATGCCGATCACGGGGCGGCCGTCGAACGCGTGGTCGGGGATGCCCTGGTTCTTCATCCAGCTGCGGTACATGAAGCCGTTCTTGTCGGCCGTGCCGAACCATTCGGCGGAGCGGAGTTTGCGCTTGGGGGTGGTCATGGTGGGGTGCGAGAGAAAGAGGAGAAATGAAGAGTCAACGGGCCTTGCCCGAGCGGCGCGAGAGCAGCCGCTGCAGCAGGCAGAAAGCGAACAGCAGCACACCAACGACGATGCGCGTCCACCAGGAGCTGAGCGTGCCGTCGAAGGAAATCAGGGTCTGGATGATTCCGAGCATGAGCACGCCAAACAGCGTGCCCGCCACATAGCCCACGCCACCCGTGAGCAGCGTGCCGCCAATGACCACGGCGGCAATCGCGTCCAGCTCCATGCCCACAGCGTGCAGGCCGTAGCCTGAGAGCATGTAGAACGTGAACACCACGCCCGCCAGCGCCGAGCAAAAGCCCGAAAGGGTGTACACGCCGATCAGCGTGCGTCGCACCGGCAGGCCCATGAGCACGGCCGAGTGCTCGCTGCCGCCCACCGCATACACGCTGCGGCCAAACGGCGTGCAGTGCGCCACGAACAGGGCCACCAGCAGCACGGCAATGGCGATGAGCGCGCCCAGCGATAGGGATGCGCCTTCCCACAGCGGCAGGCGCCACTGGGCCAGCTCGGAGTAGCCTTCGTGTGTGATGCTGATGGAATCAATGCTGATGAGGTAGCACAGCCCCCGCGCCAGGAACATGCCTGCCAGCGTGACGATGAAGGGCTGAAGCCGAAAGCGCTCGATGAGGAAGCCCATGAACGCGCCAAATGCCGTGCCCATCAGCAGCACCAGCGGGATGGCGACCATCGGGTTCCAGCCCCGGTGCTCCACCAGCGCGGCCAGCACCATGGTGGTCAGCGCCACCACCGATCCCACCGACAGGTCGATGCCGCCCGACAGAATCACGAACGTCATGCCCACCGCCACGATGATGAGGAACGCGTTGTCGATCAGCAGGTTGAGGAACACCTGGGCCGAGAAAAACCCGGTGTACAGCACCGAACCCAGCGTGGCCATGGCCACAAACAGCGAGATGGTGGCGGCCAGCGGCAGGTACTTGGGGTTGAACCGCGCGCGCGCGGCGACGGCCTGTGGAGCAGGGGGGGGCACGGTGCCGAAGCCTGCGGTCTTGGGTACGGCGCTCATTGCAGGGCTCCCGCGCCGGGGCGGCGTGCCAGGTCGCCCACTTGCGCCCGGAACTCGGGCGACTGCAGCAGCATCACGATGAACACCACCACGGCCTTCACCACCAGGTTGATCTCGGGCGGCACGCCCAGCGAGTAGATGGCGTAGGTCAGCGTCTGGATGATGAGTGCGCCAATCACGCTGCCCACCAGGCTGAAACGGCCTCCGGTGAGGGCGGTGCCACCCAGCGTGACGGCCAGGATGGCGTCCAGCTCCAGCAGTTGCCCGGCGTTGTTGCCGTCTGCACTCTTCACGTTGGAGCTGATAAGCAAACCCGCAATGCCCGCGCACACGCCGCAGAACACATAGGCCGCCACGATAAGCCGCCCCGCCTGCACACCCGCCACCCGCGCCGCCGTGGGGTTGATGCCCACTGCCTGGATGAACAGGCCCAGCGCAGTGCGCGTGATGGCGAGGTACAGCACCACGAAGACTGCGGCCACTACGAACACAGAGAACGGCAGCCCTGCCAGGTACCCGCCGCCCATGAAGAAGTAGGGCGTGTAGTAGATGGTGATGATCTGCCCGTCGGTGATGAGCTGGGCGATACCCCGGCCCGCCACCATCAGGATCAGCGTGGCGATGATGGGCTGCATGCCCACCTTTGCCACCAGCACGCCGTTCCACAAGCCGCACAGCAGTGCCACGCCGATGGCGCCCAGGATGGCGACGGGCAGTGGAAACCGGCTCTCGGTGCCCGACACCGAGCCGCCGATCAGCCACGCGGCCACTGCCGCTGCAATGGCCACCGTCGCACCCACCGAGATGTCGATACCCCGAGTGGCGATCACCAGCGTCATGCCCAGCGACACCAGCACCAGCGGTGCGGCGCGGTTCAGTATGTCGATGAGGCTGCCGTACAGGTGCCCATCACGCCACTCAATGCGCAGAAAGCTGGCGTTGAAGGCCGTATTGACAGCCAGCAACAGCAGCAGCGTGATGATGGGCCACGCCAGGCGGTGTCGGAGCAGCGCGGCTAAAAGGGACGGAGATGGGGAAGGTTCAAGCATGTTCGGCGGCGATGAGTTCGTAGACGGCGTCTTCGCTGCTGCCCGCAGGCAGCTCACCCACCTTGCGGCGGTCGCGGAGCACCACGATGCGGTGCGCCACGCGCACCACCTCGCTCATTTCGGAAGAGATGAACAGCACGGCCATGCCGGCCTGGGCCAGGCGCAGGATCTGGTCCATGATTTCCTGCTTGGCGGCCACGTCGATGCCGCGTGTGGGTTCGTCCAGGATCAATAGGCGCGGCTCGATGGCCATCCAGCGCGCGAGGATCGCCTTTTGCTGGTTGCCGCCCGAGAGCAGGCCGATGGGCTTGTCCACCGTCTCGGTCTTGATGCCCAGCAGCTTCACATAGCGTTCGGCCAGCGCAGTCTGCTCGGCACGCGAAAGGAACTTGCTCACACCCATGCGCGCCTGCAGCGCCAGCGCAATGTTCTCGCGCACCGACAGTTCCGCCACGATGCCGTCGGTCTTGCGCTCCTCGGGGCACAGGGCCAGGCCATGGCGGATCGCATCCATGGGGTTGGCAAACTTCACCACCTGCCCGTCGATGCGCAGCGCGCCCCGGTCGGGCTGATCCAGGCCAAACAGCAGACGCGCCAGCTCGGTGCGGCCCGAGCCCAGCAGCCCCGCCAGGCCCACTACCTCGCCGGCACGAATCTGCAGGTCCAGCGGCTGCAGTTGCGTGTCTTGCCCCAGGCCCTCGGTTTGCAGCAGCGTGGCTTGACGGCTGTCCACGGTGGGCGCTGGTGCGGGTTGCTCCGACGCCGCGGCCAGGTCGCGGCCCAGCATGGCGGCGATCAGCGCCTGTGGCCCCAGGTCTTTGGCCAGCCACTCGCCGACCCAGCTGCCGTTGCGCAGCACGGTGATGCGGTCGGACACGGCATACACCTGGTTCAGGAAATGCGTCACAAAGACGATGGACAGCCCCTCGCTGCGCAGGCGCCGCAGCACCTCGAAGAGCTTTTGCACTTCGTCGTCGTCCAGGCTGGAGGTGGGCTCATCCAGAATCAGCACGCGCGATTCGATGCTGAGCGCTCGGGCAATCGCCACCAGCTGTTGCACGGCCACCGGGTAGTCCGACAGCAGGTGCGTCACGTCGATCTGCAAGCCAATGCGCGCCACCAGCTCGCGGGCACGCTGGTGCAGCGTGGCCCAGTCGATGCGAAAGCCTTGGGCGATGCCGCAGCGCGGGTAGCGGCCCGCAAAGATGTTCTCGGCCACCGAGAGGTTGGGGCAGAGGTTGACCTCCTGGTACACCGTGCTGATGCCCAGGCGCTGCGCGGCCAGCGGCGAGTCAGGCCAAACGGCTTCATTGCCCAGCCGCATCTGCCCGCCGCTGGCCTCCAGCACGCCCGTCAGCACCTTGATCAGTGTGGACTTGCCCGCACCGTTTTGCCCCATCAGCGCATGGATCTCGCCAGGGTAGAGGTTGAGCTGCACATCGCGCAGCACGGGGATGCCCGCAAACTGCTTGTGGATTCCCGAAAGCTGCAGCACCGGAGCGGCTGGGGCGTGAGCGGTGGACGCGTCCATGGGGGTCATCACGCTTTGTTCTTGTTGTAAACGTCCACGAGCACGGCGGCCAGCAGCACGACGCCCTTGATGACCTGCTGGTAGTCGATGCCGATGCCCAGGATGGACATGCCGTTGTTCATCACGCCCATCACAAAGGCGCCGATGACCGCGCCCATCACCTTGCCCACGCCGCCCGAGGCTGAGGCGCCGCCGATGAAGCAGGCCGCAATCACGTCCAGCTCAAAACCCAGGCCCGCCTTGGGCGTGGCGGTGTTGAGCCGCGCCGCAAACACCAGACCGGCCAGGGCTGCCAGCACGCCCATGTTGATGAAGGCATACAGCGTGAGCCGCTCGGTCTTGATGCCGGAGAGCTTGGCCGCCTTCTCGTTGCCGCCCATGGCGTAGATGCGGCGGCCGATGGTCGTGCGGCTGGTAACAAAGTCGAACAGCACGATCAGCAGCGCCATCACGATGAGTACGTTGGGCAGGCCCTTGTATGAGGCCAGGAGGTAGCTGAAGTACACCAGCAGCCCGCCAAAAACGATGGTGCGGGCGATGAACAGACCCGCAGGCTCTGTCTGCACGCCGTGGCGCAGCCGGTTGGCGCGCTGGCGCAGGCCGCCCACGGCCAGGGCCGCTGCCACGGCCGCGCCCAGCAGCAGCGAGGTCAGGCGCAGGCCTTCCACGCTGAACAGGTCAGGGATAAAACCCGAGCTGAGCATCTGGAACGCCGAGGGGAACGGCCCCACCGACTGACCCGCCAGCAGCGCCAGCGCCAGGCCCTTGAACACCAGCATGCCCGCCAACGTGACGATGAACGACGGAATGCGCGAGAACGCCACAAAGCTGCCCTGCACCGCACCAATGAGCCCGCCGCAAAGCAGGCACACCAGCGTGGCGGGCACAAAGTGCCAGTTGTATTCGACCATCAGCACTGCCGCCAGCGCGCCGATGAATCCACACACCGAGCCCACCGACAGGTCGATGTGCCCGGCCACGATGACCAGCAACATGCCCAGCGCCATGATGACGATGTAGCTGTTCTGCAGCACCAGGTTGGTCAGGTTCAAGGGCTGCATCAGCGTGCCCTCGGTCATGTACTGGAAGAAGCCCATGATGGCCACCAGCGTGATCAACATGCCGTATTCGCGCAGGTTGTGCTGCAGGTGCTGCAACAGCGATTTGTCGTGCCGCGCCGCTGCTGTCGGGCTGCCGTCGGCCAGCGTGCTGGCGGGGGGATGGGTGGTCTGGCTCATATCAACTGGCTTTCACAATCGCTCGCATGATCTTTTCTTGCGAGGCATCTGAAGTTGGCATCTCGGCCACAAAGCGGCCTTCGTTCATCACATAGATGCGGTCCGTGATGCCCAGCAGCTCAGGCATCTCGGAGGAGATCACGATCACGCATTTGCCCTCGGCCGCCAGCTGGGCGATGAGGGTGTAGATCTCGTACTTGGCGCCCACGTCGATGCCGCGCGTGGGCTCGTCGAGGATGAGCACTTCGGGGCTGGTGAACAGCCATTTGCTCAGCACCACTTTTTGCTGGTTGCCGCCCGACAGGTTCAGCGTCTTCTGGTCCACGCCCGAGCAGCGGATGCGCAGCTTCTCGCGGTAGTCCTGTGCCACGCGGTGTTCCTGGCCGCTGTCGATCACGCTGGCGAACGACACGCCCGGCAGGTTGGCCAGCGAGGTGTTGAACTGGATGTCTTCGTTCAGCACCAGGCCATTGCCCTTGCGGTCTTCGGTCACATAGGCCAGTCCGTGGCGCACGGCCTTTTCCACCGTGCTCACGTCGATGGGCTGGCCGTGCAGCCGCACTTCGCCGCTGATGCGCAGGCCCCACGAGCGGCCGAAGATGCTCATGGCCAGCTCGGTGCGGCCTGCGCCCATCAGGCCCGCAATGCCCACAATCTCGCCGCGCCGCACATTCAGGTCGATGCCCTTGAGGTGCTCGCGGTCGCTGCGCTGTGGGTGGTGGGCGCGCCAGTTGCGCACCTCGAAAACAATGTCACCAACTTGCGGCTGGCGCGGGGGGTAGCGGTCGCTCATCTCGCGGCCCACCATGGCCTGGATCACGCGGTCTTCGCTCACCGGGCCCTCGCGGCAGTCCAGCATCTGCACGGTGCTGCCGTCGCGCAGCACAGTGATCGCATCCGCCACGCGCGAGATTTCGTTGAGCTTGTGCGAGATCAGGATGCAGGTAATGCCCTGGGCTTTCAGCTCCAGCAGCAGGTCCAGCAGGGCCTGGCTGTCGTTTTCGTTGAGGCTGGCGGTGGGCTCGTCCAGGATCAGCAGGCGCACCTTGCGCGACAGCGCCTTGGCAATTTCCACCAGCTGCTGCTTGCCCACGCCCAGCTGGCCCACGGGGGTGTCGGGCGACTCGCGCAGGCCCACCTTGTGCAGCAGCGCCTGGGCGCGGCTGTGCGCAGCCATCCAGTCGATGACGCCGTGCCGCGCGGTTTCGTTGCCAAGGAAGATGTTCTCGGCAATCGACAGCAGCGGCACCAGCGCCAGCTCCTGGTGAATGATGATGATGCCCAGGTGCTCGCTGTCGCGGATGCCCGCAAACTCGCGCTCCTGCCCATCGAACAGGATCTGGCCGCTGTAGCTGCCGTGCGGGTACACACCCGACAGCACCTTCATCAGCGTGGATTTGCCCGCCCCGTTTTCGCCGACGATGGCATGAATCTCCCCGGCCCGCACCTGCAGGTTGACCTGGTTCAGCGCCACTACACCGGGGAAGGTTTTGCGGATGTTCCGCATTTCAAGAAGCATGGTCTCTCAGTCTGTTGGTGGGGCCTTGGGCCCCATCCCGGTTGCAGACCACCGGCCCTGCCCCGGTGGCATTCGCAGGCGGCAGGGCTACAGGCGGAAGCCGCTCAAGCTCACTTGATTTGCGACTCTTTGTAGTACCCGCTGCCGACCAAGATGGGGTTCCAGTTGGAGGCATCCACCGACACGGGCTTGAGCAGGTACGAGGGCACCACCTTCACGCCGTTGTTGTAGGTCTTGGTGTCGTTGATCTCGGGCTGCTTGCCCGAGAGCGTGGCGTCCACCATGTTGGCGGCTACTTTGGCCAGCTCTCGCGTGTCTTTGAACACGGTGGAAGACTGCTCGCCCTTGAGGATGGACTTGATGGAAGGCACCTCAGCGTCCTGCCCGCTGACCACGGGGCAGGGCTGCTGGGCGGTGCAGTAGCCCACGCCCTTGAGGGAAGACAGGATGCCGATGGAGATGCCGTCATAGGGCGAGAGCACCGCATGCACCTTGTCCTTGCCGTAGTAGGCCGACAGCAGGTTGTCCATGCGCGCCTGGGCCACCGAGCCATCCCAGCGCAGCGTGCCCACCTTGTTCATGCCGGTTTGCTTGCTGCGCACCACCAGCTTGCCGCTGTCGATGTAGGGCTGCAGCACGCTCATGGCGCCGTCGTAGAAGAAGAAGGCATTGTTGTCGTCCGGCGAGCCGCCGAACAGTTCGATGTTGAACGGGCCCTTGCCTTGCTTGAGGCCCAGCTTGTCCACGATGGAGGTGGCCTGCAGCACGCCGACCTGGAAGTTGTCGAACGTGGCGTAGTAGTCCACGTTCTTCGATCCCTTGATGAGGCGGTCGTACGCAATGACCTTTACGCCCTTGTCGGCCGCACTTTGCAGCACGCGCGACAGCGTGGTGCCGTCAATCGACGCGATCACCAGCACCTTGGCGCCCTTGGTGATCATGTTCTCGATCTGCGCCAACTGGTTGGGGATGTCGTCTTCGGCGTACTGCAGATCGGTCTTGTAGCCCCGATCCTTGAGCACCTTGACCATGTTGTCGCCATCGGCAATCCAGCGCGCCGAGGACTTGGTGGGCATCGAGATGCCGATGGTGCCCTTGTCCTGGGCTGATGCCACGGACGTGGCGCCAATGGCAGCCAGTGCCGCGGTGGCCAACACGGCCTTGAAAATTGCACGCTTCATTTGCTTGTGTCTCCTGGTGTGAATCTTTTTCTGATGGATGCCTTGGCATTCGCCCTGACCTCTGAAGCCGGCGCGGCCCAAGGCCGGTCTCACCGCGCAAGGGCCGCCCCGCCGCGCTGGTGGCGTCCCCCTCAGGGGGATGACGCCGCAGGCGGCTCAGGGGGAGTCAATATTTGCGGTTAGGAAACTCTTTGGCCGCCACTTCCATCGGGAAAATGCCTTCCTCGGTCACGATGCGCTTGGGCACAGCCTTGCCGGCCTTGATGTCCTTCACAGCGCTCATTAGCTGCGGGCCCAGCAGGGGGCTGCATTCCACGCTCACGTTGAGCTTGCCGGCGATCATGGCTTCAAAGGCGCCCTTCACCGCGTCGATGGAGATGATCACGATGTCCTTGGCGGGCTTCATGCCGGCCTCTTCGATGGCCTGGATGGCGCCAATCGCCATGTCGTCGTTGTGCGCGTACAGCACATTGATCTTCTTGCCCTCGGCCTTCAGGAAGGCTTCCATCACTTCCTTGCCCTTGGCGCGGGTGAAGTCGCCGGTCTGGCTGCGGATGATCTTGAACTTGGGGTCGGCCTTGATGACTTCTTCAAAGCCCTTCTTGCGGTCGATGGCGGGGGCAGAGCCCACGGTGCCTTGGAGCTCGACGATGTTGACCTCGCCCTTGGTGTCCTTCATCTTCTCCACCAGCCAGCGGCCGGCCTTTCGGCCTTCTTCCACAAAGTCCGAGCCCATGAAGGTCACGTACAGCGACGTGTCCTTGGTGTTCACCGCGCGGTCGGTCAGCACCACGGGGATCTTGGCGGCCTTGGCCTCGCGCAGCACGGGCTCCCAGCCCGACTCCACCACGGGCGAGAACGCAATCACGTCCACCTTCTGTGCGATGAACGAGCGGATGGCCTTGATCTGGTTCTCCTGCTTCTGCTGCGCGTCAGAGAACTTCAACTCGATGCCGGCCTCCTTGGCGGCCGACTTGATGGACTCGGTGTTGGCGGTGCGCCATTCGCTCTCGGCCCCCACCTGGCTGAAGCCCAGTACGAGGGGCTTTTGCGCCCAGGCGGCGCCGGGCAGCAAGGCGGCCACGGGCACGCTGGCCAAGGCGGCAGCAACGGTGCGGCGGTTCATTTTCATCATCTTGTCTCCTGTCTGTAATGGTTGGTTGACGATGGTTGCGGGATGGAAAGAAGGAACGAACGAAAAGGGCAGGGCTCAAGCCAGCATGTAGCCCGTCTTGACGGTGGTGTAGAACTCAGCGGCGTAGCGCCCCTGCTCACGGGCGCCGTAGCTCGATTCCTTGCGGCCGCCAAACGGCACATGGAAGTCCACACCCGCCGTGGGCAGGTTCACCATGGTCATGCCCACGGCGGCGTGGCGCTTGAAGTGCATGGCGCGTTTGAGCGACGTGGTGCAGATGCCCGCGCATAGGCCAAAGGGCGTGTCGTTGGCCAAGGCCAGCGCATGTTCATAGTCATCGGCCCGCAGCACGCAGGCCACGGGGCCAAAGATTTCCTCGCGCGCCACGCGGTGCTCCGGGCGGGCCAGGAAGAGGGCGGGGCTCATGTAATGGCCTGGGGTGGGGCGCTCCAGGCGCTCGCCACCCCAGACATGCTCCGCTCCCTCATTGCGCGCAATGTCGATGTAGTCCAGGTTCTGTGCCAGCTGGTTGTCGTCCACCACCGGGCCCATCTCGGTGCCGCGCTCCAGCGCGTGACCCACCTTCAGGCTGGCCAGCCGGTTGCGCAGGCGGGCCACAAAGGCGTCGTGCACCTCGGCCTCGACGATGAGACGGCTCGATGCGGTGCAGCGTTGACCGGTGGAGAAATACGAGCCCTGCAGCGCGCAGTCCACCGCCTGGTCCAGGTCGGCGTCGGCCAGCACGATGAGCGGGTTCTTGCCGCCCATCTCCAGCTGCACCTTGGCGCGCCGTGCTGAGGCCGCGCGCAGGATGCGGTCGCCCGTGGCGACGGACCCGGTAAAGCTCAGCGCGTTGACCAGCGGGTGGTCCACCAGCGTCTGGCCCACCTCGCGGCCACTGCCCATGACGAGGTTGAAGGCACCGGCGGGCAGGCCGCTGCGGCTGATGATTTCGGCCAGCGCCCAGCCACAGGCGGGCACCAGCTCGGCGGGCTTGAACACCACGGTGTTGCCGTAGGCCAGCGCCGGGGCGATCTTCCAGGCCGGGATGGCGAAGGGGAAGTTCCACGGCGCGATGATGCCCACCACGCCCACAGGTTCGCGGGTTACGTCCACCTGCACGCCCTGGCGTACAGAGGCCAGCAGCTCGCCCTGGATGCGCAGCGCCTCGCCCGCAAAAAACTTGAAGATCTGCCCGCTGCGCGCCACTTCGGCGATGCCTTCGGGCAGGGTCTTGCCTTCTTCGCGGGCCAGCAGTGCGCCCAGCTCGTCCTTGCGTGCCAGCAGCTCGCTGCCAATCATGTCCAGCACGTCGGCGCGGCGTTGGGGGGTGCTCTGGCTCCAGGTGGGCAGGGCGTCGGCCGCCGCGCGCACGGCCAGCTCGGTCTGGTTGCGGTCGGCGCGGGCGTATTCGGCCACCACCTCGCGGGTATCCGACGGATTGGTGCTGATGCCGGTGGTGGTGCCGATTTCCCACCGGCCGTTGATCAGGTGCCGGGGGCTGAGCTGGAGGTCGCCGAGCTTCATGGAGAGAGGCCTTTGTTGCAGTTGCGGCGAAGTCTATGGAAGGTTTCGATATCAATCCAATCGTTTTTTAGACAAAATACATATCGTTCTTTGCATTCTGGAAAACCCCTCCCTTTTCCCGTCCTCCTATCCATGAGCACCTACAACCACTGGTTCATCCGCGCCCGCCTCAAGACGCGCCAACTGCTGCTGCTGGTGGCCCTGGCCGAAGAAGGCAACATCCACCGCGCCGCCCAGGTGCTCAGCATGACCCAGCCGGCCGCGTCCAAGCTGCTCAAGGATCTGGAGGACGTGCTGGAGGTGTCGCTGTTTGACCGCCTGCCGCGCGGCATGCGCCCCACCTGGTATGGCGAAACGATGATCCGCCACGCGCGCATGGCCCTGGCCAACCTGAACCAGGCGCATGACGAGATCGGCGCGCTCAAGCGCGGGCACTATGGCCAGGTGGGCATCGGCGCCATCACCTCACCGGGCCTGAGCCTGCTGCCCGCCGCCGTGGCGCTGGTCAAGCAGGAGCACTCCAGCCTGCGCATTTCGCTCGATATTGAAACCAGCCCCGTGCTGCTGGAGCGGCTGGAGCAGGGCAAGCTCGACATCGTGGTGGGCCGCCTGTACGAGGAGCACGACAAGGAGAACCTGCGCTACGAGTCGTTGACAGAAGAACTGGTCTGCGCCATGACACGCCCGGGCCACCCGTTGTCGAGCATGACCGGGTTGACGCTGCGCGATGTGGTGTCGGCCAGCTGGATCGTGCCGCCTGCGGGCAGCGTGCTGCGCCACCGGTTTGACCTGATGTTCCAGCAGGACGGGCTGGCGCCGCCGCTGCACACGGTGGAGACATCGGCCCTGCTGTTCATCACGCGCATGCTGCAGCAGAGCGACATGATTGCGGTGGTGGCGGAGGATGTGGCGCGGTATTACGCGGCGCACGGGATCGTGACGGTGTTGCCGCTGGCGATGCCCTGCCATATGGATGCGTTCGGGATCATCACGCGGTCGGACCGGCTGTTGTCGCCGGCGGCGAAGGTGATGATGAAGGCGTTGAAGCAGACGAGTCTGGTGCAGTATGGGCGGAGGTTGGAGGTGGGGGATTGATTTTTTGGGTGAAATTGGCTGCTAGCGCTTGTTGAGTAAGCGCTGGTAGCTATTGTTTTTGTAGTTTTTGCCCTCCTGTTCGTTCGGGCTGAGCCTGCCGAAGCCTGGGCGCCATCCCACCCGCTTGTCGAAGCTGGGGCGTGCTGGTTTGTCGGGCATGCTTGTGTTGAGGGCGGAGGCCGGGTTGTCGCCCCGGCAGGCGACTTACTTTTCTTTGCTTCGCCAAAGAAAAGTAAGCAAAAGAAAGGCGACCCCCAGTCTGCGACCCCTGCGCTGCGCTACGGGGCAACCTGCGTCGGGGCGGTTGCGGGGTGCGCCGTGGAACTCGCTTTGCTGCTGCGCAGCGCCGCTCGGACAACCACGGCGAGTCAGTTCACGAAGCACGCGCGCTCCGACGCGCGTGCCACCCCGCAACCGCCCCGCCGCAGGCGCAGCCAGCAGGGGGGTGGACAGCCGAACAGCCACACGGGCCATTGCTTCGCTCGGCCCAGGCTGCGCAGCGCGTGGCGCTTGCGCCCGCGAGATGGGGCCGAGCGCAGCGATGGCCCGAATGGATGTCCGTCGGGTTCCCTTCTGGATGCGCCTGGGGCGCGCAGGGCGCGGGGTGGCTTGTGTGCCGAAGGACACACGCGCTTCGTGAACTGACTCACCGCAGTTGTTCGAGCGGAGCGCCGCAGGCGCGCAGCGAGTTCTGCGGTGCACCCCGCGCGCGAGCACCCCAGGTTGCCCCGCAGCGCAGCGAAGGGGTCGCAGACAGCCGGGTCGCCCTTTCTTTGGTGACTTTCTTTCGGCGACGCGAAAGAAAGTTACTCGCACGCCGGGCGACTCCCGGCCTCCGCCCTCAACCCAAGCATGCCGCACAAATCAGAGAACGAGCTTGCCCCAGCTTCGACAGACTCAGCCCGAACAGATGGTTCTCATCAGAACTGCAAAAACAATAGCTACCAGCGCTTGATGGATAGGCGCCAGAGCCCAAAAAGACCTCAAAAATTCAAACCCACCCCGCATCCACCTTGAACTCCTGCGCCGTACACATCGCCGCATCATCCGACGCCAAAAACAACACCATCCGCGCAATGTCATGCGGCCGCAGCTTGTCCGGCAGGCACTGGTTGCGCGCCAGTTCCTTCTCGCCCTCGGCGTCCAGCCACAGCTTGATCTGCCGCTCCGTCATCACCCACCCCGGCGACACCGTGTTGATGCGGATCCGGTCCTGCCCCAGCGTCTTGGCCAGCCCGCGCGTGAGGCCGTTCACCGACGACTTGGCAATGGCATAGCAAGGGTAGCCCGTGCCCTTGCCCTGCCAACCGGTGGAGCCCAGGTTGATCACCGAGCCCGCGCCCAGCCTGCGCATGCCCGGCACCACGGCCTGGATGGCGAAGAAGGCGGGGCGCTCGTTGATGGCCATGCGCTCGTCGTAGTACTCGGGCGTCACGGATTCGAGCGTGTGCCGGTCATCGCTGGCCACATTGTTCACCAGCACCGCAAAGTCGCTGCCCAGCTCGGCCGCCGCTTCGGCCACACAGGCCTGCAGGGCGTTCACGTCGCGCACATCACACACACGCCACCAGGGGCGGGGCAGGCCCGCGTCGGCAATGTGCTGGGCGAGGGCTTCGCTCGCGTTGCGGGCCACATCCACAAAGGCCACGCGGGCGCCTTGTTCGGCAAACGCCGCAACGATGGCAGCACCAATGCCGCTGCCGCCGCCCGTCACAAACACGGCGCGGCCTTGCAGGCTGGGGAATTTCGCCAGGCCCTGGGGGGCGCCGGTTGCATCGGTCGAGGAAGAGGAGGGGGTAAAAAGCTGTGTCATATCAATATTGCAATCAATCAATGGCAAAAAAATTCATTTCAAGCATCAATTGGCGTTGATAAGATGCCGCTCGTCAAGTGCCTGGCGGCAGGCCGATGCAAAAAAACGACCGGAGACAACCAACGTGCGCCCTTTGCTGGATACCCCCATCCCACCGTCCAGCGGCGCGTCCGCCTCTGCCCCAACGACAACCAGCGAACCACGCTGCGTGGTCGCACTGGGCAACGCCCTGGGCGAAGGCGTGATGTGGTCGGTGCGCGAGCAGGCCGTGTACTGGGTGGACATCCTGCAGCGCGAGCTGCACCGCTGGGACCCGGCCACGAGCGCCCACCAACGCTGGACGTTTGATGAAGAAATCTCGGCCATCGCCGAGCGCGCCAACGCCCCTGGCTTCATCGTCACGCTGCGCCGGGGCTTTGCACTGTTCGACCCCGCTGCTGACATCGCCCCGCGCTACCTGCACCAGCCCGAGCCAGAGCGCACAGGCAACCGATTCAACGACGGCAAGTGCGACGCCTGGGGCCGCTTCTGGGGTGGCAGCATGGACTTTGCGTGTGAGGCCCCCACAGGCGCGCTCTACACCTACACCGCCAGCGGCGACTGCGTGCGGCACGACGATGGTTTTGCCGTGACCAACGGCCCCACCTGGGCCGCCACCGCGCAAGGCCCAGCCATGTTTTTCAACGACACGGTGCAGGGCACCACCTACCGCTACCGCTGCGACCCAGCCACCGGCACCGTGAGCGACAAGACCTTGTGGAAGCGCTGGCCCGCGGCTGACGGCGTGCCCGACGGCATGACCACCGACGCGCAGGGCCGCCTGTGGATTGCGCACTGGGGCGGCGGCTGCATCACCTGCCATGACGCCGACACCGCCGATGAACTGGCCCGCATCCCGCTGCCCGTGAGCCAGGTCACCAACTGCGCCTTTGGCGGTGCGGACCTGCGCACGCTGTACATCACCTCGGCCCGCACCGGCCTCACGTCTGAACAGCTCGCGGCCGAGCCGCTGGCGGGTGCGCTGTTTGCCGTGGACATCAGCACGCCCGGCCTGCCCTCGCATCTGTTTGGCGGCTGACGCCAGCCCCAGGCGCAGCGCGGGGCCCGTGGCTCCGCCTCCTTTTTCCTCTATCCCGCAGAAAGCACACCGCCCATGACCGAGGCCTCTTCATCCCACCCCATCGTCTGGCTGCACCGCGCGGGGCAGCACCTGGGCTTGGTGCCGACGCTCGGCGGCAGCGTGGCGGCCTGGCAGATTGACGACCCGCAAGAGGCGGGCGCACGCATCGACCTGTGGCGGCCCTGGGACGGCGCCACACCCGACCTTTACCAGCTCGCGTCGTTTGCCATGGTGCCCTGGTCCAACCGCATCAGCGGCGGCGGGTTCGAGCACGCGGGCCAGTTCCACCCCATGCGCCCCAACCGGGGGGGCGAGCCGTATCCCATCCATGGCGACGGGTGGCTGCAGCCCTGGCAGATCACCCAGCCCGCCCCCGACACGCTGCAGATGCAGCTGCGCTCGCAGCACTTCGACGGCAACCCCTACGACTACGAATGTGTGCAGACCTTCCGCCTGGTGGACGGCGGCCTGGACCAGTCGGTGCAAGTGCGCCACCTGGGCGCGCAGCCGCTGCCCTACGGCCTGGGCCTGCACCCCTGGTTTCCGCGCACGCCCGGCACACGCATCACGGCGCCGGTGCAGGGCGTGTGGCTGTGCGGCGACGACCCGTTGCCCACGGAGCACACGCAGCAGTTTCCGCCCGGCTGGGACTTGAATGTGGGCGCCCCCGCGCACGGCGGCCTCATCGACAACGCCTACACCGGCTGGGGCGGCACGGCGCAGATCGACTGGCCCGAGCGGGGCCTGCGCTTGACCGCCCAGATGTCAGACTTTGACAAGGACGGCGGCGCGGCCCATCACTATTGCCTGGTGTACCGCCCGCCGCAAGGCCCGGCGTTCTGCTTTGAGCCCATCACCCAGCCCATCGACGCCTTTCACCAACCGGGCCAGCCCGGCCTGCGCACGCTGGCGCAGGGCGAGGTGCTGGTTATGAATGTGCAGTGGCGTTACCAACCGCTGCCCGGTTGAGGGTGGGCGTTACAGCGGCGCCGCGTGGCACGCCACGCACAGCTTGTTGCCGTCAGGGTCCCGAAAATACGCGCCGTAGTAATGGGCGTGGTACTCGGGCCGCAGGCCCGGGCGGCCCTCGCACACGGCGCCCAGGCTCAGCGCCAGGGCATGCGCAGCATCCACCTGGTCGCGCGTGGCGGCCGCAAAGGCCACCATGGTGCCGTTGCCGGGCTGTGGCACCTCGCCATTGAAGGGGCGCGCAATCACAAACAGCGGGCGCGGCCCGGGGGTGGATTCCCAACCTGCCCAGGGCCGGTCGGGCTCGCAAAAACGCTCCTTCACCCCCAGTACGCTCAGCACAGGCCGGTAAAACGCCAGCGCGCGCTCAAAGTCTGAAATGCCCAAAAACACGTGCGAGAGCATGATGGGTTGATCCTTCTGGTGGTCTGAATGCTGGTGGCCTAGGCGGCCGACCCTGTGTGCCCCGGGGCCCGGCCCTTGTGGGCCTTGCTACCGCTCAGGGCATTGAGCTCTACCGCCGCACGGATGAGTGCGCGGAACGCATCGGCAGGCAGTGTGTCGCCCTCGTGGATATCAATGGCACGGCGTGCGTTGCCGTCCAGGCTGGCATTGAACAGGCGCGCCGGGTCGGGCAGCGCAGCGCAGCGCCTTTCAGAAAGGTGAGCTTTACCGCCGTCTTTCGGAGCCTGTTGACGGCCCCGCAGGGGTCGCGCTGTGGCCTTTGCGGGATGGTATGCAAGGCGCGGTGCGCTGCCAATAGCTCGGCTATTGGCAAGCGCCGCAACGCCGCAGACCGCCCGGCAAGGCACTTGCCCGAAGGGTTGGAGTGAAATCGGGCGATTGGACGCCCCGGCTGCTTGCATGGGCACGAGCCCATGCGGCTCATCCGAAGCTTCCACTCATCCCGATTGCACTCCAATGCGATCCCCGAAAAGATCTTGAACAGGTTCTTAGAGGGTTCCAACAACTTCATGGGGTCATGATGATGCCAGTCTGGTGGGGCAGCGGCCCCTGCAAGAGCCTGGTTCAGGACGACCCGGGCCGTTGCTCTCGACGACCTCTCCGTGCCACCCGTTCGCCCGTCTCGCGGAGGTTGTGTTAATTTGCAACTATCCAACCATCACCCCAACCACCCCGCAGGGAGGATTCACTGATGAAGAACACCCAACCTGGAAGCGCTGGTCCGTTTGCACCGCTGGCCATGCTGATGCTGCTGTCAACGCTGCCCTTTGCCGCGTCGGCCCAAACGATCTCCAGCGGCGCCCCTGCCGTGGCCAATGTGCCGGTGGACAACCCCCTGGCGCTGGGCGCCTTGCTGGTGGCTGTTGCGCTGGCCGGGTGGTGGTCGCTGCGCCGCAGTCACAGCGTGCGGCGTGTGGCGTCGCTGCTGCTGGTGGCCGCAGTGGTGGGCCTGGCGGTACAAGGGTCGGGTTTGATGGCGCAGGTTGTCAGTGCCTTCACCCAACCTGCGGGCGAGACACTGCCCATTACCGTCAGCCCCATCACGGCGGGTGGTTTCACAGGCTTTCAGCCTGCGGACTTCAGCAACAACTCCGGCGTTGCGTTGCGAATTGCCGCCATCGACCCGCCCGATCTGGCCCAGTGTTTTGACACCAACCCGGCCAACACCTTGCTGCCCCCCGGGCCTCCCACGCCATCGCCCCATCCCGCCTGCGGCGTGGGGGCCATGCTGGCCAATGGTGCCACCTGCCGGGTGGATGTCGATGCCATCTGCCGCAGCCTCTACGTCTCGGGCGCCACGCTGACCGCCATCAGCCCCACCTCTGGCACTGCATCGGGTGGGGTCGGCGTCACGCTGACCGGCACCGGGCTCACCGGCGCCACCAGCGTCACGTTTGGCGGTGTGCCCGCCACTTCGGTCAACGTGGTCAATGCCACCACCATCACGGCGGTCACGCCAGCGCATGCAGCGGGTGCCGTCAATGTGGCGGTTTTCACCCCGGCCGGGGCCGCTCAGCTGGCCAGTGGCTATACCTACCTGGCCACCGCTGTGGGGCAAAGCAGTGGCGGCGGCGTGATTGCTGCGCTGGGCGGCGGACTGAACAACCTGATTGCGGCCACCGCAGACAACAGCACCGGGATCGGGTGGGGTGGCTTCGGCACGGCCGTGGGGCCGGGTGCGCAAAGCGACACCGACGGCGCCAGCAACACCGCGGCCGTCGGAGTGGCCCTGGGTGCGGGCGTTTATGCCGCGCAACTGTGCAGCACCTACCAGGTCGATTCGCAAGGCAATACGCCCTGCCAGGTGGGCAATACCTGCTACAACGACTGGTTCCTGCCCGCCCGCAACCAGCTCGCGGCGCTGTATACCAACAGGGTGGCGGTAGGCGGCTTCGCCAACGCCCTCTATTGGAGCTCCACCGAGGGCTCGGCCTCGCCCCTGACCGACGCATGGATCAATGATTTTTCCATCGGCAATCCGGTGACTATCCCCAAGACCCAAAACCTGCAGACGCGGTGCGTGCGTGCCTTCACGCCTTGAAGGTCGGGGCGCATGCCGTAAAACGCCGAAAATTTGATTGAAATATGCTCTGGCGCTTGATGGATAAGCGCCAGAAGCTATCAAATAGTGAGCAATCGATCTTGGGCATATGCAGAACACCGGCCGGGCCGCCACGGCCCGTGGTTTACCCGCTTGCTGCCCATTGCACCTGCCCACACCCTTAACGTCATCCGCAGCGGGGCGTAGGCTGCAAGTGGTGGTGCATGGCGCCCCTCATGCTCTGTCGCCTTGGCCTGTGCAGCCCATCCCCCAAACTGGAACGATTCCGGCAAACTGGCACCACCATGAACGTGATAGACCCGCGCACCGCCATCGTGTTGATCAGCGCCATGAGTGCACTGATGGCGCTGGTGCTGTGGGCTCTCAAGCGCAGCTACCCGCCCAGCATTCAGGGTCTGGGCCAATGGGCGCAGGCGCTGTTGATCATTGTGGTGGGCGGCATCCTGGCGGCCTCGCGTGGGCAACTGCCTGAAATCCTCACCACGGCCGTGCCCAATTTCTTGCTGTGCTGGGGCGTGTATGGCCTGTATGCGGGCACCCAGCGTTTTTACGGCGTGCGCCCAGCCACCTGGCGCTGGCTGGCGGTGACTGTCGCCGTCACGCTGGGCACCCTTTGGTTCGCCCTGGGCGACCCCAGTTACACAGCCCGCCTGCGGCTTGTGACGGCACTCTTGGCCGTGATGTTTGCCGTGCACGCCTGGTTCATCGTGCGGCAGGGCATGGGCAGCTTTTCGCGCTGGCTCACGGTGGGGGTGATCGTGTACATCGCCGTGATTCAGCTGGTGCGGCTTGCCACCACGTTCTTCCTGCCCATGGGCGACACCATCTTGAGCGGCACGCCGCAGCACGTGCTGTTCATCGCCAGTTTTTCCGTGTCCGTCCTGCTGTTTTCGGTGGGCGCCGTGCTGATGGCTGGCGACCGCCTGCGGGCCGAGCTGGAGCTGCTGGCCACCCGCGACTCGCTCACCAACACCCTGACACGGCGCTACATGGACGAAGCCTGCGCCATCGAGCTGGAGCGCAGCCACCGCACCGGCCAGCCCCTGGCCATGCTGATGCTGGACCTGGACCATTTCAAAACCATCAACGACACCCACGGCCACCAGGCCGGCGACCGCGTACTGGTGGAGTTTGCCGCCAAGGTACAGCGCTGCCTGCGCAGCAAGGACCTGCTGGGCCGCTTTGGCGGCGAAGAATTTGCCCTGCTACTGCCCAACACCCCCCTGGACGCTGCTCTGCAGGTGGCCGAGCGCATCCGCGCCGCCTGCGTGCCCCAGGGCAACGAGGTGGGCTGCACCGTCAGCATCGGCGTCACCCTGAGCCTGCCGCAGAACGACTCGATGGACAAGCTGCTGGCGCGGGCGGATGCGGCACTGTATGAAGCGAAGAACACGGGGCGGAATCGGGTGGTGGCGGG
>NZ_JAMXAX010000082.1 GCF_023913775.1 Acidovorax facilis
GTGGTGGGTCTCCAAAAAGGGGGCGCAACAGGCTGCCCCGTTCCGAGCGTACATGGACAGGGCGGTGACCGCTGTCTCGCGTGAATCGCACGGGTTGCCGGGTCCGCCAATCTGCACCAGATGGGAGCGGCCGACGGGCGCGTGGGGCAGGCAGTAGGGGCGTTGGGGGAGGGATAAGGGTCGTGACTTGCGCAAACCAGGGCTCGGGCCAGCGGCTCACCTTTGGGCAAGGGCGGCTGTTGCATCCCGATTTGCGAAGGTTCATTTGCGCAGGTTCTAAGGGTATGTCCCGAGCCGTCGCCGCAACAGCTCCAGTCGCCAAGGTGACGTGGCGTTTTGGGGCCAGGCTGCGCGCAATCGGGTGCCAGTCCAGTGCATTGCAACCATACGTGCCTGCAATGCCGTGTTGGACGGGGCAGTCTGGCCCGTCATCAGGGCGCCATGGAGCGAAGTCAGACTTTAGAGAAGGCTCTCGATGTGGGGATCACCCCAATCGACGGGGCGTGGACCCTGCGGCACTCTCATGGGCATGCCCTGCGCTGGGTGTGGATGGCGGCTGAAACCGTTCCTCGGTTTCGGCTTCTCGCCTGCAGCGGAGTGGTGGCAAGGTTTGTGCTTGGAAGCCCCCAGTGACCCCGGTGGTCGGTGGCCACAAGCAGTTTGCAGGTTGGAGTGTGTGCCGCAATGCACATCGCTACTCAGGAGTGACTGATGAAGAAGATGGTTTCGCTGTGTTCAGGTGCGCTGGCAACGCTGTTGATGTCGGGATGCGCGAGCCAGCCGCCCGTGATGCAGGCCTTTAGCGAGCCAACGGACCGCGGCAGCATGCAGTTCGCCTGCGGCAATGGCGAAAAGGTGGAGATGCAGTTCTACCCCGAGCAAGGCCGCAGCGTGTTGCGGCGCAGCGGCTGGACGGTGGAACTGCCCAAACAGGCCACGGAAACCGGCTACGCCTTCAGCAACGGCCCCACCACCGTGCTCGGCAAGGGCAATGAGCTGACCATCCAGATTGGCCATCTGGCACCGATCTGGTGCCGCAGCAACCGCCCCATGATGGTGGCGGGCGTGCAATAGGCGGGCTGCAGAGCAGGCCACCCCCGCGCCCGGTAGTTTCGGGTTGCGGCATTCTTCAAAAACAATAGCTGCCAGCGCCTATGAACAAGGCGCTGGTGGCTTTTTTTGTGGGTAATTTCTAGGTCGCTTTTCCAGGTGGTTGGGTGGTGCGGGTCGGCACTCTCACGCTGCCGCTGTGAACGAATTCATGCACCACTGCGCAGCCGCTGCAACTCGGCCTCCGCAACGTCGATGCGCACCGTGCCCTGCGCCACCAGCACCTGCGCAACGCGGTCGATCTCGTCGCCCACGGCGCCCGCCATCATCGCGATGTTCTGCGCGTGCAGGGCCATGTGCCCCTTCTGGATGCCGGTGGTGGCCAGCGCCTTCATGGCCGAGAAGTTTTGCGCCAGGCCCACGGCCGCAATGATCTGGGCCAGCTCGCGGGCTGATGTGACGCCCAGTATCTTGAGCGCGGTCTTGGCCGTGGGGTGCAGCTTGGTGGCACCGCCCACCAGGCCCACGGCCATGGGCAGCTCGATGGAGCCTGCCAGGTCGCCGTCGTTGGTCACCTCCCACGTTGTCAGGCTGGTGTAGTGGCCGCCGCGTGCGGCGTAGGCGTGGGCGCCGGCTTCTACCGCGCGCGTGTCATTGCCGGTGGCCAGCACCACGGCGCTCACGCCGTTCATGATGCCCTTGTTGTGCGTGGCGGCGCGGTACGGGTCGGCCGCCGCAAAGTGGTAGGCCGCCAGCATGCCGTCGCGCACCGCCTCGCCGCCGATGTCGGCCGTGCGCCACACGCAGCGCGCACGCGCCAGGCGCCGGTCGGCCAGGTTCGACAGGATGCGCAGGTTGGTCTGCCCGCCCGTCCATGCCGCAATCTGCGGTGCAATCTTTTCGGCCATGGTGTTGACGGCATTGGCGCCCATGGCGTCGCGCGTGTCCACGATGAGGTGGGTGATCACCATGGTGCCGCCGCGTGTGTCGATCACCCGCACCTCCAGGTCCCGGAAGCCGCCGCCCAGCTTGACGAGGATGGGGTCGCAGGCATCGCACAGCGTGCGGATGTCTTCCTTGTGCTCCAGGATGCGGATGCGCGCGTGCTGCGGATCAGACACCTGCGTGAGCTGGATCTGCGCAATCATCTCGGTGCCCGACATCGAGGTGACAAAGCCACCGTGGTCGTAGCTCTGGCGCGCTGCATTGCACACGGCGGCCACCACCGACGATTCTTCGGTGGCCATGGGAATCAGCCGGTCTCGGCCGTCGATCTTCATGTTGGTGGCAATGCCCACGGGGATGTTCATCGTGCCGATGACGTTCTCGATGAGGTGGTCGGCCAGCTCGGCAGGCAGGTTGCCCGTGTTCAGCAGGTGGGCCTTGTCGTCGTCGCCAAGGCCCGCAAACTGGGCCACGGCGTCGATGCGTGCCGGAATGGCGAGCTTGTGAAAACCGCCGATGCGGCTGCTGGGGTGTGCGGTGGAAGTCATGGAAGTGTTTGGGATAAATGGGTGAACAAGCGGCTCAGCGCGACGCCATCAGCCGGGGCAGGTAGGTGACCAGATCGGGGAAGGCCGCGCAGATGAGCAGGCCGACGAACTGCAGCCCGAAGAACGGCAAGATGCCCCAGTACACGGCGTTCATGCCGATGTGGCTGGGCAGCGTCCCCTTGATGTAGAACAGCGTGTAGCCAAACGGCGGGCTGATGTAGCCCATCTGGATGGTGATGGCGTACAGCACGCCAAACCACAGCTCGTCAAAGCCCAACAGGCGCACGATGGGCAGAAACACCGGCACCGTGAGCAGGATGATTCCCAGCTCGTCCAGCACCGTGCCCAGGAACACCAGCAACAGCATCATGGCCGCCAGGATGAGCCAGCGGTTCACGTCCAGCCCCTGGATGAACTGCAGCAAAGTGTCCGCCCCGCCCAGGCCGGTGAAGATGGCCACATAGGCCTTGGCTCCGAGAGTGATCCACAGGATCATCGCCGTGGCCTTGAGTGCGTCGGTTGCAGCACCGCGCAGCATGCCGCGCTCCCACCGGCGCTTGATAAGGCTGGGCAGCAGCGCTCCTGCCACGCCCACGGCAGCGGATTCGGTGGGCGTCGCGATGCCGAAGAAGATGGAGCCGAGGATCATCACGATCAGCATGGCGGGTATCACCAGGGCCTTCAGTGCCACCAGCTTTTCGCGCAGCGGTGCCTTGCGGGTGCTGGGGTCCAGGGGCACCCACTCGGGCTTCACCCAGCCCACCACGATGATGTAGGCGATGTACAGCGCGGCCAGGATGAGGCCCGGCACGATGCCTGCAATCAGCATCTGGCCGATGGAGATCTGGGCCGTGACGGCGTACACGATGGTCAGCACCGATGGCGGGATCAGGATACCCAGCGTGCCTGACGCGCAGATCGTGCCTAGCGCCAGCTCGGGCTTGTAGCCGCGCCGCAGCATCTCTGGCAGGGCGAGGATGCCCATGGCCGTCACGGCCGCACCCACCACGCCGGTCATGGCGGCCATCACCACGCAGATGATGACGGTGCCGATGGCCAACCCGCCCTTCAGGCGCCCAAACCACAGCTCCATCGCGCGGTACAGGTCTTCGATGACACCCGAGCGCTGCAGGATGCAGGCCATCAGGATGAACAGCGGGATCGCGAGCAGTGCCTCGGACTTCATCGTGTCGAAGATCTGCAGCACCAGCACGATGACCGCGTTGGGCTCCCACAGCGTCACAGTGAACAGCAGCGACAGGCCGCCCAGCACGAAGGCAATGGGCAGACCGGTCAGCATGAACAGCGTGAGGCTGCCGAACATCAGCACCAGGATCATGTTGGAGGTCATGGGTGGGCCTCCGCTGGGGAAACGTCAGCAGTGCCTTCGCCAAACAGCGTGCGAAAGAACTCCACCACCGCTTGCAGCAGCATCAGCGCCAGGGCCAGCGGCACGGCGGCCTTCACCGGCCAGATGGGAGGGTTCCAGGCTGAAAAGCTGGTCTCGCGGTAGGTGAAGGCGCTGTAGGCTGCGGGCACGCTGAAGTACAGCAGGATGGCGCAGAACAACACGATGATGGGAAAGTTCACCAGGTCCAGCCGCCGCTGCCAGGCAGGGCTCAGCCGCTGGCGCGCCACGTCGAGCGCCACATGGCCCTTGAGGTGCAGCAGGTACGGGCCGCCCAGCAGAAAGTAGGGGCCGAACAGCAGCACGGCCAGCTCCATGCCCCACACCGTGGGCGCATTGAACACATAGCGTGCAATGACTTCATAAAGCATGACGGGGACCACGATGGCCATCAACCACACCGTGGCCTGGAAGATCCAGCGGTTGAGTGTGGTGATGGCAGACGTGGAGACAGAGAGCCATGACGGCATGGGGTGACTCCTTGGGGCAATGGCAGGCGCGCCCTGGAACCGTTGCGGGCGCCAGGGGCTAGGGCTTTCCAGCGCTGCTTAGGCCAGCAGGCCCAGCTCTTTCATGAAGGTCACCTGGCTGTCCAGGATCTTGGTGGCCAGCGCGTCGCCCTTGGTGGCGGTGCGCCATGCGGCCATGGCCTTGGGCCGTGCAGCGGCGATGTCGGCTGCGCTGAATCGGATGATCTCGCAGCCCTTGGCCTGGTACTTGGCCAGCACCGCAGCGTCGCTCACCAGGATGTGCTGGCGCAGCGCTGCCGAAATCTCGCGCGCGGCCACCGCCAAGGCCGCCTTGAACTCGGCGGGCAGCTTGTCGTGCGCGGCGCGGTTGGCCACGTAGCTGGTGGCGGTGGTGGGCTGGTGAAAGCCCGGCACCACTACAAACTTGGCCACCTCTGCCAGGCCGGCTTCAAAGTTGGCCGTCAGGTCGCCCCGATCGGCCATGTCGATCACGCCCTTGTCCAGCGCCGAATACACCTCGCCCGTGGGCAGCGGCGTCACCGACACGCCCATGGCGCCCATCACGGCCGAGGCCAAGCCCACAAAGCGACCCTTCTTGCCCGTCAGGTCGGCGATCTTGCGGATTGGCACCTTGGAGTGCAGCGGCTCCTGGCCGTACACGGTGGGGGCGATGTAGTGCAGGCCTGCGGGCGCATACGCCTGGCGCACCAGGTCCAGCCCGCCACGCTCGTAGAACCAGGCTTCGTATTCGTCGCTTTCGGCAAAGCCGAACGGAATGGTGCTGGTGAAGGCAAACGCGGGGATCTTGCCGGCTTCGTAGCCGTCGAAGGTTTTCATCAGCTCAAACGCGCCGCCGCGCACGGCATCAAACGCTTGCGCGGCGGGCACGATCTGGCCAGCGGCAAACAGGTTGATCTTGAAGCGGCCACCGGTCAGCTCCGCCACGCGGGCCACAAAACGCTCTTCAAACTTTTGCGGCGTGGTGCCGCCGTCCCACAGCGCCTGCATGCGCCAGGTGACCGTGGCCTGCGCGTGGCTGGCCAGCGGCGCCGCTGCGCCCACGGCAGCGGCTGCAGCCAGCGTGGATTTGAGGATGTTGCGTCGTTGGACGGCTTTGTCTGCCATGTCTTGTCTCCGGTTGGTTTGGAACGTGTGCCCCATCGCCGTGGGGTTGCTGCCTCGGCCCATTGCGCAGTCTTGGCTGCGGGCGAGTTCGAAAAGTATATGGACAAAGCAGCTGGTGGTTGGATACAGTTTGGGCACAGATAACAAAACTGTACCCATCAATGCACGGGTACAGATCAGGAGACAGACCCATGCCCCATCCCGAAGAAGACGCATCGCCTGACAGCAAGGTTGAAGCGCTGGCGCGCCGCATTGCGCAGTCCATCGAACAAGGCAGCGTGCTGCCCGGCACCCGCCTGCGGTCCATCCGCGATGCAGCTGCCAAAGATGGTGTGGGCCGCAATACGGTGGTGGAGGCCTACAACCGCCTGGCCGCGCGCGGCTATGTGGAGGCACGGCCTGGGTCGGGCTACTACGTGCGCAAACCCAGCAGCAGCGTACATGCCCAGGCCCCCGCGCCACACGTGACCGAGGCGGTGGACGTGGTGTCACTGCTGCGCGAGCAGCTGGAGCAGCACTACGAGGTGCGCGTGGGCGATGGCCGCCCGCCCGCGTCGTGGATGGAGGGGTCCGAGCTGGGCAGCTCGCTGCGCCGCGCGCGCTCGCAAGGGCTGTCGGACATCGAGCATGGCTACGGCACGCCCTGGGGCTACCTGCCGCTGCGCGAGACCATCGCGCGCATGCTGGGCGAGCGCACCATCCCGGTCAATCCGCGTCAGGTGCTGCTGACCCAGGGCGCCAACCACGCGCTGGACCTCATCGTGCGGCATCTGCTGGATGCGGGCGATGAGGTGCTGGTGGATTCACCCGGCTACTACCCGCTGTTTGGCAAGCTCAAGCTCGCCAAGGTGGAGATGCTGGGCGTGCCCCGCCTGGCGGATGGCCCCGACCTGGATGCGCTGCAGGCGCTGCTGGAAAAGCACCGGCCCAAAGTGTTCTTCACGCAGTCGCTGGCGCACAACCCCACAGGCGGGTCGATAAGCCTGCCCAAGGCGCACCGCCTGTTGCAGATGGCTGCGGCCCACGGGTTTCTGGTGGTGGAGGATGACCCATTTGCCGACCTGCAGCCGCCCAACGCCCCGCGCCTGGCAGCGCTGGACCAGCTGGAGCGCGTGATCTACGTGAGCAGCTTTTCCAAAACGCTGTCGGCCGGTCTGCGCGTGGGCTACATCGCTGGGGCGGCGCACCGCATCAATGCGCTGTGTGACCTCAAGATGGTGACGGTGGTGTCCACGTCCGATTTTGTCGAGCGCGTGGTGCACCAGCTGATCTCTGCGGGCCAGTACCGGCGCCATCTGAGCCGTCTCAAGGCCCGGCTGGACGGTGCGTTGGGCCCTGCGCAAAAAGCATTGGCACGCCTGGGCCTTACCGTGCACCCCAGCCCGCCGGGCGGCTATTACCTGTGGGTGGAGTTGCCGCATGGCATCACCGAGCTGGGCCTGGCCCGCAGTGCGGCAGAGGGGGGCATTTTTCTGGCGCCGGGCGCCGTGTTCTTTCCGCAGCGGCAGGGCCAGCAGCAGCCTTTGCAGGCCATGCGGGTGAACGTGGCCTATGCCAACGACCCGCGGTTTTTGCGCTTTCTGCAGGGCGCGCTCAAGGCGGCGTCTTGAAGGCGCGCCGAACCCTGTTCACAAGTCCGTGCGCAGCTTCCAGATCTCGGGGAACAGCACCACATCCAGCATCTTGCGCAGGTAGCTCACTCCACCCGTGCCGCCCGTGCCGCGCTTGAATCCGATGACGCGCTCCACCGTGGTCACATGGCGGAAGCGCCAGAGGCGGAAGGCGTCTTCCAGGTCGGTCAGCTCCTCGCCCAGCTGGTACAGGTCCCAATGTTTTTCGGGGTTGCGGTACACAGTCAGCCAAGCCTGCTCCACCGCGTCGTTTTCCACATAGGGCTGCGTCCAGTCGCGCTCAGTGTGGCTGGACGGCATTGGCAGGCCACGTCGGGCCAGCAGGCGCAGGGCCTCGTCGTACAGCGACGGGGCTTCGTACGCGGCCTGCACCTGGGCGAGCAGGTCGGCACGGTGCTCGTGGGGCTTTAGCATGGCGCGGTTCTTGTTGCCCATCGAAAACTCGATGCAGCGGTACTGGTAGCTCTGGAAGCCGCTGGACTGGCCCAGGTACGGGCGCATGGCGCTGTACTCGGGCGGCGTCATGGTGGCCAGCACGTCCCAGGCGTGCACCAGCTGCTCCATGATCTTGCTGACACGCGCCAGCATCTTGAACGCGGGCGGCAGCTCGTCGCGCGCAATGTGGCCGATGGCCGCGCGCAGCTCGTGCAGCATGAGCTTCATCCACAGCTCGCTGGTCTGGTGCTGCACGATGAACAGCATCTCGTCGTGCGCGGGCGACAGCGGCTTTTGTGCGGTGAGGATGGCGTCGAGCTGCAGGTAGTCGCCGTAGCTCATGGACTTGCTGAAGTCGAGCTGGGCGCGCTCTTCGTGCACGATGGATTCGGGCAGGGCGGAAGATGCCGCGTTGTTGCCATCAGCAGGGGTTTGCGAGAAAGGGCACATGGTGGTTTGCCTTTCCGATCAGGTGACGGCGTGCGTCTGGTTGAACTCAGGCTTTCGCCACTCGCCACTCTCCAGCACCTGGCGCAGGTGCTCCACAGCGTTCCACACATCTTCAAAGCCCAGGTACAGCGGCGTGAAGCCAAAGCGCAGGATGTCCTTGTGCGGACCCTTGCCCCCATCACCCTTGCGGAAGTCGCCAATCACCCCGCGCGCAATCAGTGCCTGCACGATGGCGTAGGCGCCGCTGCCCTGGCCGTTGACGCCAGCGCCTTCGTCACGCGTCAAACAGACTTGCGAGCCGCGCTGGGCATGTTCACGCGGTGTGGCCAGCCCCAGTCCGTAGCTTGCGCAGCGCTCTTCCACAAGTTTTATGAATAGATCCGTGAGCGCCAACGACTTGGTGCGCAGTGCGGCCATGCCGCCCAGTGCTTCGGCGGCCGTGAACACATCCAGCCCGCACTGCAATGCCGACAGGCTGATGATGGGCTGTGTGCCACACAGGTAGCGCGTGATGCCCGGGGCAGGTTTGTAGTCTGGTGTAAATGCAAAAGGTGCGGCGTGGCCCCACCAGCCAGACAGCGGTTGCCAGAAGCGGTTGGCATGGCGCGGGTGCACCCACACAAAGGCCGGTGCGCCGGGGCCGCCGTTGAGGTACTTGTAGCCACAGCCAATCGAGAAATCCGCGCCCGCGCCGTTCAGGTCGACCGGCACTGCACCCGCGCTGTGCGCCAGGTCCCACACGCACAAGATGCCCTGGGCATGTGCGGCAGCGGTGATGGCCGCCATGTCGTGCATGGCGCCGGTGCGGTAGTTCACATGCGTCAGCATCAGCACGGCGACGTCGGTGGTCAGCGCGGCGGCGATCTCTTCGGGCTCCACCAGCACCAGCTCCAGGCCGCGCTCCTTGCACAGGCCTTCGGCGATGTAGAGGTCGGTGGGAAAGTTGCTGCGCTCGCTCACGATGCGCTTGCGGGCGGGGCTGTCTTCGCGCGCGATGTTCAGCGCCGCGCTCAGCACCTTGTAGAGGTTGATGGAGGTGCTGTCGGTGCACACCACTTCGTCCTGGCCCGCGCCGATCAGCGGGGCCAGCTGGTTGCCCAGGCGCTGGGGCAGGTCGAACCAGCTTGCGGTGTTCCACGATTTGATGAGGTCTGTGCCCCATTCGCGGGTGACCACATCGGCCACGCGCGCGGCGGCGGCCTTGGGGGCCACGCCCAGCGAGTTGCCGTCCAGGTAGATCACGCCCGGGGGCAGGGCGAAGTGGCCGCGCAGCGGCGCGAGGGGGTCTTGCGCGTCGAGCGCGCGGCAGTCTTGCAAGGTGGTGGTCATGGTGTTCAGAGTGGTTTGCTTCTGTTTTGATAGCTGCTACCGCATGATGGACGAGCGGTAGAGGCCAAAAAAGCTTGAAATTTGAGGGCTACAGCGCCCGTAGCACTGCGCGCACGGGCGACGCGTCGGCTGTGGTCAGCTTGAGCGGCAGGGCGATGAGTTCGTAGTCGCCCTCGGGCACGGCGTCGAGCACCAGGTTTTCGAGCACGCGCAGGCCCCGGTGGCGGATGACCTGGTGGCTGTCGAGCGTCTTGCTGTCGGCCAGGTCGATGCTGGCGGTGTCGATGCCCACCAGCAACACGCCCAGGTCGGCCAGGCGTTCGATGGTGCCGGGCGCGTAGGCGGCCAGCTGGCCATCCCAGCGGTCCACAGGCATGTGTTCATAGGTGCGCACCAGCACGCGCTGCGGCAGGAAGCCGTTCACCGCGTGGGCAATGTGTTCCCAGGTGATCAGCGGGCCGCAGCCGATGGCGTGGATCACGCGGCAGGGGCCCAGAAAGGCGTCGAGCGACACGTCACCGATGGTGGCGCCCTGTGCGTCGTAATGCAGCGGCGCATCGGCGTGCGCGCCCACATGGGGCGACATGGTGATCGCGCTCACGTTGACCGGGCAGCCGGGGCCGATGGTGGCGCACCACTGCTGGCTGTAGGCCGTGTCGCCGGGGAACACGGGGCTGCCCGCATGCACGGGCGGCGAGATGTCCCAGAGCCGGCGGGCGGTGGGGAAGGAGGGCGTTGACATGGGACAAAGTTTGCATGTCCCGAAAAACCCGTGGTGTCGGTTATTTCCAACACCCCGTCGATTTTTGTTGAGGCCTAAACTATTTTGATGCTGTAGTAGCCCGGCTGCTGGAGCGTGTCACCTCACAAGATGGCGCCTTCCGCCAGCGGCGCCAGCCCGTGCCGCGCACGCGCCTTGTGGCATGCGTAGTCGCCTGCCGAGAACTCGCGGCAGGGCGCCGGGCGCAGTTCGTAGATGCTGCAGGCCACCTGCTGGCCCACCTGGCCGGTCAGCGCGGTGCAGCGGATGGGCACCTGCTCCGTGCCCCGCATGCGGCAGGTGCTGCCGTTCACATCCAGGGCCAGACCGTCGGGCACGGTGCCGCCCATTGCCTGCATCTCGTACACGGCAAAGTCCACGCGAAAGCTGGCGCAGCAGGCGCCGCAGCTCAGGCACGGGTGGGCGGAATCGGTGGCGGTGGTGGCGTCGGACATGCAGGACGGGCGGTGGACCTGCGGCGGGGCCGTCAGGCGCTGTGGGGGAGCGGAATGCTAACGAAAAAACCCACGCCCCGGCCGTTCAGGCCCGCACCGATCTGCACCTGCCCGCCCATGCGCAGCACCGCCTGCCGCACGATGGCCAGCCCCAGGCCTGAGCCGTTGGAGGCGTGGCCCGTGCCCCGGTAGAAGCGCTCGAACACCCGCTGCTGTTCGGTGGCCGGGATGCCCGGTCCATCGTCCTGCACCGACAGCTGCAGCGCCATGCCCTCGCGCCGCAGCGTCACCGCCAAGTTGCCGCCGTTGGGCGTGTAGCGCACTGCGTTGTCGATGAGGTTGTGGGCGATGGATTCGAACGCAGGCTGGTCGAGCCGCGCGCGCAAGGTGTCGGGCGCATCCAGCGACAGTTCGATCTGCCGCGCCATGGCCTGCGGCGCGGCCTGCGCTAGCGCGCCGCGCAGCCATTGCGCCACATCCATGTCGCGCGGCGCGGGGCGCTGTGCGTCGTCCAGCGCGGCAAGGTCCAGCAGCTGCTGCGCCAGGTGCGAGGTGCGGGCGATGGCCTGCTCCAGGTGCGCCTGGGCCTGCATGCGTTCCTCTTCGATGGGCGAGCGGGCCATCACGTGGGCCTGGGCAGTGATAACGGCCAGCGGCGTGCGGATCTCGTGCGCAGCGTCCTGCACAAAGGCGCGCTCGCGCTCTACCTTCTGGCGCAACTGGGCGAAGAGGTGGTCCAGTGACTGCTCCAGGGGCTTGAGTTCGCGGTGGCGGGCGTTGAAGCCCACAGGCTGCAGGTCGTCCTTGCCGCGCTGGGCAATGAGGCCTGCTAGTCGCTGCAAGGGGCGCAGGCCGTTGCGCACCGAGAGCCAGACGGGAAGCAGTACGAACGGCATGGCCAGTAGCAGATAGGGAAGGATGAATCGGCCGTTGTAGGCCAAAAACGCGGAATCCGTACGTTTGGGCTCGAAAACCTGCAAGGCCCACCGGGCGTTGCGGCCCGTATAGATTCGATAAACGCTGCCGCCCGCGCTTGTTTCAATGATCACGCCGACTGCTGTGGGTTGCGCGGAAGGCAATGTCAGGTCCTTTAGCTCAGGCGAGGTATACACCGGCTGCCCCGCCGCATCGCTGAGTGCATGCAACGTCTTGCCAGGAAAAACACCGCCTTGCCTGCGCCGTATGTACGTCCATGCTTCGGTCGATGCGATAGCTGCGGCCGCTTGCCCGGGGTCTGCAATGTTTTGTAGCGATACGAGCAGCGCATCGCCATACTTTTGAAGCCCTGGGTCATTGGCAATCGCATGCTTGTAGGTGACGAAGATGTAGGCCAGCAGAACCGCCCACACCAGCACAAAGGCCAGCAGCACCGACACCACACTGCGGCGCACCAGCGTGGGCTCGGTCAGCTTGGCCCAGGTAGTTTGCAGATGGCGTGAAAGAGAGAAGGGGCGTGTCATGGCTGCAGCAAGTAGCCCACGCCGCGCACCGTGCGGATCAGCTCCGCCCCGATCTTGCGCCGCAGGTTGGACACATGCACTTCGATGGCGCCAAAGTCCACGGGCTCGCCCAGCGGGTCCAGCCGCTGCGAGAGCAGGCTTTTGGAAACCACCACGCCCGGCTCGCGCGCCAGCTCCAGCAGCAGCTGGAACTCGCGAGGCGACAGCTCCAGCGGGAGCCCGGCGCGCTGCACGGCATGGCGCCGCGGCTCGATCACCAGCTCGCCCAGCATCCAGCGCTCGCTGGCCTGGCGGGCGCTGCGGCGCAGCACGGCGCGGATGCGCGAGAGCAGTTCGGCCGTGGCAAAAGGCTTGACCACGAAGTCATCGGCCCCGCCATCCAGCCCGGCCAGCCGGTCTTCCACGGCCGAGCGCGCGGTGATCACGATGATGGGCACCTGCTCGCCCTGCGCCCGCCAGCGTGCCAGCAGGTCGAAGCCGCTGCCGTCGGGCAGCGTCAGGTCCAGCAGCACGCAGTCGATGGTGGTGGCATCGACAGTGGCCGGGGCATCCACCGCGCGGCGCAGCCATTCGCTGGTCAGGCCCTCCACCTTCAGCGCGGACTGCAGCGCGCGGCCCAGGTCCAGATCGTCTTCGATGAGCAGAATGTGCATGGGGTGCGATTGTGGCGGGTGCTGTGGCGCCTGCGCGCTGTTTGAAGCGGTGCCTTTGGCTGGCGTTAAGGCAGCACTTTGCACAATGGCTGCGGGCGTGGTGCAACGTGGCTTGCTCACGGCCGTTTGAGTGAGAAGAAGAATGAATAAATGGATTGAACTTGGGGGGATGCCCTTGTGGGTGATGACAAATCGATGATGAATTTATCGGCGGCTTCTGGGCTGGTGTTGCGGCCGTTTCGCGGCGCCTCGGACTTCCCGGCCATGGCCGAGGTGGCCAATGCCAGCTTTGATGCCGACGGGGTGCTTGCACGGCGCACGCCCGAAGACCTGGCGCGCGACTACGCCGCTTTCACCCAGTGCGATCCATACCAGGACGCGGTGATGGTCGAGCTGGATGACGAACTGGTCGCTTATGGCCGGTGCTGGCAGTTCACGCAGGCCGACGGGTTGACGCTGCACGCACAAGTCGGCTTTGTGCCCGGGCGTTGGCGCGGACGCGGCATTGGCCGCGTGCTGCAGGGCTGGATCGAGCAGCGGCACCACACCGTGGCGGCGCAGCATCCGCGCGGCCCGCACGTGCACCATGCCTATGTGCAGCAAGGCGAAGATGCGCGCGCCAGACTGCTGCAGGCCAGAGGCTATGCGCCGATGCGGTATTTCTTTGAAATGCTGAACACAGAACTGCATGCTGCGCCCGACTTTCCCATGCCGCAAGGGCTGGAGCTGCGGCCCGTGCTGCCCGAGCACTACCGCGCCATCTGGGACGCGCACCACACCGCCTTTGAGGACCACTGGGGGATGGCACCGCCAACGCCACAGGACTACGACGCCTGGTTGGAGAGCAGGGTTTTTCAACCAGCGCGCTGGCAGGTGGCGTGGGACGGCAATGAGGTCGCAGGCCAGGTCCGCACGTATATCAACGAGGATGAGAACCGCCATCTGTCACGGCGCCGGGGCTACACCGAGTTCATCAGCGTGGGGCGCAAGTGGCGCAGACGCGGTCTTGCAAGGGCATTGATCGCCCGCAGCCTCCGCCTGTTGGCCGACGAAGGGATGGCCGAGTCGGCGCTGGCGGTGGACGGTGAGAACCTGACGGGCGCTAATCGTGTGTATGCGGACTGCGGCTTTCAGGTGGTCAAGCGCAACACGATTTACCGCAAGCCGCTGGAGGTGCCCAAGCTGTAGTCGCGGCGTGCGTTGGCTCCGGAATCACCTGTCGCGTGGATGCTGCAGTTCAGCGACACCCAGGGGCACAGGCATAGGTCTTAGGCTGCGCTTAAGCCTTGCCCTCGGACAATCTGGCGCAGAGAGGGCATCTATGAAGCAAACAATAAACAACAGCCGTCGTATTGCCATCTGGGCGACGTGCTTGGCCTCTGCGGCAGGGAGTTCGTCATGGGCGCAGGGTACGCCGGAGGGAACGGGCGGCGCTACGCCATCGCTTGATGGCGTCACGGTCACGGCACGCAGGTCGTTGGAGCAGCGTTTTTTTGCAGCCGGGTCGCTGGTGGTGGTGGACCGCAGCGACATCGAGCAAATGGGCGCGTTCTCGGTGGCCGACGTGCTGCGCCAGCTGCCAGGCGTGCAGGTGACGCCAAGTGCTGACGGCAGCGTGGAGATCCGCATGCGCGGCATGGAGCGCGGTGCCACGCAGTTGCTCATCGATGGCCAGCGCGTGGGCGGCAAGCGCACCCAGTTGCCCATTGACCAGCTGCCGCCCGAGCTGATCGAACGCATCGAGGTGGTGCGCGCGCCAAGCGCAGAGTTCTCGGGCGCCACGGGCGGCACGCTCAACATCGTGTTGCGCCAGGCCACCGTGAAGCGTGAAACCACGCTGCGTCTGACCGACAACCACGTGTGGGGCCGCAATGCGGGGCAGGCGTTTTTCTCGCGCACCGGCCCCTTGGGGCCAACTTCCACGGGCGCCGACGAGCCTCGCGAAGCGGAGGCCAGCCAGCCCTGGTCGTACTTCGTCGCTGCTTCTGCGACAGGACTGCTGCTGGGGTCGGATACGCACCGCAGCACGCAGCGTGACGGGGCTGACGTGGCGCAGTCAGACACCAGCGCCCGCTACAAGCGCACCGACTATGCGCTGGTGCCGCGCATCAGCGGGAAGCTGGGTGCGGCAGACCAGGTGACGCTGCGGGCAACCCTCAGCAAGGCTGACTTTGGCGGCACAGCCGACAGCGTGGGCAGTGGCGATGGCACATATGCCCTGAACTCGCAGGAGTCGCACCAGTACGACCGTCGCTATCTGCAAGCAGCCGCCGACTGGACACACCGCTTTGCTGCCAGCAAGCTCGAAACCACGCTGACCGCCAGCCGGGCCAGCGACACCGTGGACCGCAGAGGAGATCTGTTGCGCAACATTGGCGCGGGCGGTGCAGTGGTCACCGACAGCTACAGCTTTGTGGACGACCGGCGCGAGGATGTGTGGAGCCTCAGCAGCAAGCTCACCGGCACGGCCGATGCACTGCTGTGGAGTGCCGGGGCGCAATTTGAAGACCGCAAACTCTTCGTCAGCACCACCGCGAGCGGCGCCCTGCCGGTGAACTCGGGCCTGGACGCTGGCATCCGCCGGTGGGTGGTCTGGGGGCAGAACGAATGGGAGCTGCCGGCCAGCACCACGCTCACGCTGGGCCTGCGCGGCGAGCGTGTGGAGCTGAACGGGGGAAGCTCTGCAGTGGCGGGCAGCAAGCAGTGGAACATCCTCCAGCCATCGCTGCACACCCGCACGCCGCTGTCCGACGACCTGCAGTGGCGTGTGAACCTCGCCCGCGTCACCCAGCTGCCGCGCGTGTGGGACTTGGTGGACCGGGTCATCCCCAGTCAGGGCAGCAACAGCCTGGGCAACCCCGACACCATCGGCAACCCCAACCTGCGCCCGCAGGTGGCCTGGACGCTGGACACCGGCTTCGAGCGGCGCCTGGCCAGCGGCCACGCAGGCCTGAACCTGTTTGTGCGGCAGATGAGCGATGTGCTGGCGCCCACGCTGCAATTGAACGGATCGCGATGGGTAGAGCAACGTGCGAACGTGGGCGACGCGATGGTTTGGGGCCTGGAAGCGGATGCCCGCACGGGGCTCGCTTGGCTGGGCCTGGGACGCGACTGGACGCTGTCGGCCAACGCGAGCCTGCTGCAATCGCGCATGACCAGCGGGCCCAATGAAGGGCGGCGCATCGCCGGGCAGGCACGCTATGTGGCCACGCTGACCGCTGCCAAACCCATGCCGCGCACCGGCGGATGGTATGGCGGCGCCACGTTGACCATGACAGGGCGTGCCGACCAGGACATCAACTCCACACTCACCGGCCAAAACCGCGCGAACGCCATGCTGGACTTCTACGTGGGGCAGCTGGTACGCGGACTGGGATATTGGCGGCTGGGCGTGTACAACGTGGGCGACGCGCACTTCCGCCGAGATCGCGTGGATGCTTCGGGCGCGGTGCCTGTGGTCAGCCGCAGCAGCATGCAGTGGACGCCGCGTGCGTACCTGACCGTAGGGACGCAGTTTTGAACTCGCTGCGCAACGGTGGTGCAGCGTCCGTCAGCGCTCTCAGTCAGCTGAGTGAGCGAGAAAGGTCAGCATGAAAACAGGAACGAGGTTTGCAGCAGTTTCTAGCCAACTCTCTGTACTAGTGGTCACTGCGTCGCTGTGCTGCGCCATGGTGGCCGACGCAGTCGCCGCACCGTTTGGCCCGGCAAAGGAGGTTGACCAAGGCGCCGCCACGGCAGAACCGGTTTTCACGCGGGCCCGCTTGGTGCCCGTTCAGCTGGATCGGGACGGCCGACTGCTGGTGCGTTTGAAGCTGCTGCCGCGCTCCAAGATTCCGTTCACCACGCAGACTTTCACGGTGCGCGACAGGGAGCTTCTGGCTGACATTCCCGAGGGGGCGTGGGTTAAGTTCACGGCCCGAAATATCGATGGTGAAAATACGCTGACCGGCATTCACGCAGTGCCGGAATGCAAGCGCTTTCAGTCCTGCGACTGATATAGCGCTGTCACGCCCGACCCTGGTGTCCGGTACAGCGCGTTACTTTGTCTCCGGGCCGTAGAGCCGCCCTTCGGTCAGCGCCTCCAGCGCATGGCTCAGGTTCGTGCGCGCCTGGGCTTCGTGCCGTTGGGAAAGCAGTTCCGTGCCGTAAATGCGCGGCCGGTCAAGAAACCCCTGCAGCACCGCACTGCGCCCCGCCACATAACGCGGCCAGCGCACAAAAAAGTATTCGCGCCGCACATTGCGTTCGAACTGGCGGTACACCGCGTCACTCTGGCCGAGGATCGCCAGGTCGATGTCGACCACCCACTGTGCATCGCCCGTGAGTGGGCCGGGGGTGTGGCGGGTGTCGAGGATGTGCTGGTGCACGGTTTGCGCCAGCGTGGCGGGTAGGCCCTGGCCCAGGATGAAGCGGCTTGCCCAGTCGGCGCTGCGCTCTTCGTTGTGTTTGCTCCACGGCCAGTAAATGGCATCGTGATACCACAGGGCCAGCGCAACAGCGTGGGGGTTGTCGAGTGCGGCGGGTTGCTGATCCTGCACCACGTGCCAATGCCGCAGGCAGGCCCAGAGGTGGGTGGTGTCGTGGTAGGCGCGCGGCCAGCGCGCCCAACTGAGCACAAGCCGTCGCCCCTCTTTACGCCACGCCGGCGTATCCCGGCCGAGTGCTTGGCCCAGCAATGCCCAGTGTGCCAGCAGTTCAGCGCTGTGGGCGGGCTGGCGACGCCAAGGCATGGAGAGCCAAAAAATCAGGCTATGCGGCCGAGCAGAAGGTACTCCATGAGTGCCTTCTGCACGTGCATCCTGTTTTCTGCCTCATCCCACACCACGGACTGCGGCCCGTCGATCACATCCGCCTCGACTTCCTCGCCCCGGTGCGCAGGCAGGCAGTGCATGAACAGCGCATCCGGCTTGGCGGCGGCCATCATCTCGGCGTCTACGCACCAGTCGGCAAACGCCTTTTTGCGCTCTTCGTTTTCTGCCTCGTAGCCCATGCTGGTCCACACATCGGTAGTGACCAGGTCGGCGCCTTGGCAGGCTTCGAGCGGGTTGCTAAAAAATTGATAGCTGCTTGCGCTTGTACCACCTGCGCCAGCGGCCAATTTCTCATCAATTTCGTAGCCACGGGGTGTGCTCACATGCACCTTGAAGCCCAGCAGCGCAGCCGCCTGCAGCCAGGTATTGGCCATGTTGTTGCCGTCGCCCACCCAGGCCACTGTCTTGCCCTGGATGGAACCACGGTGTTCGATGAAGGTGAAGATGTCCGCCAGGATCTGGCAGGGGTGGTATTCGTTCGTCAGGCCGTTGATGACCGGCACGCGGGAGTTGGCGGCAAAACGCTCGATCTTGGCCTGCTCGTAGGTGCGGATCATCACCAGGTCCACCATGCGGCTGATGACCTTGGCGCTGTCTTCAATCGGCTCGGCGCGGCCCAGCTGGCTGTCGCCGGTGGTCAGGTGAACCACGCTGCCGCCCAGTTGGTACATGCCGGCCTCGAAGCTCACGCGCGTGCGCGTGCTGGCCTTTTCGAAAATCATGGCCAGTGTGCGGTCCACCAGGGGGTGGTGCTTCTCGTAGGCCTTGAACTTCTTCTTGATGAGCGTGGCACGCTCGAACAGGTAGGTGTATTCGTCGGCGGTTAGGTCGTTGAACTGCAGGTAATGTTTCATGGGCTTGTGTCTCGGTGCCGGCCGATTACTCGGCCAGGATAGCTTTGACCAGCGGGGTCAGTTTGGCGACGATTTCGTCGGCCTCGGTGGTGGTCAGGATCAGCGGGGGAACCAAACGGATCACGCTGTCGGCCGTCACCGACAGGAGCAGGCCGGCTTCGGCAGCGCGGCCAATCAGTGTGCCGCAGGGCTTGTTCAGTTCGATGCCCAGCATCAGGCCCTGGCCGCGAATTTCCTTCACGCCGGGCAGGCTGCCCAGTTCGCGCTGCAGCGCTGCCCGCAGGTGGTCGCCCACCGTGGCCGCATTTTGCAGCAGGCCTTCTTCTTCCATGATGCGGATGGTCTCGACCCCCGCGCGCATGGCCAGGGGGTTGCCACCAAAGGTGGTGCCGTGGTTGCCGGGCTGCAGTACGTTGGCGGCCTTGGGGCCAGCCACCACCGCGCCAATCGGCACGCCCGAGCCCAGGCCCTTGGCCAGGGGCATCACGTCGGGCACGATACCTGCCCATTGGTGCGCAAACCACTTGCCGGTGCGACCCACGCCACACTGCACTTCGTCAATCATCATGAGCCAGCCGCGCTCGTCGCACAGCTTGCGCAGTTGCTGCAGGTATTCCACGCGCATCGAATTGATGCCACCTTCGCCCTGGATGGTTTCAAAGAACACGGCCACCACATTGGGGTTGCCTTCGGTAGCCTTTTTGATGGCCTCGATGTCGTTCATGGGCACGCGGATGAAACCTTCGACCAGCGGGCCAAAGCCGCTGTGGATCTTGGGGTTGCCCGTGGCCGACATGGTGGCAATCGACCGACCGTGGAAGGCCTTCTCGTACACCACGATCTCGGGCTTGGCGATGCCTTTGTCCACGCCGAACTTGCGCGCTATCTTGAGCGCGGCTTCGTTGGCTTCCAGGCCCGAGTTGCAGAAGAACACGTTCTGCATGCCCGACAGCTCCACCAGCTTGGCGGCCAGTTGCTCTTGCAGCGGCACGTGGTAGTAGTTGGAGGTGTGGATCAGCTTGGTGATCTGGTCTTGCAGCGCGGGCACCAGCTTGGCGTGGTTGTGCCCCAGCGTGTTCACGGCGATGCCACCCAGACCATCGAGGTATTCCTTGCCGTTCACGTCCCAGACTCGGCAGCCTTGCCCACGGGCCAGCGCGATAGGTACGCGGCCATAGGTGTTCATCACGTGGGGCGAAGCTGCCGGGGTGGTAGCGGTCATGCAGAAATCTCCAGACGGTGCGGTGATGGGTTGGCTTGTGGCCTGTATGAAACCCGAAAAAGCGAAACACGATTCTAGGGGGAGCCCGGTGCATGGCTGTTGAAGATTGCGCATCACTGCAATGCGGGCACTACCTGAGTTTTGGCCCCTATGTGCAGCCCGACGCAGGGTTTAGGGAGCCAGCTCTTATATAAGAGTTAGAATGTCGCGCTGCGGTGCAGCATGCAGTGATCCTGTGTCTGGCGCGCTCACTACCACTCCAATCCCCGATGGTTTCCCCCTCCTCCAAAGAAATCTTTATTCAGGGCATCACCCACGACGGGAAAACCTTTCGTCCCAGCGACTGGGCCGAGCGGCTGGCCGGGGTGATGAGTAGTTTCCGCCCCGGCGGAGCGCGCCCTGGCAGCCATCTGAGCTACTCGCCCTGGTGCATTCCCACCACGCTCAATGGCGTGAAGTGTGTGGTGGTGCACCGCGACCTGCAGGGCCACGAGCCCATGGCCTGGGACTTTGTCATCAATTTCGCGCGCGACAACAATCTGCAGGTGGCTGAAGCCTGCCTGCTGCCTGATCCCCCGTCCTCCAAGCTCTGAGCCGGCTTGTGGCCTGACCGCTTGCGGGCCAGGGGTGTCTTTTTCGGCCTGTGCGCTGGCTCTCTCACGGATTTCAGCATGGGCTGCCCCAAAGCAGGGACCTCACACCTCCGGCCCTTTGGCTCGGTGCTTGCTTCCCGCCCAGAAACGAAAAAACCGCCCGAAGGCGGTTTTATTCGTTTTTTTGCTGGCAGCGCACCCGTTACAAACGGCGAACGGCACATGCCGTTCGGGCTGTTTGCCTGCCGGGGCAGGCGGAGGGGTTGGTTTAGGCGGCTGCCAGTGCCAGGGCTTTCACCTTGGCAGACAGACGGCTCTTGTCGCGAGCAGCCTTGTTCTTGTGGAAGATGCCCTTGTCAGCCACGGTGTCCACCACGGCTTGCATTTTGGCGAACAGTTCGGTCGCCTTGGTCTTGTCGCCAGCCAGAACAGCCTTTTCGACGTTCTTGACAGCGGTACGGTATTTGGAGCGCAGCGAGGTATTCGCAGCGTTGAGCTTGATGTCCTGACGGACGCGCTTGCGGCCCGACGCCAGGCGCGGGTTCTTTTTCTTGGGTTTAGCGGATGCCATGATTTAGTTCCTTGGGTCTGTGGATGATGCCAGCAAAGCCCGCGATTATAGCCCAAGGCAGTTTGTTCATCGCCATGGGGTTCAAAACCGGCGTAGCGCCATCGCTAGCGTACCCCTGGAACCGGCTCTGCCGGGCCACAGGGTGCGTCCCCCGCTGGGGGAAGGCGCGAAGCGGCTCAGGGGGAATACACTCCCGCCCGTGTCACTGTTCAAAGCCGCCTCCACCGTTTCCCTTTTGACCCTTGCCTCCCGCATCACCGGGCTGGTGCGAGAGCTTCTCATGGCTTCCGTCTTTGGGGTTAGTGCCATGACGGACGCCTTCAATGTGGCATTCCGTATCCCCAATCTGTTCCGGCGGGTGCTGGGCGAGGGCGCCTTCAGCCAGGCTTTTGTCCCGGTGCTGTCCGCCACCCGTGCCCAGGAGGGCGAAGAGAGTGCCCATGCGCTGATCGACCATGTGGGCACCTTGCTGGCATGGACGCTGGTGCTGCTGTGTATTGCTGGCGTGCTGGGCGCCCCCTGGATGGTGTGGGGCATGGCCAGCGGGCTCAAGCAGTCGCCCCAGGGCTTTGACGCCGCCGTCACCATGACGCGCTGGATGTTCCCCTACATCGGCTTCATGTCGCTGGTGGCGCTGGCGGGGGGCATTCTCAATACCTGGAAGAAGTTTGCAGTGCCGGCGGCGTCGCCGGTGCTGCTCAACATCGCGCTGATCCTGTCCATCACGGTGGGCGCACCCTGGTTTTCCCGCCATGGCATCGAGCCCATCTACGCCCAGGCGGCGGGGGTGATGCTGGGTGGCTTGCTGCAACTGGCCATCCAGGTGCCTGCGCTCGTGCGCCTGGGGTTGCTGCCGCGCATTGGGGTGCGCTGGGCGGCCATTCGTGCCGCCTGGTCCGACCCCACCACGCGCAAAGTAGTACGGCTGATGCTGCCCGCGCTGCTGGGGGTGAGCGTGGCGCAGATATCCCTGCTGATCAATACGCAGATTGCCTCGCACCTGCCCACAGGCAGCGTGAGCTGGATCACCTACGCAGACCGCTTGATGGAGCTGCCGACCGCGCTGTTGGGCGTGGCATTGGGCGTGGTACTGATGCCGCAGCTGGCCAGCGCCCGCGCCAAGCAGGACGACGACCAGTACTCGGCCATGCTCGACTGGGGGCTGCGCTTGGTGGTGCTGTTGTCCGTGCCCTGCATGGTGGCCTTGCTGGTCTTTTCAGAGCCGCTGGTGGCGGTGCTGTACCACTATGGGGCTTTTGGCGACCAGGACGTGCGCCAAACCACCCTGGCACTCACGGGTTATGGCGTGGGCCTGGTGGGCATTGTGGCCATCAAGGTGCTGGCGCCGGGCTTCTATGCCAAACATGACATGCGCACCCCCATGCTCATTGCGGTGGCGGTGCTGGTGCTGACCCAGTTGATGAACCTGGTGCTGGTGCGTTACCTGCAGCATGCGGCCCTGACGTTGACCATCGGCATTGGCGCACTCATCAATGCCGGTTGGCTGTTGATCGGTCTGCTGCGGCGCGGCAGCTACCGGCCCCTGCCGGGGTGGGGCAAGTTCGCCCTGCAGGTGATCGCTGCGAGCGCCTTGCTGGCCGTGCTGCTGGTATGGGGTGCGCAGCATTTCGACTGGGTGGAAATGAGGGGGCAAACCCTGCAGCGGATAGGGTTGCTGGCGGCGCTCATGGCTGCTGCAGCCGTGCTGTACTTTGGCGCGCTGTGGGCAGCCGGGCTCAAGCTGCGCCAGCTGTTGCGGCGCTGATTTCACTGAAGGCCACAAATGCCCTGTCAAGAAGGGCTTTCTGTCGCTTGACGCCGCCCGCCCCGGCACTTACAACACCACCATGTCACTGAGCTATTCCGTACCCACCTCGCTGGAGTACTTTGCATCGCTGGTGCAAAGCGATGACCACTTCCCGCTGCTGGAGGCCGCGGCCAGCCTGGCGCAAGACGAATACCCCGAGCTCGACATGCAGCAACTGCTGGGCGACATGGACCAGCTGCTCGCCCGCATCAAGCGCCGCCTGCCTGCCGATGCCCCGGCGCTGCAGCGCCTGCGCACGCTCAACCAGTTTTTCTTTGTCGACCTGGGTTTTGGCGGCAACATCAACAATTACTACGACCCCGAAAACAGCTACCTCAACGCTGTGCTGCGCACGCGCCGGGGCATTCCCATCAGCCTGGCCGTGTTGTGGATGGAGCTGGCGCAGGGCCTGGGCCTGCATGCGCGGGGCATTGCATTCCCGGGGCACTTCATGGTCAAGGTGCTGCTGCCCAAAGGCCAGGTGGTGCTCGATCCGATCTCGGGCCAATCCCTCAGCCGCGAAGAGCTGGCCGAGCGGCTGGAGCCCTACAAGCGACGCAACGGCCTGGTGGACGACTACGACGTGCCACTGGGCCTGTACCTGCAGGCTGCCACCCCGCGCGACATCATCGCGCGCATGCTGCGCAACCTCAAAGAGGTGCACCGCACGCAGCAGGACTGGCAGCGCCTGATCACCGTGCTCGACCGGCTCATCGTGCTGCTGCCTGACGCCTGGGGCGAGCGGCGCGACCGGGGGCTGGCCCATGCCGAGCGCGGCAACGCCGCTGAAGCGATGGCGGACCTCGAAGCCTATCTGACCCATGCCGAGGACGGGCTGGACATCGACCTGATCGCTGACCGGCTCAGCGCACTGCGCAGCGCCAACGGCTGAGCCACGCCCACCGCCCCGTGCAGCGTGGGGCGGTCGGTGTGAAGCAAGGTCAGAACGGCTGATCGGCCGGCTGGAGCTGTGCCAGCTGCCTGCGCAGTTCGGTGTTCTCGGCCGTCAGGTCTGCCACACGCTGGCGCAGCATCTGGATCTCATCCGCACCACCGCCTGTGTCGCCTGGCGCGTCATCAGCCTCTGCCGCCTTGGGCGCGTCCTCGCGCTGCGGCTTGCGCTTGTTGAGCTCGCGCACGCGCTTGGCTGCCTGCTTGAGTTCGTCCTTGCCCGCCACGACGGCCGCCACCTGCTCTTCGGCGGGCAGCGTGGCCACAGCCGCAGCGGCGTTGATGGAGATGGTGCCCGACTTCACCGCCGCCACCAGTTCTGGCGCGGCCTGCTTCTGGATTTTTTCGATCATCACCACCTGGCTGCTGCTCAGCCGGGCGGCCCGGGCAATGGACTCGCGGCTGGTGAGTGGATCGGGGGCGGGCAGGGCGGCCGCTGCCTCGGGGGCTTCAGGGGTAGCGGTGGCTGCTTCGGTTTCTGTGGAAGTCGTGGCGCGGGCCTTGCGGTCGGCCATGATCTCGCGCTTGCGCAGGGCCAGCACACCACGCTGGAAATCGGACACGCTGCGGCGCCCCAGGTGCTGGTCGATCATCCACAGGTGCACGTCTTCCATCGACTGAAACCGTGGGTTTTGCACGGTCTGGAACGGCAGGCCGTGCTTTTGGCAGATGCCGTAGCGGTTGTGGCCGTCCACCAGCACGTCGCCCCACAGCACCAGGGCATCACGGCAGCCTTCGGCCAAGATGCTGCGCTCCAGCGCCTCATGCTCGTCGGGGGTCAGGGGTTCGATGTAGGCTTTGAGTTCTTCGTTGACGACGATATTCATGGCAGGGGAGGCAGTCGGGAGCGGCAAGGGGCGCGATTGTAGAGGGCTCCGTCAGCGCCCGGCGCCCAGAGCTACTGGTCCCGCGTGCCCCGCAGGGCCAGCCAGCCAGCCACCGCCGTGAAGGCCGCGACCACCGCCACGATGATCCAAAAGCCATGCCCGTTGTCTGCCAGCGGCACGCCGCCCACGTTCATGCCAAACAGCCCCGCCAGGATGTTGATGGGCAGGGCCAGCACGGTCACCACTGTCAGCACGAAGAGGCTGCGGCTGTTGGCCTCTTGCACGCTGGCGGCGATTTCTTCCTGCAGCAGCTTGATGCGCTCCTGCAGGCCCTGCATGTCGCGCAGCACCACCGAGAACTCTTCGGTCGAGTCGCGCAGCTCCTGGGCGTCGTCGGCGCCCATCCACACAGGCGGGTGCTGCAGCAGGCGGAACAGCGCAGCCGGCTCGGGTGCCAGCAGCCGCTGCAGGCGCACCAGCAGGCGCCGCAGCACACCGAGCCGCGCACGCTTTTGGTCCAGGCGCCCGGCCAGCAGCGCGTCTTCCACGTCGTCGATGCGTTGGGTCACGCCGCGCACGATGTCCACCAGGCCCGATGCCTGTGTGCGCATCAGTTCGGCCAGCAAGGCGACACTGGAGCAGGGCGCATTACCGCTGCGCACCGCCGTGCGCAGGGCGTCCACCGAGCGCAGGGGGCTGGTGCGCCCCGTCACCATCAGGTGCGGCGCCACGCTGGTCCACAGGGTGGCGATGTCCGAGGGCTCGAAGGCAAAGTCAAAGTGCGCGTCGTTGAGCACCGCAATCAGCGTGTCGTCGTCGCGCTCGATGCGGGTGGAGACAGAGCGGTCCTTGAGCGCATCAAAAAACGCTTCGGGCAGGTCGGCATGGCGCTCCATCCAGCGCACGGCCTGGGCGTGGCTCAGGTTGAAGTGCAGCCACAGGAAAGTGTCCTGCGGTGGCTGTGGGAGGTGGGTGTCGGGCGTGGCCTGCGGGCGCATGTTGGCCAGCCACTGCGCGGCCTGCACGGTATCGACCTCGCGCGGCGTGGTGCCTGCGCCCAGCAGGTAGCCGCAGATGAGCCCGGCGGCATCGCCCCCGTAGTTCAGGCTGGCGTTCACCGAAGCGAGGGTGGCGGGTGGGTGGGGAGGGCGGTCGACAGCGGGCACGGGCATTGAGGGTCGGCTGATGCTGTGACAGTGCCGTGACATTTCGCGGGAATGTCACAAATGTCACAGATGTCACGGAGTTGTCACGGGCTGGCGACACCATGGCACATTCCTTTCTTTGCCTGGTTTGAAGCCCATGTTCCACAGCAACACCCTCGATACGCAGGAGCTGATGCAGCGCATCGCCAACGACCTGATCGATAGCTACGACGAAGAGTTGGAGCTGGAGATCGAGGACCGCAACGTGGACGACCTGGGGGAACTCCAGCCCACGGACAAGCTGGCGCGCCAGCAGTATTTCAAGGACCTGTTCCATCTGCAGGGCGAGCTGGTCAAGCTGCAGGACTGGGTGCAGCACAGCCGCCAGAAGGTGGTGATCCTGTTCGAGGGGTGCGATGCAGCCGGCAAGGGCGGCGTGATCAAGCGCATCACCCAGCGCCTGAACCCGCGCGTGGCCCGTGTGGCGGCACTGCCTGCGCCCAACGACCGCGAGCGCACCCAGTGGTACTTTCAGCGCTATGTGGCGCACCTGCCTGCGGCCGGCGAGATGGTGCTGTTTGACCGCAGCTGGTACAACCGTGCGGGCGTCGAGCGGGTGATGGGCTTTTGCAGCGACGACGAATACGAAGAGTTCTTCCGCACCGTGCCTGAGTTTGAAAAGATGCTCGTGCGCTCGGGCATCACACTCGTCAAATACTGGTTCTCCATCACCGACGAAGAGCAGCATCTGCGCTTTCTGGGCCGCATCCACGACCCGCTCAAGCAGTGGAAGCTCAGCCCCATGGACCTGGAAAGCCGCGTGCGCTGGGAGGCCTACACCAAGGCCAAAGAGACGATGCTGGAGCGTACCCACATCCCTGAGGCGCCTTGGTGGGTCGTGCAGGCGGTGGACAAGAAAAAGGCCCGCCTCAATTGCATCGCCCACCTGCTGTCGCAACTGCCCTACCAGGACGTGCCCCACCCGACCGTGGTGCTGCCCGAGCGGGTGCGCAACCCCGAATACCTGCGTCAGCCGGTGCCCGCGAGCATGTACGTGCCCGAGGTGTATTGAGGAATTGCTATTAAATTAATAGCTATCTGCGCTTGTCTATCAAGCGCTAGCGGCCAAAATCAGCGCGCCAACTCCTCTCGCACAGCCGCTACTTGCCGGCGGGAGACCGCCAGCAATTCGGTGGATCCCTGCAGCCGCACCGCCCAGCCTTCGCCTTCTTCGGGGTCGTAGTGTTTCTCCAGTGCACGAACGGCGCGGCGGGCCACGAGCGCATTGCGGTGGATGCGCAGGAAGCGCGGGGCGAACTTGGTTTCTATCTCGCTGAGCGAGCCGTCCATGATGTAGCTGCGGGTGGTGGTGCGCACGGTCACGTACTTCTGCTCGGCCTTGAAGTACAGCACCTCGGCCAGGGGCAGGCGTTCGGTGCGGCCCCGGTCCTGGATCAGCAGGGTTTCGCCTTCGGGCAGGCTGGGCGCCTGGGCGGGTGCGGAAGGGCGTGCGCTGCGCTGCGCCTTGGCCAGTGCCTGCTGCAAGCGTTCGCGGCGCACGGGCTTGGTCAGGTAGTCGGTGGCGTCCAGCTCGAACGCGCTCACGGCGTGGTCGGCGTGGGCCGTCACAAACACCACCGCCGGGGGCTGGGGCAGGGTCTGCAGTGTGTGGGCCAGGGCCAGGCCGTCCTGGCCGGGCATGTGGATGTCGAGCAGCACCAGGTCAAAACCCCGTCCGCCCGTGGGGCCCAGCAGTGCCATGGTTTCGCTCGCGTTGGAGGCCTCGGCCACCGTCATGCGCTGAGCGGGCTGGGCCTGGGCGCAATCGGCCAACAGGGTCCTCAGGCGGCTGCGCGCAAGGGCTTCATCGTCAACGATCAGGATGTTCATGGTCTCTCAAGGGGTTGTTGTTGTCGTTGGGGCTGTCCACCATGCGGCGCTGGAACGGCGCCGCGCGGCTGCCATGGCGGTTGCCGGGGTTGCCAGAACTGCG